>JBGTSD010000005.1:0-62291 GCA_041940385.1 Phycisphaerales bacterium | reverse complement strand
GCAGCCCCGTGCACGAGACCTCGCCCGCCGCGTACAGGCCCGGCACGTTCGTCCGCCCCGCACGATCCGTCAGCACGCCGCCGATCATGTAGTGCGCCGCCGGATGCACCGGGATTAGGTCGCGCGAGGGATCCAGCCCAACCTCGCCCAGAACCTCCGTGATGTGCGGGAACCGGCGCGCAAAGCCCTCCACGCCCCGCGCATCCAGCATCACGTGCGTCCCGCTCTCACGCGCGATCTGGCGCACGATCGCGCTCGCCACGACATCGCGCGGCGCCAGCTCCGCCAGCGGATGCACGTCCGGCATGAACCGCCGACCGCTCTGGTCCACCAGCGTGGCGCCCTCGCCGCGCACCGCCTCGCTGATCAGCGACCGCGCCGCGCCGGCCACGTACAGCGTCGTCGGGTGGAATTGCATGAACGCCAGGTCCGCCACCGCGGCGCCGGCGCGGTACGCCATCGCCAGCCCGTCCGCCGTCGCGACCTTCGGGTTCGATGTCTCCCGCCACAGCATTCCCGCGCCGCCCGTCGCGAGAATCGTCGCCTTCGCCCAGATCATCTGCAGCCCGTAACGCGGATGGTGCGTGATCGCGCCCATGCACGGCGCGCCCGGCGACTCGTTCGGCGTCAGCAGATCGAGCGCAAAGCATCGATCGAAGACGCGGATCCCGTCCGACGCGAGCACCCGCTGCCCGAGACACCGCACCAGTTCCCGCCCCGTCTCGTCACCGAGCGCGTGCACGATCCTCGCCGCGCTGTGTCCGCCCTCGCGCCCGAGCAGGATGCGTCCCTTCCCGTCGCGATCGACGCGCATGCCCCAGCGAATGACCTCCGCGAGCCGCTCCGCCCCGGCGCCGACGACCTCGCGCACCAGGTCCTCGTCGCACAGCCCCGCGCCCGCGGTCAGCGTGTCTTCGACATGCGCCTCGACGTCCTCTCGGTCTTCGCGCAGCTCGGTCCCCGACTCGCCGCCCACCGGCGCCGCGATGCCTCCCTGCGCCCACGCCGTGTTCGACGTCTCGAGGTCCCCTTTGCACAGCACGATGACCTCGCCGTGCTCCGCCGCCGCGAGCGCCGCCCGGAGGCCCGCCACACCGGCGCCGATCACCAGCGTGTCCGTAAACACCTGCGGCAACAGCGTGCCCCGGAAGGGAATCAGATGCCGTCGCTGGTCGAAGAGTGGGTTCACGCCTCAGTCGTCCGCCAAGACCCGGAGTCTAGGGACGCCGCCACGCTTACCATCCGCCCCATGGCCAAAGCCCCCGCCCCCGACGCCGCGCCCGGAAGAACCCTCGCGCTGCGCATCGTCACCCTGCCGCGCGACACCAACCACTACGGCACGATCTTCGGCGGCGTGATCCTCGGCTACATCGACCAGGCCGGCTTCGTCGAGGCCCGCCGGCACGGGGCCCACCGCTGGGTCACCGCGTCGATCGACCGCGTCGATTTCCACGCCCCGGTCCACCTCGGCGACACCGTCTCCTTCTACACCTCGACCACACGGACGGGCACGACCAGCGTGACCGTGCGCGTCGAGGTCGAGGCCGAGCGGTATCTCACCGGCGACATCGCCCCGGTCACCAGCGCCTCGGTCACGCTCGTGGCGGTGAACGCCGCGGGACGTCCGATCCCGTTTAATTCTGCGCCGACGGTCGCTTCCTGAACGCGCCAAGTGACTTTCCGGGTCCGCCCGGTTACGGTGGGGGCATGACCGAAGCCTCGTTCGTCAGCGTGGAGAAGGCCGACAACGGCGCCGTCGCCAAGATCGTCTGTCCGACCGTCGGCCAGCGCGAGGCGCCGATCATCGAGCAGGAACTCCTCGCCGCCGGTCCGTCCCACGGATGGCGCATCGCCATCGACATGGCGGACGTCGGCATGCTCACGTCCGTCGGCATCGGCGCCCTCGTGACCATCAACAAGAAGTGCCGCGACGGCAAGGGACGCATGGTCCTCTTCGGCCTCAATGACACCATCATGGAGGTCCTGAAGCTCACCCGCCTCGACAAGCTCTTCCCGATCAAGAACGATCGCGACGCGGCCCTCAAAGCCCTCAAATGACCGCCCCCGCGAACCTCGCCGTCCTCCTCTCCGGCGGCGGACGCACACTCCTCAATCTCGTCGATCGCATCGGAGACGGCTCGCTCCCCGCGCGCGTCACGCTCGTCGTCGCCTCACGCGAATGCCCCGGCGCCGATCGCGCCCGGAAGCGCGGCCTGACCGTCCGCATCGCCTCCGGCGACATCGCCCGCGACGACCTCGGACGCATGCTCGACGACGCCGGCGCCTCGATCGTCGCCCTCGCGGGCTACCTGCGCCTCGTCGCCATTCCCCGCGGCTTCGAGGACCGCGTCGTCAACATCCACCCGGCGCTCCTGCCGTCCTTCGGCGGAACGGGCCTGTATGGCGAGCGCGTCCATCGCGCCGTCCTCGCCGCGGGGTGCAAACTCAGCGGCTGCACGGTCCATCTCTGCGACGAGCGTTACGACACCGGGCCGATCCTCGTGCAGCGCTGCTGCCCGGTGCTGCCGGACGACACGCCGGACTCCCTCGCCGCCCGCGTCTTCGAGGAAGAGAAGCTCGCCTACCCCGAAGCGCTCCGGGCGATGATCGAAGACCGCGTGCGCCTCGAACCCGCGCCCGACGCGCCAGGCCGGCGCATCGCCCGAATAATCCCGGCGTGATCCGGACGTTCCTCAGCATCCTGATTCTCGCGGCCGGGGCGCTCGCCGCGCCCGGTGAAGGCATCGACACCGAGCGACTCGCCGAGGATGCGATGCGCGCGTACGAGGCCGGCGACCTCTCCACCGCCGCCGATGCGTTCCGCCAACTCGCCGAGGCGCGGCCAAACGATCCTCATCCCCCGTACAACCTCGCCTGCGTCCGCGCCCGGCAGGGCGACGCCGACGGCGCGATCGAGGCGCTGCACGAGTCCATCGAGCGCGGCTTCGTGGACTTCCACCACATGCAGCGCGACGACGATCTGGCTTCGCTGCGCGAACGACCCGACTTTGTCCTGATCATCCTCGGCTGGAGCGAACTCCTCGAGGCCCGCGCCGAGGCGGACATGGCCAGCGCGAAAGAAGCGCTCGGCGGGCGCTACACCTACGCGACCGACGATGCGCTCCGGCTCAACATCGCGTCGAGCTTCGACCAGCGCTCCACCGACGAGGCCATCGCGGAGATCCGGCGCACCGCCGCATGGGCCGATCGCGCTCTCTTCGGCGACCTGGGCGTGGCCCCGCCGAATCAGCCCGATCACTGGGTGTCGCTGCTGCTTCCCACGCCCGAGCACTTCCGCGGTTTCGTGCCCATGCCCGGCGTCGGCGGCATCTACGACCGCGATCGGCGCCTCCTCGTCTCGCAGGATTTGGGCCCCAGTCTCCGCCACGAGTTTCTCCACGTCCTGCACCATCGCGTGATGGACCGCCTCGGCCAGCAGCACGCGTACTGGGTGCAGGAAGGCCTCGGCGCCGTCGTCGAGGACATGTCGGCCGAGAGCGGCGCCGACACGCCCGTGCCCTCGTGGCGCACCAACATCGTCAAGCGGCTCGAGGCGCGCAACCGGCTGATGCCCTGGCGCACCTTCTTCGCCATGCCGCGCGATCGCTTCGTGCGCCAACGCCCCAATGCGAACTACGCCCAGGCGCGCACCATCATGCTCTTCCTCGCGGATCAGGGGCGCCTCCTCGACTGGATGCGCGCGTACACGCGCATCTTCGACGAGGACCCGACCGGCGCCGCCGCGATGCAGGAGGTCTTCGATCAGCCGCTCGCGCAGGTCGAACGCGCGTACAAGGCGTGGGTCCGAGAGCTGCCGGAAGTCGCGGAAGAGATCCGCCCCGGCATGCCGAGTCTCGGCGTCGTCATCGAGCCCGGCGTCGGCGAGGGGCCCGTCATCGTCGATGTCGCACAGCGTGCGCGAGCCGCGGACGGCGATCGACTGCGCCGGGGCGACGTCATCACCTCGGTGGCGCGCCAGGCGACGCGGACGCCGGAGGACCTCGTGCGCATCCTCGCCGAGCAGGATGTGGGCGACGAGGTGGAAGTCGCCGTTCGCCGCGGAACGCTCCGGCTGGTCCTCCGAATCACCCTCGTGCCGCTCGAACGCGAGGATTCGTGGGCGCCGGGCGTCCCGTCGCCGTAGACTTGATTTCCGGCGTCCGGCCCCCGGCGTCGACCCCTCGCCCATCGCGAATCGGACTCCTCCACGCCGGCCATGAGCCCCCGCACCCCCAAAGACAAGCCCGACTCGCGCGCCCGACGCTCCTTCGGGTCCGACTTCCGCGAGTTCTTCCTGCGCGGCCTGGCGATCCTGCTGCCGTCGGTGCTCACGATCTGGCTGCTCGTCGCCGCGTACGGCTTCGTCCAGCGCAACATCGCCGAGCCGATCAACGCCGGCATCCGCCAGAGCATCCTCTGGGTCGCGCCCAAGGTCGTGCCCGCGCAGGAGCTGCCCGAGTGGTTCAGCGTCCCCGATGACAAGGTGGACGTCGCCCGCTTCCAGCGCGCCAGCCAGGGCCTTCGACCGCTCCCGGAGGCCGTCCTCCGCGCCCAGCTCCGCGAACGCAACTTCGCCGAGTGGTGGAACGCGCACTGGTACCTGCGCATCATCGGCCTCGTCGTCGCGATCATCCTGTTTTATCTCGCCGGCGTGCTGCTCGGCGGATTCATCGGCCGGCGCATCTACGCCAAGGTTGAGCGGATCATCACCCGGCTGCCGCTCATCAAGCAGGTCTACCCGAGCGTCAAGCAGGTGACCGAGTTCCTCCTCGGCGAGAAGAATCAGCTCTCGTTCAACCGGGTCGTGCTGGTGGAATACCCCCGCAGGGGCGTCTGGACGCTCGGCTTCCACACCGGGAATACCCTTCGGTCCGTCAACCAGCGCGCGGGCGTCGAGTGTGTGAGCGTCTTCATCCCCTCGAGCCCCACGCCCTTCACCGGCTACGCCATCAACCTCCCCAAGGACGAAGTGATCGATGTGGACATGACCGTCGAGGAAGCGCTGCGATTCGTGATCAGCGGCGGCGTGCTCGTCCCCGAATCCGAGCGCGACGACCTTCCTCCCGCCGCCGCGCGCAACCTTGCACGGCGACCCGCTCCCGCGATGATGGAGGCGTCCGGCCCCACGGCGGCGCCGAACGACGACCAGCCCCAGACAGGGAAACACTCATGAGAATCGACGTCACCGGCAAGCACGTGGACCTGACCCCCGCGATGGTCCAGTTCGCCGAGAGCAAGTGCGAGAAGCTGACCAAGTTCTTCGACGGCATCCAGCAGATCTCCTGCATCCTCGACAAGGCGCCCCACGGCGAGTTCATGGTCGAGGTCATCGTCGACGTCGTCCACCACGACGACTTCATCACCCACACCAAGGGGCCCGACGTCTACGCCTGCATCGACGAGGCGGTCGATAAGTCATCCCGTCAGCTGCGCGACTTCAAGGAAAAGCTGCGCGACCGCCGCTGATCACGCTCCTTCGCCACGCGTCCGCCCCAAGCCACCGGATCGTTCCATGCGTCTGACCGACATCGCCGTCCCCGAAGCCATCATCCCCACGCTCGCGTCCACCGATCGCGACGAGGTCATCAGCGAGCTCCTCGACGCCCTCATCGCGGCCGGGGCCGCGACCAAGGCGCAGCGCAAGGAGCTCCTCGACGCCGTGCTCGAACGAGAGAAGCGCGGCTCCACCGGCTTCGGCAAGGGCGTCGCCGTGCCGCACGTCAAGCACACCTCCGCCAAGGGCGTCTCCCTCGCCATCGGCCTCAGCCAGACCGGCGTGGACTTCAACTCCCTCGACAAGCAGCCGGTCTACTCGGTCTTCCTCCTCCTCAGCCCCGCCGACAATCCCGAGGAGCACCTCAAGGCGATGGAGGTCATCTTCAAGAACCTCTCCTACGACACCTTCCGCCGCTTCCTCCGCCAGGCGTCCACGAAGGACGCCGTCATGGAGCTGCTCGAAGAGGCGGACAGCCAGCAGATCGGCGGCTGATCCCCTCGTTCCACCATCACGCCGCTCCGCAGACCGCATCCGTCCCCGGCAGACGACCGTTGTCCAACCGCGCCACCGTCACCGTGATCATCAAGAACCGGCTCGGGCTCCACGCCCGGCCCGCGATGCAGTTCGTCGACACCGCCGTGGCGCACCAGGCGTCCATCACCGTGCGCAAGGGCGATCAGTCCGTCGACGGCAAGTCCATCATGCAGATGATGATGCTCGCCGCCGTCAAGGGCGCCGAGCTCGAGATCATCGCCGAGGGCGCCGACGCCGAGAAGGCGTGCGAAACCCTGCGCAAGCTCATCGACTCACGATTCGGCGAGGAGTGACCGTCAGGCGGACGCCGGCGGCGCCGGCTCCAGCTCCTTCGCGTCCACGCGCTCGATCCGCGCGCCCACCGCGCCGAGCCGCTCTTCCATCCGCTCGTAGCCGCGATCGAGGTGGTACACGCGGTGCACCGTCGTGGTCCCCTCGGCCGCGAGTCCCGCGAGCACCAGGCACGCCGAGGCGCGCAGGTCGCTCGCCATGACCGGGGCGCCGACCAGGCGCGCCACGCCGCTCACCACCACCGTCGGACCCTGCCGGAACAGCCGCCCGCCCATGCGCGACAGCTCGGCCACGTGCAGGAACCGCTCGGGGAAGATCTTCTCCGTCACCACGCTGTTGCCGTCCGCCAGGCACAGGAGCGCGAGGAGCTGCGCCTGAAGGTCCGTCGGGAATCCCGGGTGCGGCTGGGTCGTCATCTGGATCGGACGCAGCCGGCCGTCGCGCCGCGGCTCGTACGACACATCGCACGTCGCGCGACGCGGGTCCGTCCCCGGATGTGCCTCGACGTGCACGCCGATCTCGTCCATGTGTGTCGTCAACGCCATCAAGCAGTCGAGCGGACAGTTCTCGATCGTCAGCGACCCGCCCGCGATGCCCGCGGCGATCATGAACGTCCCCGCCTCGATGCGGTCCGGCATCACCTCGTGCGTCGCGCCGCCCAGCGACTCCACGCCCTCGATCGTGATCCGAGGCGTGCCCGCGCCCTCGATGTGCGCGCCCATCGCGTTCAGCAGCTCCGCAAGGTCCGCGATCTCCGGCTCGCACGCGGCGCACTCGATGATCGTCCGACCCTCCGCCAGCGCCGCCGCGCTCATCACGTTCGCCGTCCCCAGCACCGTCGAGCCGAACGGCCCGCCGAGGAAGATCGACGCGCCGCGCAGCCGGCGCTTGCCGCCCGTCCGCCGTGGCGCCCGCGCGACGATGTCGCCTTCTTCCAGCGTGATCTCGGCGCCCAGCGCCTCCATGCCCTTGAGGTGCAGGTCCACCGGACGCTGGCCGATCGAGCAGCCGCCCGGCATTGCGATCCGCGCCTCGCCGCGGCGCGCCAGCAGCGGGCCGAGCGTGCTGATGCTCGCGCGCATGGTGCGCACGATCTCGTACCGCGCATGGTTCGAGCCCTCGCCGATCGAATGCAGCCGCATCGAGCCCGGACCGTCCACGCCCATCGTCGCGTGGCAGCCCAGCGACGCGAGCAGGCGCACCATGTTGTCGATGTCCGCCAGCGACGGCGTGCCCAGCAGCGTGACCGGCTCGTCCGTCAGCAGCGCCGCCGGCATCAGCGGCAGCGAGGAGTTCTTCGACCCGTTGACGCGCAGCGTTCCCCGCAGCGCGCGCCCTCCCTCGATCACGAATGCATCCATGCGGCGGCAGCTCCTACTCGTTGGCGGCGAGCCCGCGATCCGGCGCGGGCGCACTGCATTATCGGCGCCGTCGCGCCGCCGCAGCAGACTTCCGCGCAAAGGTCTACCGGGCCGGGCCGGACTCCACCGGCAGCCCGGCGCCGCGCCATGCCTGCATCCCGCCGGAGAACATCCGCACGTTCTTGTACTTGGCCCGCAGGAAGAGCTTGGTCATGGCCTTGGCCGACGCCGATCCCGGGTCTTCGCCGTAGACGAGGATCGCCTTGTACTTCGACAGCGCCGGATCCGGGTCTTCCAGGTCGATGTCCGGAGGCCGCAGATTCACCGCGCCGGGGATGTGCCCCGCCTCGAATTCCGTCGCCGGGCGTGCATCCACGATCAGCGTGGACTTGCCGTTGTCCCGCTGCACGGTCCGCTGGACTTCCGACAGCCCCACGACCTCGATGCTCCGGTCGCTCACCGAACGGCACCCGCCCAGCGCGAAGAGGGCCGCCAGCCCGGTCGCCAGCGCGAGGGCGCCGAGCCGACGCCGTGGGAAACAACGTGCAATCTGGTGCGTCATGGCAGGTACAATAATCGGGTCGATCGCCGGCGCCGACCGAATCTGCGCCGGACCCGGGTTTCCCTCGCGGCCGCGTGGCCTCGAGGACTCTCAGGTCGGGATGCTCCCACGAATGAAGAAATTGCTGCGAATCGCCGCCGGACTCGCGTCACTCGCGCCGGCGACCCTCTCCAGCGCTCAGCCCGCCAGCGGAGACGATCCCGTCACCGCGCGGCTGATCGGCGAGACCACCGCCCTCGTCCCAGGACAGGTCTTCCACCTCGGCGTCTCCTTCGAGATCGACGAGGGCTGGCACATGTACTGGAAGAACCCCGGCGAGTCTGGCGCGGCCCCGCGCATCAAGCTGGACCTCCCGGGCTGGCTCACCGCCGGCGAGACCCAGTGGCCCACCCCCGACCGCCTCGTCCTGCCCGGCGACATCCTCGACTACGTCCACCACGACACGCTCACGCTCATCGTGCCCCTCACAGTCGCGCAGGACGCCCCGATCGGCGAAGCGGCCGAGATTCGCGCCGAACTCTGGTGGCTGATGTGCGACGACGAGATGTGCATCCCCGGCGGCGCCGAGACCTCGCTGCAGACGACCGTGTCCGCCGAGTCTTCGCCCTCGCCGTTCGCCTCCCGGTTCGATTCCGCACGCCGCACGCACCCCGTGACGCCGCCGACGGACGCTCTCCACGCGTCGCTCTCCGGCGAGACCCTGACGCTCGTCGTGCCGGGCGCGACGTCGCTGACCTTCCTGCCCGGCCCCAGGCCAAGCCCGGCGCCGTCAAACATGGTCTACGCCGGCGCGGCCGATGCGGATCGGCTTGTCATCTCTTTCGATGATGGCCTCGGCGACGCCGCCGCCATCTCCGGAACTCTCGTCGTGCGGGACGCGTCGAACAAACCGCGCTTCTGGCGTGTTGAGGTTCCGACGCACTGAATCTCTCTTGCCCCTCCGAGCGCGCTGTCGCGCTCTTTCCGCCGCCCCGGGTTGGGCGGCATCCCAAGCAAATCAACCCACTTTGAGGAGTTGCTTCCCATGAAGACCCGGAACCTGTTCGCTGTCGCCCTCGGCGCGCTCGCACTTGCCGGCGCCACCCTCGTCGCCAACAACACGGCGATCGCCGGCGATCACGGGCACGCCCACGCCGCCGTCGGCCAGGCCGCGCCGACCTTCACGCTGACCGACACCGACGGCAACACGCACAACCTCGCCGACTACAAGGGCAAGGTCGTCGTGCTCGAGTGGTTCAATCCGCAGTGCCCGTTCGTCGTCCGTCACTACAAGGACCAGACGATGATCAACACCTACAACGAGTTCAAGGACCAGGGCGTCGTCTGGATCGCCATCAACTCCGGCGCCGCCGGCAAGCAGGGCGCGGGCCTCGAGCTCAACAAGCAGATGAAGTCCGAGTGGAACATTCCGTACGCCGTCGCCCTCGACGAGTCCGGCAAGGTCGGCCACATGTACGCCGCCAAGACCACGCCGCACATGTACATCATCAACAAGGACGGCGTCCTCGCGTACGCCGGCGCCATCGACAACGATCCCTCCGGCAAGGACACCGGCGCGACCAACTACGTCGCCCAGGCCCTCAAGCAAGTGCTTGCCGGCGAGACCGTCACCGAGACGAACACCAAGCCCTACGGCTGCTCCGTGAAGTACGCCGACTGATCCGGAACCACGTTCCGCTTCAGCCAGTAATTCGACCGGCCGCCCGCAGGGGCGCCCGGTTCTGTTTTTGAAGTCACTCCGCCGTGGCGCGCGATACCGCGGCGCTCGCCAGCAGCTCCACCGCGTCGTAGCACGGCAGCGGCGAGATCAGCCCATTGAGCAGCAGCGGCAGCTCCGTGCAGCCGACGATCACGCCCTCGCAGCCGCGCGACGCCAGCCCCTCGATCGACTTCAGCAGCCGATCGCGCGACGCCGGCATGATGCGCCCGAACACCAGCTCGTCGAAGATGATCCGATCGATCAGCTCCGCCTCATCCTCCGGCGGCGCCATGACCTTCACGCCGCGCAGCCCGAGCACCGCCTGGTAGATCGACCCGTACGACACCGTCTTCGTGCCGAGCAGCCCGACCGATCCGCGTTGATCGTGGATCACCGCGTCGGCGACCAGGTCGATCATGTTCAGCCAGGGGATGGGCGACTTGGCCTCCGCCAGCGGCGCTGCGTGCGCCGCGACGTTGTCGGGCAGCACACAGAAGTCCGCCCCGCAGGACGCCAGGGAAAACGCCGACTCCTGCAGCAGCATGCCCACCGCCGTCCAGTCACCCTTGCGGATCGCTTCCAGGTACGCGCCCCACGGCCGGCTGTGCATCGTCACCTTGGGCTGATCGCCCACGATCTCCGCGCATTTGGACATCACCGCGCGGTAGCAGAGGGCGGATCCCTCCGGGCTGACGGCCACGATGCCGATGTGCTTGGGCAATGCTTCTCCAGGACGCCGAGACGGTGCGAACTCGGGTCATGCTCCGCCCCGTGGCGGCACAAGTCAATCCAGCGCCGCTCCACACTACGATGCCGACATGCCCTCGCCCGCCCGGAACGGCGACGACCCCTTCGACGCGCTGGGCGTCGAGCCCGCGTTCGACCTCGACGACGAGGCGGTCCGGCGCGCCTGGCTGGCCCGCTCCGCCGCGTCCCACCCCGATGTGATCGGCGCCGACTCGATGGAGCGGGACGCCGAGCAGCTCGCCGCCGACCTCAACGAGGCCCGGCGCGTCCTCGCCGACCCCGAACGCCGCGCGGGCGCGCTCCTGCGCCGCCTCGGCGGCCCGACCGAATCGCAGGACAAGTCGCTGCCGCCCGAACTCCTCATGGAGTACATGGAGGCCCGCGAGGAACTCGAAGCGGCGCAGGCATCCAACGACGCGTCACGCCTCGAATCGTCGCGCGCCTGGGCGCACGAGCGGCGCGCAGCGCACATCCGGACCTGCTCGCGCCTCTTCGCCGACGCCCTCGCCGACCCGAACCCCGATCCCGAAACGCTCCGCGCCATCCGCACCGAACTCAATGCCTGGCGCTACGCCGAACGCATGCTCGAACAGATCGACGAGATCCACCCTTGAACCAGCCCCAGCCCCGCCTGCCATATCGCGTGCTCTTCGTCTGCCTGGGCAATATCTGCCGCTCGCCCACGGCCGAGGGCATCTTCCGCGCCCTCGTGCGCGACGCGGCCCTCGACGAGCACTTCGTCATCGACTCCGCCGGCACCGGATCCTGGCACATCGGCTCGCCGCCCGATCGTCGCACGCAGACCGCCGCGCGCGCCCGCGGCCTCGATCTCTCCACGCTTCGCGCCCGACAGGTCTCCACGCAGGACTTCCACGAGTTCGATCTCATCATCGCCATGGACCACGACAACCGCTCGGCGCTCGAGGCGATGCGCCCGCGCGAGCCGCACCGCGCCGGCGAGGTCCGCCTGATGCTCGAATTCTCCGAGGCCGCCGCGGCCCAACGGGTCCGCGAAGTCCCCGATCCCTACTCCGGCGGGACGCACGGATTCGAGCTGGACCTCGATCTCCTCGAAGACGCCTGCCGCGGCCTGCTCGCCGAGACCCGCACGATCGTCAAGCGCGATGCCCGCTGACGCAGACCTGAACTCGCGCCTCGCCGCCGCGCTCGGCCAAGGCGTGCAATCGGTCCGTTCGCTCGGCGGCGGTTGCGTCGGCGATGTCCGCGCTGCGACGCTCGACGACAAATCGCGCGTCGTCGTGAAACTCGATTCGCGCGCGAAGCCCTCGCTCGACATCGAGGGCTGGATGCTCTCGTTCCTCGCCGAGCGATCGAGTCTCCCCGTGCCGCGCGTGCTGCACGGCGAGCCCTCGCTGCTCGTCATGGAGATGCTGGACGGCAGTGGGGGAGCGAGCAGCCCCGAGGCACAGCGCCACGCCGCGGAGCTGTTGGCCGATCTCCACGCCCACGACGCCGACTGCTTCGGCCTCTCGCGCGACACCCTGATCGGCGGGCTCCATCAGCCGAATCCCTACACGCCCAAGTGGCTCGAGTTCTTCCGCGAGCACCGCCTGCTCCACATGGCGGGCGTCGCGCACGCCGAGGGCAAGCTGCCGAAGCACACGCACGATCGACTTCGAGCGCTCGCCGACCGTCTCGACACGCTGCTCCACGAGCCCGACGCCCCGGCGCTCATCCACGGCGATGTCTGGTCCGGCAACGTGCTCAGCGAAGGTGGACGCATCACGGGGTTCATCGACCCCGCGATCTACTACGCGCACCCGGAGATCGAGCTGGCGTTCATCACGCTCTTCTCGACCTTCGGCGAGCCCTTCTTCGAGCGCTACCACGAACTCCGCCCGATCCGCGCGGGCTTCTTCGAGACACGCCGGCACATCTACAACCTCTTCCCGCTGCTCGTGCATGTGCGACTATTCGATCCGCCCGGAGGCGGGTCGTACTCGGCGCAGCTCGAATCCGTATTGCAATCGCTCCGCGCCTAGCGGCTGCCGCCCGTCACGCGCATCAGCCGCGCCTGCTCCGCCTCCGCCGCGATGTAGCCGAATGCGCCCCACGACGGCCCGTCCAGCACCCGGCTGAACATCTCGCGGGCGCCCGCGTCGTCGCCGCTGAGCATCCGATGCATCCCGACGCCGTAGCCGACCGTCGCATTGTTGATGCCCGGCAGGCTCGGATTCGCCTCAGCGCCCGCCATGCGGAGCGCCTCGTCCTCCGAGATCTCGCCCTTGTGCAGCAGGCAGAGCGCCAGGTATGTGGACTCCTCGACGATGTTCATGTCGTCGTGGATCGGCTCGAGCAGCGCCCGCGCCTCGTCGTCGCGACCCAGCCGCAGGCATGTCAGCGCCAGCCAGTTGGTGGTCGCGATGGTCATGTCGTCGTTCCGCCTCGCCGCGGCCATGCAGCGCGACCACGCGTCGTGGGCGCCCTCGAAGTCGCCCTTCAGATAGTGCGCGAGGCCGAGGTGATAGAGAATGTTGAACCGCGTGGTGCTGCGCGGCAGCCCCAGTCGGTTCGGCGCGCCATCCGGCTCGATCTCATCGCGCGTCTGGAACTGCTGATCCGCCTTCGCCAGATCCGCGATCGCCTTGTCGAACTCGCGCACGCTGATGTACCGATGCCCGCGGTGGCGCAGCATCCGGAACGACCACGGCTGCTCCTCCAGCCCCTTGTTCAGGACGTCGATCGCTTCCTGGAATCGCCCCAGGTACCCCAGCCGGCGGGCGTACCAGATGATCGCGTCCTCGTCGTGCGGCGCCGCCTCGTACCGCTCCCGCGCCGCGCCAAGATTCGCCTCCAGCCGCAGGCGTGTCGCGTCGTCGAAGAGTTGTCTTGTCAGGGGCGTGCCGAAGAGACTCGTCGCCTCGATCGGCGCATCGGCCGCGTCCTGTCGAGCGGCCCCGCTCGCGCACGCCGCCGCAGCGAGAAAGATCGCGAAGAGTGTCCGTCGCATCAGTCGCCTCCCTTCAGCAGAATCCGGTCCAGCAGCCACCCGGCGAACGCTTCCTTCTTGACGGCGCCGTCGGTGGCCTGCGCCGCGCCGTCCCGCCAGACCAGCGTCGCCTCGATCGTCGGCGACTCCATCGTCTCGAGCGCGTTCGCGACGATCGCGTCCACACCCTTGCGCTCCAGCTTCGCCTTCGCCGAGGTCATCAGCTCCGCGCGCGGCTCCAGCGCGAACCCGACGATGAGTTGCCCCGGGCGTCGACGCTGCACGCACCCCGCGAGCAGGTCCGGCGTGGGCTCCAGCTCCAGCGTCAATCGCTTGCTCTCCCGACGCAGCTTCCCCGCGCGGGGGTCGAACCCCTGAGGCGGAATCGGGCGATAGTCCGCCACCGCCGCCGCCATGATCAGCACATCCGTTTCGGGGGTCTCCTCGCGCAGCAGCGACTCGAGGTCGGCCGTCGTTCGGAACCCCCGGACCCGCACCCGCGTATCGACGGCCTGCGGCGGCGTCGGGCCGAGGAGGAGCGTCGTCTGATGCCCGCGAGCGACGGCCTCCGCCGCCAAGGACACACCCAGCTTCCCGGACGAGCGATTCCCGATGAATCGAACGGCGTCGATCGGCTCATGCGTCGGTCCCGCAGTGATCAGGATCCGACGACGCTCGCCCTGTGCAGGCACTCCCATACGCCTCCATGAACGCCGACCTTCCGATCGACGCTCTTCACGAAACCCTTTCGCGGCGACCGTGCCGCAGCGCGAGCGACCGTTTGCCGCCCATCCCGTACATCAGCATAATCCCGCCCGGCGCCCCGCGGGTCGCCGCAGCCTCGATCTAGGATGATGCACGCCCATTGAAGGTCCCGCGGCGCCGGGGCCGCAGCACGTCTGCCCCGCACCGGCGAGAGGAGCCCTGTCCCCCGAATGGCACGATCGAAGAAGAAACTCGGCGAAATCCTCCAGGGCTGGAACATGGTCACCGCCGACCAGGTGGAGAAGGCCATCGGCGTCGCCAAGGGCTCGGGCAAGCGTCTCGGCGAGGCGCTCATCGACGCGGGCTTCGCCAAGGAAGAGCAGATCGCCAAGGCGCTCGCCTTCCAGTTCGGCATGCCCTTCTTCGATCTCAACGACCCGAAGAACGCCGGTCAGGTCGATCTCTCGCTGATCCCCGAGGACCTCGTCAAGAAGCACCTGGTCCTGCCGCTCGCCAAGACCAACGGCCGTCTCCAGCTCGTGATTCACGACCCGATGAATCTCGAGCTGATGGACACGCTGCGCTTCCGCCTCAACACCGAGGTCGAGCCGCGCGTGGCGCCGCGCGGGCGCATCAAGACGTTCCTCGACAACAAGCTCGGCTCGAACAAGTCGGGCGTGCCGACCGAGTCCATCATCTCCGCGTCGATTGACAAGTCCCTCGACAAGTCGGTGGACGCCTCGATCGACCGCGACGTCCAGGCGGACTCGCCGATCATCAAGCTCTGCGGACGCATCCTCGAAGAGGCCGTCCGCATGCGCGCGTCGGACATCCACATCGAGCCGATGGAGGACCGCATCCGCCTGCGCTACCGCATCGACGGCGTGTGCATCGAGCGCGACAACCTCCCCAAGCGCATGCAGAACGCCGTGCTCACCCGCCTCAAGCTCATGGCGGGCATGAACATCGCCGAGAAGCGCATCCCCCAGGACGGACGCATCAAGATCACGGTCGACGACGTCACCATCGACTTCCGCGTCGCGGCCTGCCCGACCTACCACGGTGAAGCGGTCGTCTGCCGTATTCTCCGCCCCGATTCGGTCCGCATCGGCCTCGAGAACCTCGGCTTCGAGACCGACCACCTCGAGCAGTTCAACAAGATCATCCGCCGCCCCAACGGCATCTTCCTCGTCACCGGGCCCACCGGCTCCGGCAAGACCACCACGCTCTACTCCGCGCTCGACATCCTCAACCGCCCCGACAAGAAGATCATCACCGCGGAAGACCCGATCGAATACGCGTTCACCGGCATCAACCAGTGCCAGGTGCGCGAGGGCATCGGCCTCTCGTTCTCGTCGATCCTCCGCTCGATGCTCCGTCAGGCGCCGAACATCATCCTCGTCGGCGAAATCCGCGACAAGGAAGTGGCCGAGGTCGCCATCCAGGCGGCCCTGACCGGCCACCTCGTGTTCTCGACGCTCCACACCAACGACGCGCCCTCGGCGATCACGCGATTGATCGACATGGGCGTCAAGCCGTTCCTCGTGGCGTCGTCGATCCAGGCCGTCATGGCCCAGCGCCTCATCCGCTGCATCTGCCCCAAGTGCAAGGTGCTCGACCCCGAGCCCGACCACAAGTTCATGCGCCTCGTGAACATCAAGCCCGAGGAGGGCGAGGGACGCATCTCCAAGGGCGCCGGCTGCGACCATTGCAACAACACCGGCTACCGCGGGCGAAAGGCCATCTTCGAGTTCATGCACATGAACAACGAGATCCGCGAGCTCGCATTCAAGGTGTCCTCCGTGTCCACGCTCCGCAACGCCGCGCTCGCCAGCGGCATGCGCTCGCTCCTCGAGGACGGCAAGCTCAAGATCCTCAAGGGCGTCACCACGCCCGAAGAGATCGCCCGCGTCGCCCAGGTCGCCGGCGTCGAAGGCGTCGAGAACTGACCCCGCACACCACCGGCGCCCTCCGGCCGCGTTGATCGAGACCCACCATGTCCAGCATCCAGATCGACCGTCTGCTCGACACCGTCATCAAGCTCGGCGCGAGCGACCTGCACCTGACCGTCGGCCGACCGCCGACGCTCCGACTCCACGGCGGCCTCAAGAACCTCCAGACCAAGGTCCTCGACTCCGACGACATGGTCTCGCTCATGAAGGCCATCACCCCGGAGCGCAACCAGCAGGAAATCCAGGAAGGCGGCGGCACCGACTTCGGCTTCGCCTACGGCACCGCGGCCCGCTTCCGCGTCTCGATCTTCCGCCAGCGCGGCGACCTCGCCATCGTCTGCCGTCAGATCCCCAACCGCCTGCTCACCTTTGAGCAGATCGGCCTGCCGGAGATGTGCAAAGACCTCATCCGGCGCCCCAGAGGCCTCTTCCTCGTCACCGGACCCACCGGCTCCGGCAAGACGACCTCGCTCGCGACGATGATCGACTACGTCAACGCCAACCTCGAGCGGCACATCGTCACCCTCGAGGACCCCATCGAGTACTACCACTACCACAAGAAATCGATCGTCAACCAGCGCGAAGTCGGCTCCGACGTCACGTCCTTCGCCGAAGGCCTCCGGCGCGTGCTCCGATCCGACCCCGACGTGATCCTCGTCGGCGAAATGCGCGACCTCGAGACCATCGAAGCCGCCATCCGCGCCGCCGAGACCGGCCACCTGGTGTTCGGCACCCTCCACACCACCGGCGCCGCCAAGACCATCGACCGCGTCGTCGACGCCTTCCCCGTCACCCAGCAGAACCAGATCCGCGTCCAGCTCTCCACGTCCCTCGTCTGCGTCCTCTCCCAGGTCCTCATGGGCCGGCAGGACCAGCCGGGCATGGTCGCGGCGTACGAGTTCCTCGTCGTGACCCCCGCCATCGCCAACCTCATCCGTGACAACAAGTCCTTCCGCATCGACTCGTCCATCCAGACCGGCCGCAAGTTCGGCATGCAGCTCCTCGACGAGCACCTCTGGTCCCTCTATTCGAGGGGTGTCATCTCCGCCGAGGACATGATCGACAAAGCCAAGAACCCCGGCGATCTCACCGACCGGGTCCACCGCGCCGGCAAGCTCGTCGGACGCGCCGAGTACGACGAGGACGACGTGAAGCCCGGGGAGTGATGTCCGGTGTTTGAGCGGTGATTCAGAACACCGATTTATATCCAGATCATCGATGTCGCATCTGAAAAAAGCGTCAGATTGCGGCTTCGACTGGCAACACCGCCCGACTTATGGGCGAACCTTTACCCGGACCGTACGGCCACGGGGTCGCTCCCCCGCGCGGTCCAGAGGCCCAGATTCATGGCGATTGACCCGAACGAACTGAAAGGACGGAAGCTCGGGCGTGTGCTCACCAAAATGGGCAAGATCACGCGCGAGCAGGTCCACGAGGCGCTCGAGATCCAGAAGGTCCGCAAGGCGCCCATCGGTCAGCTCCTGGTCGAGCTGGGCTATGTCAACCAGCGCGACGTCCAGGAGGCCCTCGCCGGCCAGGCGGGCATGGGCTACGTCGACCTCGAAAAGGTCGAGCTCGACGAGAAGGTCCTCGCGTCCGTCCCAGCCGAGACGGCCCAGGCGTACCAGATCGTCCCGGTCAAGTACGACCCCAACGGCCGCAAGGTGACCATCGCCCTGAAGTCGGCGGACAACTTCCGCGCCGTGGACGACCTGCAGCTCCTCATGGGCTTCAAGGTCACGGCGGTCGTGGCCGACCCGGACCTGGTCGACAAGCTCATCAAGAAGCACTACGCCAAGGTCGAGTCCGTCGTGGACGTCGTCCAGGACCTGGCCTCGGACGCCAAGTTCGCTTCGCTCGCCGGACGGGGCGACTCGATCGACCTCGACGCCGTCCTCGAGGCCTCCGAAGACAACAAGGTCATCAAGCTTCTCAACCTGGTCCTCCTCCAGGCCATCCGCGATCGCGCCTCGGACATCCACTTCGAGCCCTTCGAAGAGGAGTTCAAGATGCGCTACCGCATCGACGGCGTGCTCTACGAGATGATCCCGCCGCCCAAGCACCTGGGCCCGGCGATCACCAGCCGCATCAAGGTCATGGCCAACCTCGACATCGCCGAGCGCCGCCTCCCGCAGGACGGGCGCGTCGAGCTGATGGTCGGCGGCAACCCGGTGGACCTGCGCGTCAGCGTGCTGCCGACGATGCACGGCGAGTCGGTGGTGATGCGTGTGCTCGACCGGTCCAACGTCGAGCTCTCGCTCGACCGCCTCGGCATGCGCGAGGACGACTACCAGTTGATGCTGCGCATCATCGACAAGCCCAACGGCATCGTGATCGTCACGGGCCCGACCGGCTCCGGCAAGACCACCACGCTCTACGCCGCGCTCGCGTTCCTCAACGACGTCGAGACCAAGATCCTCACCGCCGAGGACCCCGTCGAGTACGACATCGACGGTCTCTGCCAGGTGCAGATCAACAACGAGGTCGACCTGACGTTCGCCCGCGCGTTGCGTTCCTTCCTTCGTCAGGACCCGGACATCATCCTCGTCGGCGAGATCCGCGACCTCGAGACGGCGCAGATCGCGGTGCAGGCGTCGCTCACCGGCCACCTGGTGTTCTCCACGCTGCACACCAACGACGCGCCCTCGTCGATCATCCGTCTGCTCGACCTCGGCGTCGAGGCGTTCCTCCTGACCGCCACGATCGAGGCCGTCGTCGCCCAGCGCCTGGTGCGCACCATCTGCCCCAAGTGCCGCGAGCAGTACATGCCCACCGAGGAGCAGCTCATGGAGCTCTCCCTCCTCCCCGAGGACGTGAAGGGCCGCAAGTTCACGCGCGGCAAGGGCTGCGACCACTGCAATGGCTCCGGCTACAAGGGCCGCATGGCGCTCTACGAGATCATGGTAATGGACGACGAGCTGCGCGAGCTCATCATGAAGCATGCCAGCACGTCCGTGATCCGCAGCGAAGCGCGCAAGCGCGGCATGCGGTCCCTCCGCGAGTCCGGCCTGCGCGCCATCTACGAAGGTCAGACCACCATCGACGAGGTCGTCCGCGAGACGATCGCCGAGGAATAAACCCCGTTCCCTTTCGAGGCATCCGCCCATGCCAACCTTTCAATACGAAGCGCTGAACGCATCCGGCAAGCCCCAGAAGGGCGCTGTCGACGCCGGCACCAGCGAAGAGGCCATCCAGCGCATCAAGATGCAGGGCCTCTTCCCGACCTCCGTGCGCGAGCAGAAGGTCAAGAAGACCTCCGCCGCCGCCGAGCCCGGCGTCGAAGGCGGCGGCAAGAAGAAAAAGAAGAAGCGCAAGGGCGGCGGCCTCGCCATCGGGCGCGTCTCGGGCAAGCAGCTCACGACCTTCACGCGTCAGCTCTCGACGCTGCAGGACGCCGGCCTTCCGCTGCTGCGTTCGCTGCAGATCCTCGAGGGCCAGCTCCGTCCCGGCAAGCTCAAGGGCATCCTCCAGGGCGTCATCGAGGACGTCGAGGGTGGCTCGTCGCTCTCCGACGCGATGGCCAAGCACCCCGCCGCGTTCGACCGGCTCTACACCAAGATGGTCGCGGCCGGCGAGGTCGGCGGCGTGCTCGACGTCATCCTCCAGCGCCTCGCCGAGTTCATGGAAAAGGCCCAGCGCCTCAAGCGGCGCATCGTCGGCGCCATGATCTACCCCGTGGCGGTCATCTTCGTCGCCGCGGCGATCGTCACCGCGATGATGATCTTCATCATCCCGAAGTTCCAGGAGATCTTCGCGGACTTCGGCGTCGAGCTTCCTCCGCTGACGCTCTTCCTGATGAACGCCAGCAAGTGGATGGCGGGCAACTACCCGACGCCCGAGTCGCAGACCATCCCCGGCGCGATCTGGGTCATGTGCGCGCCGTTCGGGCTCATCATCCTGCTCAAACTCGCACGCAAAACGCGCCCCGGAAAGGCCGTCTTCGACACCATCTTCCTGTATCTGCCCGTCTTCGGGCCGATGACCCGCAAGTCCACCATTGCCCGATTCACCCGGACCCTCGGCACCCTCGTCACCGCCGGCGTGCCGATCCTCGAGGCGATCATCATCACCCGCGACACGTGCGGCAACTACGTCTTCGAGCGCGCCCTCAACAAGGTCCACGACTCCATCCGGCAGGGCGAGTCCTTCGCCGGCCCGCTGCGCGAGACCAAGACCTGCGACGCCATCGTCGTGAACATGATCGACGTCGGTGAAGAGACCGGCGACCTCGACACCATGCTCATGAAGATCGCCGACAACTACGACGAAGAGGTCGAAGTCGCCGTCGGCTCGCTCGTCAAGCTCATCGAGCCGTTCCTGGTCATCATTCTCGGCGGCGTCATCGGCACCATCGTCGTCGCCATGTTCCTCCCCATGGTCAAGATGGTCGAGTCCCTCTCCTCCAGCTAAAGAGCCGCTCCGGCAAGGCACGCCATGCGACGCCGACTTGAACTCCATCCCGGCCGTCCGCCGCGCACGCGAAGCGGCTTCACGCTCACCGAGCTGCTCGTGGTGATCGCGATCATCGCGCTGCTGCTCGGCCTGCTGCTCGTCGCCGGCAACGGCGCGCTGCGGGCGGCGCGCAAGAACGCGACGACGCGCTTCCTCGCGTCGATCGGTCAGGGGCTCGAGCAGTTCAACAAGGACCACGGCTACTACCCGCCGCTGCTCAACGAGAACCATCAGAACGGCGGCAGCTTCGGGTCGCCGGGCAGCCCGGGCGCCGATCGCTTCGCCGTCGCGGACGAGCCCGGCGCGAGCGACCGCTGGCACGATCCGGCGTTCGCCGGGCCGCAGCTTCCGCGCGAAGAGTGGCCTCCCCCCGACGAGGACACCGACTCGCGCTGCTTCAACGTCTACGCGCTCGCGACGTACCTCCAGGGCGTCGGCGACATCAACGGCGACGGCCAGTGGGTCTACGACGACGGCGTCGCGTCCAACGGGCCCGAGCACAGCGAAGACGACGGCGTCGACGGCCCCGGCTTCCGCACGCCCGGCCCGGACCGCTCCTGGGGCGGCGCCCGCGATCGCCGGCCCCACGATGTTGGCGGCGAGCATGATCCGGCGCGCGAAGGGCGCGTCTTCGGCCCCTATGTCTCCATCGGCGACGCCGGCGGCCTTGAGATCCTCCCGCTCAACCCCGACCAGATCTTCGTCGACGCGGACAAGCCCTACGCCGGCATGGCCCGCTTCATCGATCGCTGGGGCAACCCGATCCGCTACTACCGCGACTGGCTCGTGCGCGACCCCGGCACCGGCGAGCGCACCATGGAGTACGTCCCGCTCGAAGTGCGCGACTACGAGAACGCCAGCGAGTTCCTCGGCGGCGGTCTCGGCAACTCATACTCCGAGTCCATCCTCCGCATGTCCCCCGACATCGCCGGCGCGCCCTACGTCCTGCTCTCCGTCGGGCCCGACGGCCGCTCCGGCCATCGCAGCCGCACGCAGATCCAGAATCTCTACGGCGGCAGCGGCGACACCGAGGGCACGCGCGAAGCCCTCGAGGAACTCTCCGACAACGTGAGGTACGCACCGTGAGCCATCGACTCCCCATGTCGCCAGCCCGGCGCGCGTTCACGCTCCTCGAGCTGCTCGTCGTCGTCGGCATCATCGCGCTGCTCGCGGCCGTGTCGCTCTCGATCGGGCCGCGCGTCATGGACGGCCAGCGCGCCGGCGCCACCCGCAATGTCATCCAGGCGCTCGACCGCGTGCTCGACGAATACATCGAGGCCAACGGCGGCATCCCGCCCTACGACCCGGACGATTACGCCGGCGTCCCCGGTCCCTATCTCACCGAGCTCGCCGACTCCGAGGAGACCGGCCCCGAGGACTTCGGCAACCCGGCCCGGCCGCACGTTCGCTTTCCCGTCGCCGGCGTCTTCCTCCATCAGGCCCGCGGCGTGCCCGATGCGCAGCCGATCATCTCCGGCATTCCCGAGCGCTTCGTCGTCAGCGCGCGCCGCCAGCCCGCCGACAATCCGGAGCCCGACGAGCCGCGCATCCCCATCATCCTCGACGCCTGGGGCGCGAACACCGACTGGGAGCCCGTGAACGCCTCCGGCGCGCCGGACCCGTTCCTCCCGCTCCTTCGCAACACGCCCATCCTCTTCGTCCACCCGCAGAACATCCTCGCGCAGCAGCTCTACGGACGCTGCGCCAACAACCGGCCCTACTTTATGTCCGCCGGCGCCGACCGGCTCTTCGGCGCCACCGCGCAGGTCTATCCGCGCCGCGGCACGAGCACCGAGCTCGGCGTCACCGACTCCGTCCTGCGCGAGCGCGCGCTCGGCGCCCTCGACGACAACATCTACTCCTACCAGCCCGAGCCCGCCGACAAGGCCCCCAACTCGTCGTTCAACGGCACGTCCCGATGATCACCACCGACCGCACATCCCGCGCGCCGCTCCGGGCCTTCACGCTCGTAGAGATGCTCGTGGTCGTGTCCATCGTCGCCATCACCGTGCTCGCGATCCTCCCCGCCTTCTCGCGCATCATCCAGTCCAACAACTATGCCTCCGCCGTCAACGCCGTCTCCGCGGCGCTCGCCCGCGCCAACAGCCGCGGCGTCGAGGGCGGCGTCGTCTTCCTCTTCGATCCGCGCACCGAGCGCATCACGCTCCTCACCGTCGAACTCCACAACGCCGACGCTTCCCTCCGCGCCAGCGAACAGGGACGCGTCCCCGCCATCGCCTTCCGGCCCGTTCCCGGCTCGCAGCCGGTGCAGCTCCCGCCGGGATTCGGCGTCTACGGCCTGTCGTTCCTGCACGACGATCTCGCCGGCGGCGGCTTCCTCGCGCCGCCCGCCAAGGACGACGCGTGGTATCCGGAAGAAGCCGTCTGGGAGAACGACCCCAGCAACGGAACCGTCCGGCGCATGCGCTACAACCCCTGGCTCTTCCCGCGCAACGACTTCAGCTTCTTCGCCTCCGACTTTGACCCCGCCGATTACGACGATCCCGATCACCCCCTCAACCTCCTGCCCGCGGACGACGTGCAGGACGCGCTCAATCCGATCTACGACTACGACCCCGACCCCGAGAACACCTTCCGCCACGCACAGACCTTCTTCGTCTGGTTCGGCGCGGACGGCTCGCTGCGCACCGCGGCGTCCATGCCGCCCGGCGTGCGCGACTGCTACCTCGAGTTCCCCGATCTTCCGTACGACGTCGCGTTCGCCGAGTCCGACCCGGAGCGCCTCCTCGACCTCGACGACCGCTTCGATCCGCAGGCCTACTTCGAGGGCAACGGCGGCTGGCCGATCCTCAACCCCGAGGTGCACATGCGCCCCGCGGAGCAGATCGCCGTCGTCGAGTTCGCGCGCATGACCGAGGGCACCGGCGTCCGCGCCCCCTGGTACTACCGCGCGACCTCGAACGAGCATCCAAACGCGTACCTCGGCAACGAGGGGGCCGATCGCCAGGCGACCTTCGAGTTCGATCCGCTGGTCATCCCCGGCGACGACTCCGGCCAGTTCGCCGTGACGCGCATCCAGAACTGGATCGACGCCAACGCCGAGATCATCGGCTTCAACCGCTACTCCGGACAGGCGCTCAAGCGATGATGCGAACCCGCACGAACATGCCTTCCGCCCGGTGCGCCTTCACGCTGCTCGAGGTGATGATGTCCGTCGTCATCATCGGGCTCGGCGTGCTCGGCCTCAGCGCCATCTTCGCCGGCGCCGCCAGCCAGCAGGCCGCGTCCGTCCGCTCCACCGAAGCCGCGGCGATGCTGGCGCGGGTGGAGCGCATCATCCATTCGCGCGTCGGCGCCGCGTCGATCGATCCTGCGCCGCCTCTCGGCGGTTCGGGTGGCGTGACCCTGACAGCTTTCCAGTACGAGGACGGCATCACCTTCCCCGGAACCCCGACCGCCTGGTACGCGCTCTCGGCGTATCCCGAGCGGCAGTCCGCGCAGGGTCATCCGGACCACGCCATCACACTGGATCCCGAGATCGATCCGACGGCGTCCGTGCTGCGCGCTTATTTCGCTGTGCAGGCGCCGGGCCTCGAGCTCTATTCCAACCCGCTCGACTACACCGCCGAACGCCCGATCCCGATCTACTATCCGTCGAATCCGTACGGCACGACGCCGAATTTCGACGCAGCTCGCATCGTCCGCTATGTCGCCGGCGGCCCGACCGCAAGCGGCATCGACACCGGAACAACGGGGCAGTTCGCCGGTCATTTCTTCGACTCCTTCACTGGCGTCCCACGCATCCGGCTGATTCCGCACAGCCGCCTTGATCTTGGTGCATTCCGCGTTCGCTTCGAGATCGCGCGCAAGGATTCGAATCAGATGAGCGCGCGTGTCATCGACCGGCGCGTCGTGTACTTCGACGACGCGGCGAATGTGGTCGATCAGGCGGGCCAGCCCTATCCCGACAGCGACCTGAATGCGATGCCGAATCAGAATCCTGCGATGACAGGCACGGGCCTGCGTCAGGTGCACGGCCTCCCTCAGTCGTCCTTCACGATCGGCAACTTCACGCCGACGAATCGTGTGCTCGTTGACCGCTTCCCCTTCGTCAACGTGGTGGATATCAACGCTGCCGGCGCAGCGACGGCCGAGATTCTCGAATTCGACATCGCCCTTCGCCCGTACGAGTGGATCGAGCGCATCGTCCTCGAGCCCTACGTGTGGCGGAACGATGTCCTGCTCACGCTCCCCGACCGCGTCCAGCGCCGCCCCGATGGCGGCTACACGGGCGTGGTCGTCTTCATGCAGGAGAACATCGGCGGCATCGGCCGTCGCCTCGCGCTGCTCGCCTACAACGCCGAGCCCGTCAACCGCGGACAGGCCAGCGCGTGGATTCCGCCCGAGTCCGGTGCATCCAACGACCCGCGCCTCCTTCGCCTCGGCGAAGTGGATCTTGGTTTCGAGGCCGACACCGGTCGGTACTACATCAGGCCCGACAACGCCACCGATGAGTGGCTTGTGACGCCCGGTCAACGGCTCCTCTTCGCCGGTGACCGCACCAGCGGCGGACCGCTCCCGCTTCTCGACCAGGGCGCCGACGACTTCGTCACCGTTGTCGAGCAGGTCCGCAGCCCCGAGCTCCGCGGCTACCTCAACGCCCCGCCCCGCTCCGGCGGCATTCCCCTCCTCCCTTACACCGACACCGACGACGAAGAGGGACCGCTCGACGTCTGGGCGCTCTATCCGCTCGCCGGATCGCTCGCGACCGGACGCCCGCAGTTCCGCATCACGCCGCTCGACACCACCATCACGCACGTCCGCTGACGCCATGATCGACGCACGACGACATCACGAACCGCGCGCCTTCACGCTGACCGAGCTGCTGGTCGCCATCGCGGCGGTGGGGCTCGTCACCCTCGGCGTCGGCCAGATCTTTTCGTCCGTCAACCGGCTCACCACCCTCGGGCGCGCCAACGCCGAGGTCGACGCCGCCGCCCGCGCCATCGAGCAGCGCCTGCGCGAGGACTTCGACAACTTCGCGCGCATGCCCGTGGGCGAAACCTTCCTCGCCATCCGCATGCGCGAGCTGGGCGATGTCAACCGCAACGACAACGGCACGGACGCCGCCGAGCGCCCCATCTATCTGAACGCCGACGACCTCCAGGCCGACCGGCGCGAAGTGCTCGACCCCTACGAGCCCTCCGGCGGCGCCGGGCTCCCCGCCAGCCGCGCCGTCACCCGCCGCCTCGACGAGATCATGTTCATCGCCCTCGCGCCCCAGGGCCGGCCCTACGTCTCGCAACAGGTCGTCCCCGGCGCCACGGAGTCCGCGCCTTCCGCGGCGTACGCGCGCATCTACTGGGGCCACGCGCTCCGGCCGCAGCTCGATCCCGACTTCGATCCCGACGATCCTTCGCAGGTTCCGCTCCGTCAGTACACGCCCGACGGCGACTTCGGACTCCCCGAACCGCTCAATCCTTCCAACACCTACACGCCCTCGGATCCCGAGACCCAGCCCTTCATCCCGCGCGGGCGCAACCGCTACGCCTCCGAATGGATCCTCGCGCGCCAGCCGCTCCTGCTCTTCGGCGGACTCGCCGCGGGCTACCCTGACATCGGCACGCCGTCCCCGCCGTACCCGATCGACGCGGCCCGCGAGTTCGCGCCGTATATCAGCGACCAGGAGACCATGCGCCGCTACGCCGACTGGGGCGGCGCGACGATGGTCCGCCAGAACCCGCCGGGGAGCTGGCCGATCTTCTGGGACACGCGCTACCCCGATCCGCGCCTCATTCAGTGGGGCCGCACCGACATCTGCGCGCAGGACGCCGCGGACGTGCGCCGCTGGCTCGAGGGCGAAGCGCCCGACTACGACCCGGCGGTTCCGCCGAATCAGGCTCCGGATCCTGCGCCCGCGGGCGCGTTCGGGTCGGGCTACGACAGCGTGAATCAGTGGCTTGTCATCGACAACCCGACGATGGACGAGGTGAACGCGCCGCTCTGGAAGCGCGCGAGCATGGGCGGCAACGGCTTCGCGACGCCCGAGGCTGTCGTGGAAGAGAACCTCGCGCAGCTCCGCTCCGCGATCGCAAGCTGCTTCGTGCGTCTGCTCGCCGACGATCAGGTCCAGCGCACCCAGCGCACGCTCGGCAACACCGACCGCATCCAGCCCGAGGACGCGACGATGGACCTCCACGCCATCATCTCCTCGCGCTGCAGCAACTTCGAGATCGCCTGGTCCGACGGCCGCCGCGCCGTGCGCCCGATCGATTACGACGGCGACAACACCAACGAGATCCTTCCCGGCGACCTGCTCTGGTTCGACATCCGTCCCGCCATCGTGCAGGGTGGCGGCGTCACCCGCCGCCATACGTTCCGCGAGTGGCAGGAATTCGAGGTCATGGATCAGAACGGCGATCCGCAGACCGACCGGTCCTTCGCGTACACCGATCTCCATCCTCGCACCGAGGTCCCGGGCGAGGCGTTCACCATCACGAGCGACCACGCCGGCAACGCGTGGGGCGTGCTGCTGTTTCACGCCCAGACCAACAGCCCCGTCGGCGCCGCGTCAGGCGAGTACAGCACCGCCGCCACCGGCGGTGATCGCGAGCCCAACGACCCCTCCAGCTCCGCCATCGACCCCAACGAGCTCCTAGCCATCTGGGGCTTCCGTCTCCCCACCGGCGACGGTAACTACGGCGCCCCGTGGCCCAAGCCCGAGTTCATCCGCGTCCGCATGACGCTCCACGACGCGCAGAATCGTCTCCCCAACGGCAAGTCGTACGAGTTTGTGTTCTCCCTCCGATCCGGCGCCCTCGATCGCTTCTGATCCACCGGCGCACGGAGGCCCGACCATGTTCAACAAGCACCGAAATTCACCCGTTCGCACCGCTCGCAAGCCCGCGCACCGCCGCGGCAGCATGATCGTGCTCGCCGTCGGCGTCCTCGCCGCGCTCGCGATCGTCGCCGTCGCGTACACCGCCGCCGTCCGCGTCGAGCGCACCGGCGTGCAGGCCTACGTCTCCAAGATCGACGCCAACCGACAGGCGGACGTCATGATCGGCGAGATCGGCGCCTTCCTGACCGCCGACCTCTTCGGCAACAAGATCGTCACCGCCGAAACGCCGCGGTTCATCGATCCGTCGAACCCGATCGACGAACTCGTCTGGCCGCGCATGTTCGAGGACGGCGAGTTCTTCGACGTGCCCGGTGTCGACAGCGTCACACCGTTCGGATTCACGTTCAACGAGGAACTGCCCGGCGATCCCCCGAGCCCGGCCTCCGTCCTCAACTTCGAGCCCAGCGGCTTCCGCTTCGAACCGCCGGTCGCCAACGACGACGCCTGGCTCGCCTCCACCGAGCCGGTCAGCAGCACCAACACGCCCTTCGGCCCGTGGGACACCTGGCCGAACATCACGAACCTCCGCTCCGCCTATCGCTGGCGCGAAACCGGAACCGGCCCGCTCGGCTACGGCTGGGTCCGCGACGACGGACGCTTCGCCGACCTCGGCCAGTTCTTCCTCACCCAGAACGCCGACGACTTCCGCCGCGGCGATCCCGACGCCGACCTCCTCGCCGACTTCAACGACCCGCTCGGCACAATGCTCGGCAACGGTCCGTGGCTCGGCGTGGATCAGGAAGTCTTCGCGTGGCAGATGTCGGGGATGTACGAGGCCGCCGCCGGCCCCGGCGACGAGTTCGATCCCCGCGCCCCGATGCCCTCCGACGAGCGCTACTGGGCCGACACCGACGGCGACCTCCGCCCCGATGCGCGCTGGCAGAAGATCGACGCCCTCGGCGATCTCCACGGCCTCATCTGGGTCGCCGCCGTCCGCATCATCGACAACTCGTCGATGATCAACGTCAACACCGCGCTCGAGTTCGGCCTCATCGACACCAGCGCGACGTCCTCGCCCGCCGATCCCTACCTCAATCTCGGCGCCGGCAACACCCCCGCCGATGTGGACCTCCTCCGTCTGCTGCGCTCCGGCCGCCTGCGCCCCGACCTCGCCCAGGTCAGCCCGGCGTGGGGCGCCAGCGGCAACGGCCTCGTCGCCGATGCGGACAACTGGGTTCTCCCGCCCGATCAGTCGCCGCCCAACAGCATCATCCAGTACGGCGGTCTTCCCACGTACGACGCCATCTTCCGCGAGCAGCACGTCGAAGGTCACCGCCGCCTGCACGACATCATCAACTCCTGGACGCCCAACGCCAATCCGATCGTCTACGACGCCTACGACCCCACGCGCGTCCTCTCGCGCAGCGAGCGCGATCGCCTCTTCCGCGAGCTCGCGTCGCCGTCGCTGACGCTCGGGGCCGACACCTACGTCTGCCAGTACACCGTCAACAACGAGATCGACCTGCGCACCTACTGGGGCGTCAACCGCGAGGACACCCTGAGCGTCGTCGAGCAGCGCCTCGACGCCGGCATGCTCCCCGGCCAGCTCCCGCAGAACTCCGGCAACTACGACAGCGACACCAGCGCGCAGCTCCGCATGGGACCGATGCGCAGCGCCGATCGCGCCCGCAACGCCCGCGGCTACGTCCTCACGGGGCGCGAGCTCAACAACTTCGAGGTCCGCCCGACCGTCGAGGAAATCCGCGACGACATCCGCCGCCACATCACCACCGTGAGCGGCGTGTCGGACGCGTCGCCGGTGCCGGTCATCAACGACGCGATCATCGCCGTGGGAAGCCCGCCGATTGCTCGCCTCGCCTACCCCGAGGGCACGGTCAATCGCAAGATCGCGTTCTCCGAGTTCGCGTCCGTCGAGGTCCCCGCCGCGGTCGAGCCCGGCCAGGCCGATGTCGTCCGCCGCGCCTTCGAGTCCTTCGTCTGGGCCCTCGCGCCCACTGCAACCCACATGCCCGTGGCCGCGAGTCTCGCGCCCGGAGACGTCGGGACCGCGGCCCAGCTCTCCGCCAATCACTACGGCGGCGGAAACACGCTCCCCGCCGACTCGCCCGTCGAGTCCATGGAGCAGACCGCCGGCGCGCCCCCGGCGCAGCAGACGTACGCGCTCCTGCGCGCCGCGTCGCTCGCCGTGAACCTCGCCGACGCCATCGATCGCAGCGCGCTGTCGCCCGATCCCAACGTGACGCCCACCGCCGAAACGCGCGAATCACCCACCATCGCGCGCCTCTTCCCCCAGCCGCGCACCCCCGACGACCTCCAGGGCATCCTTCCCGCGACGCTCATGGCGATCAGCGACCGCGGCATCCCGACGCTCTCGACGCGCTTCTCGCACGGCGACATCACCAGCGCGCTGCCGCAGCGGTACGTCGGGCTGGGGAGCACGGGCGTGACGCTCGTCGGCCTCGATCGCCAGCCCTTCCTGCGCGAGATCGCCTCCTTCGCCGTCTATCGGGACGACCTCCTCATCCCCGCGTCCGTCCCCAACACCGCGATCTTCGACAGCGAGATCATCGCCTCGCGCCCCGACGAACAGCTCGGCTCCATCATCGCCTTCGAGCTCGGCAACCCCTGGCCGCGCACGATCGACGTGCGCGATTACAAGCTCCGCCTCGCGAGCGAAGACGGCGCCCGCTTCGTGCAGATCGATCTCTCCGGCATCAACGCCGGCGACGCCCAGATCCCCGCCGGCGGGTACAACATCTACTACGTCTACCGCGGCAACCCCTCGTGGCAGTCCGACTGGGACGAGGTCTACACCGACTGGCAGAACAAGATGACCGCCAAGCTGCCCGGCGTCCTTCGCCTGGGCTTCGACGCCGCGGCCAACACCGCTGTCTCCTTCGACACGGACACCGCCACCGCCGACACCAGCGTGATGTTCGCCGATTGGTCAGGCCTGCGCACGCTCGGTCTCATCATCTATGACAACGCCGCCGACGCAGGCGATCCGCTCGTCCTCGTTGATCGCATGGCCGCGCCCGCCGGCGCCTCGCCATTCCCCGCGACGCTCGCCGACGTCTACGGCGACACCTGGACCATCGTCGCCGACGGCTCGGGCTCCGGCCCCGCCGGCTTCCCCGCCGCCGGCTCCGGCACCGGCCGCATCGGCATCGCCGCGTCCTTCACGCGTCGCATCCGCCCGCCGACCGACGGCGTCGGCGCCAACCAGCGCACCGGCGGCTTCCCCGCGTACATCATCGAGCGCCCCGAGCATGGCAACGACGTCTCCATGGGCGTCCCCTCCGAGAACACCTGGGGCATCGGGACCGGCCCCTTCGGCGCCGCGCCGACCGTCAACGTCGATGCGCCCGGCAACAACCTCGGCCCGGGTCCGACCGGCGTCACGCCGGGCGACGTGCCCAAGGGCGAACTGCCCGGCATGCCGTCCATCCAGTTCTTCGTCCCGAATCGCGCGCCCGACTCCGTCGGCGACCTCGCGATGCTGAGCGCGTTCACGCACATGTTCGTGCACGCATCCGACGACCCGCCGCTTCCGGGCTGGAACCCCGAGATTGTCTTCGCAGATCCGACCACGCTCCTCGGCGTGCCCGAGGAGAATCACTGGGTCACCGTCGGCGAGCAGCTCGGCGCCGACATGCACTTCACCTACGACACCCTTGCGCCGGTCCTGACCACCGGCATGAACGCGTCGAACGCCAATCCGTATCTCGGCGTGCTCGACCCGACACGCTTCGTGCCCGGCGGCGATCTCCAGGCGCCCGTCAGTCTCCCCGACGCGCTCGCTGTCCCCCTCGCGACGCGCATCTACGACTGCTTCCGCGCCGTGGGCGCCGCGTCGCCGCGCGAGTCGCTCGTGCAGGGCGTCGTCAACGTCAACACCGCGCCGATCCGAAACCTTCGCATGCTGCCGTTCATGTCGCCGGAAGAGGACATCGCATGGCCCTCGACCTTCGGCTCCTACACGATCGACGGCAGTCTCGACGTGCCCAACATGCCCGAGGCCGATCGCGCCGCGCTCGTCGAGGCCTATCGCAGCGTCTCGCGCTTCACCTCCAACCTCACCCAGCGCGCCGCAGACCTCAACATCACCGGCCTGCGCGACTTCGGTTACGCCGGCGTCCCCACCAACGGGTTCGTGAACATCGGCGAACTCTCGATCCTCTCGGACTGGGACGACTCCGTCTCCTCGCCGTCCCCCGAGCCGCCAAGCTTCGTCGGCACGACCTACGGCCACTTCGGCGAACTCGGCCAGCGCCTCGATCCGATGACCAACGACCGCTTCAACACCGGCGTCTCGGAGCTGCCCCCGGTGGTCGCCACCGTGGTCGGCGGAACGCCCCCGGCGCACATCGTCGCCGGCGCCGGCATCGTGGACGGCGTGCTCGACCGCTACCCCAACGCGATCATGGCCACCCCCGATGGCCCGGTGAACCTCGACCCCATCGACGACGCCGAAGAACGCGCCGCCGTCTTCCGCGCCATGGCCAACTCCGTCTCCACGCGCTCCGACGTCTATACCGCCTGGTTCATCGTCCGCGGCTACAACCCCTCGCATATCTCCGCGATCCGCTTCCCGCCCGACGCGAGCACGCTCGACGATGAAGTGATCGCCTTCATGCTCAACCAGCTCAAGCCCGCGCACGAGTCGCGCTGGCTCGCCGTCTTCGATCGCTCGAACGTGCGGCTGCCCACCGACCGGCCCAAGGTCCTGCTCCTGGCGCCGCTGCCGACACGCTGACCCGCGCACGACAACTCATTCCCCCGATCAGAGGAGGGGGGACGCCGCCCGTCGCCATCCCCGGCGGGCGGCTTCTTGTTGTGCGCGTTCGATCTAGTACCGCGCCACCGACGGATCGATGTCCTGAGACCAGAGATCGATCCCGCCCGCCAGCGACAGCACGTTCGCGTACCCCTGCTGACTCAGGATCGCCGCGGCCTGGAGCGAGCGACGACCGTGATGACACTGCGTCACGATCAGCCGATCCTCGTGCTCGCGGAACTCCTCCGCACGCGCCTTCAGATCGCCCAGCGGCGCCAGCACCGCGCCGTCGATGCGGCACGTGGCCCACTCGTCCGGATTCCGCACGTCCAGCAGCAGCGGACGCTTCGACGGATCTGGATCGTTCATCAGCCGCTTCAAATCCCGCGGCGTGATCTCCCAGTCCGGCTTGAACGGGTATCCCTCCGGCAGACCCTTCTCGTCCAGCTTCCCGGCGCTCATTCCGCATTCTCCTCCGGCGGCGCCTCAACCGGCGCCGCGACATCCACCTTGGGCGTCTGCACGGTCTTCCACGGCGGCGCGACGATCACGCCCACCGGCGTCGCGGCGATCTCAAGCCCCGCGCCCAGCGGCTCGAGGAACAGGTTGCCGAACTCGAATCCCGGCGAACCATCGACGTCCAGCGACCGCTCCGCCGTCGGATAGTCGCCCTTGTCGCGCCACGAGCGGGCGCCCGCCGCGGGCATCCGCACGAAGCGCCCCGTCGGCTGGTGCAGCACGCCGTCGACCGGCACGGCGTACACGCGCTCGGACCACGTCGAGCGGTCCATCGAAAGAGTGGGGGAGGTCGGCGCCTCCTGCACGCGCACGGCGCTCGCGCTGTCCAGCGCCTCGACCGGCTCGTGCGCGCCGAGCGTGTCGCGCTCGTTCAGCGATGCGCACGCGCCGAGCGCTCCCAGGGTCGTCACCATTGCCACTCGTGTCAGCATCGTGGGCTTCGACATGGCGGGATCATACCGGTTCGTCATCCAGCCGGACGCCGCGCTCCGCGAACGCCCGGCGCACCGCCTCCCGCGCCGTGTCCTCGTCGAACCCCCGCCGCGCGAGCGCGCCGAGCGCCCGCCGCGCCGCCGCGAGTTCCTGACCCGCGGGCGCCTTCTGCGCATGACGCCTTGCCTCCTCCAGCGCCCGCGCGTCGTCCGTCTCCTCGCCCTCGCGCACCGCCCGCGCTGCCTCGTCCGCCCCGACGCCCCGCGCCTCGAGACGCGCCCGGGCCGCGCGCGACGATTGACCCCGCGCCTCCATCAGCTCCGCGGCGCCCATCTCCGCCACGCGCCGATCATCGATCGCCCCCGTCCGCTCCAAATCCGCGATCACCCGCTCGATCGCCGCCGCGTCGTGCCCCTTCGCGCCGAGCCGCGCCCGCACCTCCGCGCTCGTCCGCTCCTTCGGCGCGATCCACCGCACCGCGTCCCGGTGCGCCCGCTCGAACGCGTTCTCCTCCGCGACGCGCGCTGCGATCGCCTCGTCCCACGCCCCGCCCTCGCGCAGCCCGATCCGCGCCGCGCCCGCCGCGCTCACCGTCGCCGCGCGCCGCCGACCCACGATGACCGACACCCGGGCCCCGCCCTCGATCGCGCGCAGTTCGGCGATCCGCTCGCCGGCATCCTCGAAGAAACGCGCCTCGTCCATCACGTCCACTCGTCAAGCAGCAGCGCAATCTCGTTCGCCGCCTTCCCGTCCCCCGCCTTCTTCGCCACCGCGAGCCCCGTGCGCAGCGTCTCGATCCCCTGACCTCGCTTGCCCGCGCCGTCCTGCGCCAGCGCCTTGTGGTAGTACGCGTAGCAGTAGGTCGGGCTGACCTCGATGCACCGGTCGTACCAGCGCACCGACTCATCCCACGCCTCCGACTTCGCGTGCTCCTGCGCGAGCATGTACAGCACGTCCGGGTCCGGCTTGCCCTCGGACGACGCGAGGATCTTCTCGAGCGCCGCGATCCGGCTCATGCCGCCGCCTTTCTGCCGGGCTTCTTCGCCGACGTCTTCTTCTTGGCCTTCTTCTTCGTCGCCTTCGCGTTGGAGCAGAACTGCTTGCAGATCTCGTCCTGCGCGCACAGCCCGCTCCGCGCCTTGCACACCCGCCGGCCGTGCCAGATCAGCATGTGGCTGAGGTCCGCCCACGATTCCCGCGGGAACTGCGCCATCAGCCACCGCTCCACCATCGCCACCGTCGCCTTCTTCGGCGCCAGCCCAAGCCGCTTCGACAGCCGCTCGATGTGCGTGTCCACCACGAATCCCACGTTCACGCCGTATGCGTTCCCCAGCACCACGTTCGCCGTCTTCCGCGCGACCCCATGCAGCGACAGCAGCTCGTCCATCGTCCGAGGCACTTCCCCGCCGAACCGCTCCACCACGTCCTTCATCGCCAGGTGAATCGCCTTGCTCTTGTTCCGAAAGAACACCAATGACCGGACATACGGCTCGATCTCCGCCGGCGTCGCCTTCGCATAATCCCGCGCCGTCGGGAACGCCTCGAACAGCGCCGGCGTCGCCCGGTTCACATTCGCGTCCGTCGTCTGCGCACTGAGAATCGTCGCCACCAGCAGCTCGTGCGGGCTCGAGTACGTCAGCTCGCAGTGCGCCTCCGGATACCGCTCACGCAGCGCCGCGAGAATCGCCCTGGCCCGGCGCTTCTGCGCCGCCGTCGCCTTCGGCAGCCGGAACGGAATGTCCCGGAGACCCGGCGGATTCGTCGGCGTTCGTTCCTCGGCCTTGCTCACGAACACGATCCTACCGCCCCCGTACAATCCTCCGCCACATGGCCTCGAAACGCGACTACTACTCGGTCCTCGGCGTCTCGCGCAGCGCGACAGCGGACGAACTCCGCGCCGCGCACCGCCGCCTTGCGCGCGAACTCCACCCCGACGTCAACAAGGCCCCCGACGCCGCGCAGAAGTTCGCCGAAGTCCAGGAGGCCTACGACGTCCTCTCCGACGACGCCAAGCGCCGCCTCTACGACCAGATCGGCCACGAGCGATTCGTCGCCGGCGGCGCCGCATACTCCGCCCAGCAGGGCGCCGGCCCCGGGCGCGGCCCGCGCAATCAAACCTACACCTGGACCAACGTCGGCGGTGCGCCCCATGCCAATCCCTTCGACGCCGAGGACATCGGCTCCATCTTCGAAGAAGTCTTCGGCGGCGGACGCACGCGCGACGCCGGCTGGGCCGGCGCCGGCGCACGCCAGCGCGCCCGCCGAAAGGGCCGCGACGTCGATCACGAGATCTCCATCCCCTTCGACCTCGCCCTCACCGGCGGCTCCTACACCCTGCGCCTCACCGTCGGCGACGACGCCGAGACCATCGACGTCAAGATCCCCAGGGGCGTCGCCGACGGCGCGCGCCTCCGCCTCAAGGCCAAGGGCCAGCCCGCGCCCTCCGGCGGCGAGCGCGGCGACCTCTTCCTCACCATCCGCGTCGCGCCGCATCCCTGGTTTCGGCGCGAGGGCGACGCCGGGCGCGACATCGTCGGTGATGTCCCCATCTCCATCACCGAAGCGACGCTCGGCGCCAAGGTCCCCGTGCGCACGCCCGGCGGAACCGTGGATGTCACCATCCCCGCCGGCACGCCCAGCGGCGCGCGGCTCCGTCTCCGAGGCCGCGGCGTCGAGAACGACAACGGCGTCAAAGGCGACTTCTACGCCATCGTCAAGATCATCCCGCCCAAGGGCCTGAGCGCCGACGACGAGGCCGCGCTGCGCGATCTCTCGTCACGCTTCGCGCCGCCCTCCGGCGACGCCCGCGCCTAGGGCTGCGCCGGAGTCTGAACCGGGGGCGCCTGCTCAACGGCGCGCTTGGCGAGCATCGCCGGCTGAAACTCCTCGATGTACCACTTCTTCCAGAGTTCGACGTCCCAGCCGAGATACTCCGTGGACTGCCCCCACGCGCGCGTCGTCACCTCGATCAGCGCATCGTGCACCTCGCCGCGGTAGAAGTCCGTCTGCTGGTGCGAGGCCCGCTTCGAATAATCCCGCGGCATGCGCGGGCTCGTGTACACCCGCTCGTAGTCGATGATCCCCGATCGACCCTCGAGCGTCTCGTACACCGGCGGCGCGAGCCGGATCCCGAACCACAGCTCGCGCTCGACCGCGTCCTCCTTGACCTGGATGTCCTCCGCCGTGCCGAGCGACTGGCTCCGGCCGTCGTCGTGCGAGAACGTCTGCGTCACGATCAGCATCGGCACGGCGTCGATGAGGTCGATCGCATCGACCAGCCCCGCCGCGCGCGACGCCGTCGGCACGTGGGGCTGCGCCAGCATCCGCTGCACGACCCACAGCACCGACGGGCTCTTCCGCGCCGTCTCCGCCCGCTCGATCAGGAGCGCCGTCGCCCGCTCGCCGTACGCCTCGTCCTCGCGGCACGAGAGAAACGCCAGCGCCCCGAGCGCGCCGTCCGAACCATCCTGCGCCATCACCTCGAGCAGGGCGCTCCGCGCCCGCGCATCGCTCCGCCGAAAGACGTCGAGCGCCACCGCGTACTTGCGTGGATTGGCCGACGCCTTCAGCGTCCGCTCCAACTCGGCGACGCCCGCCTGCGCCACACCGTCCGGCTTCGCCCCGTCGAAGTGCCGATACCGCACTCCCCCGAGCGCCCGCTTCAGCTCGCGCAGCTCCGCGCCGGACTTCGCCTGCGCCGCCTGCTCGGGCGTGCGGATGGCGCCGCGGGGTTCGAAGGGTTCGCTCAACTGCGCGAAGGAAGCTCCCGAAACGGCGAGCACGGCGATGATGGCGACCCGGATCATGTGCACATTGTTCGTGAATGCGCGCCGGCTCGCAACAGTGGGGCGAAAAGAAAACGGGAGCCGGCCCACGCCGACTCCCGCCTGAGATTCATTCATTCTTCGTGCCCGCAACCGCAGCTCTGGGCGGTTGCGGCAGGTGACCTTAGTCCACCGCCGCCGCAGCGAAGGCCCCGCCGCCGAACGGCCTCTTCGCCTTGCTCGCCTCCTGCAGCGTCTGGAAGCGACCCACGTACACGACCCACAGGCCGCTGCCGTCGTTCTTCTGCGCCACGCGCGGCGCCCCGTAGCCGAGACTCTGCGCCTGCGAGGCGAACTGCTGCGCCGCCTTGTCGGCGTTCGCACGCGTCTTGAAGGCGCCGAGCTGCACCGAGTACCCGCCCGAGCCGCCGCCCGCGTAGCTGCCGGCGCCCGCGCGCGAATCGATCTGCGACTTCAGCGACGGGTCCATCGCCATCGACGACGCCTCGCGGTACTTCGCCGCGGCGTCGCTCGACCGGCCCATCGCCTCGTACGACTGGCCCGCGTAGTACAGCGCCCGCGCCGCGTCGTCGCCGCTCAAGCGCTGCGCCGCCTGTTCGAGCAGCGACACCGCGCGCTGGTGATTGCCGCGATCCATCTCGAGCACGCCCAGCGCCGAGGCCGCGCGCCCGGAGATCTGCGCATCCGAGGAGCTCACCAGCGGCGAAAGCCAGCGCTCCGCCTCGGACGTGTCGCCCATCGCCTGCGCCGAAAGACCGGCGTACAGCGAGGCCTCCTCCTTGGCGCGGCCGCTGGACTTGTTTGCGACCTGCACGGCGCGCTTGTACGACTCCTCGTAGCGCCCCATGTCGTAGTCTTCCGCGATCGTCGCCTGCGACTTGCCGCCGCCGCTCGAGCACGCCGTCATCAGTGGCGCGCCCCCGAGCACCAGGGCGCCCAGAAGCGCGATACGAAGGAATCGGACTCTTTCAGCGACAGACGCGCGAACCTTCAGCATGACTCAGTCTCCGTACCGTCAGGCGTTCGAATTGCTCGGCGCCGGTCGCGACGGCTCCAGCCGACGCGCCCTCCAGCGCTGCCGGTACCTTATCGTCACCCGGCGGAGACTGCCTCCAAACCACGCCGCCCCCTCCGCCCGCCGGAACCCGACATGAGCGTCCACTGGCCCATCCTCCGACGCCTCCTCGCCTCCCCGGGCGCCGTCGCCGCCATCGACGACGTCCGCACCTGGAAACGGGCCGAGATCCTCGCCGCCTCCGCCGTCCTCGCCGACCGGCTCGCCGAATCCTGCCGGTCCCGCACCGTCGCCTTCCTCCTGCCCACGGGCGCCTTCTTCCCCATCGCCGCGATGGCCACCTGGATGCTCGGCAAGGTCGCCGTCCCCCTCAACTACCTCCTCAAGCCCGGCGAGCTCCAGTACGTCGTGAACGACTGCGGCTGCGACACCATCGTCGCCGTCCAGCCCATGCTCGACTTCGTCGAGACCCCGCCCTCCGGCCCGCGCATCCTCCGCCTCGAGGACGTCAACTTCCGCACCATCCCCGAGCCCCGCTGGCCCTCGCTCCAAGGGTGCTTCCGGTCGCGCGACGAACTCGCCGTCCTCCTCTACACCTCCGGCACCAGCGGCAAGCCCAAGGGCGTGATGCTGTCGCACGACAACATCACCTCCAACATCGCCCAGTGCGTCGAGTGGGCCGACTTCACCGATCGCGACGTCATCCTCGGCGTCCTGCCGCAGTTCCACTCCTTCGGTTTCACCGTGCTGACAATGTTGCCTATGACGGTGGGCTGCCGCGTCGTGTACTCCGCGCGATTCGTGCCGCAGAACATCGTCCGCCTCATGCGCCAGCACCGCCCGACGGCGTTCATCGCCATCCCGTCGATGTACAACGCGCTGCTGAGCGTCAAGAGCGCCGAGCCCTCCGACTTCGCCTCGCTCCGCTACGTCGTCTCCGGCGGCGAGCCGCTCCCGCGCGTCGTCGCAGCGCGGTTCTACGAGCGATTCGGCGTGCGCATCTGCGAGGGCTACGGCCTGACCGAGACCTCGCCCGTCACCAACTGGTGCCGCCCGCAGGAATACCGCCTCGGCTCCGTTGGCCAGGCCATGCCGCGCGTCATCGAGCGCATCGTCGATCCCAACACCGGGCGCGAACTCGGCCCCAATCACGACGGCGAGGTGCGCATCGGCGGCCCGCAGCTCATGATGGGCTATTACAACCTGCCGCGCGAGTCCGCCGCGGCGTTCGACGAGCGCGGCCACCTGCGCACCGGCGACATGGGCCGCTTCGACGACGACGGCCACCTCTCGATCACCGGGCGCATCAAGGAGATGCTCATCATCGGGGGCGAGAACGTCTTCCCCCGCGAGATCGAGGAAGTCCTCGACGCCCACCCCGCCGTCAACGCCTCCGGCGTCGTCGGCATGCCCGACGATGTGCGCGGCGAACTGCCCATCGCGTTCATCGAGCTCAAGGAAGGCGCCAGCGCGACGGAGAGCGAACTCCGCGCCTTCTGCCGCGACAAGCTCGCCGGCTACAAGATCCCCTCCGCCGTGCGCTTCATGCCCCTCCTGCCGCGCAGCGGAACCGGCAAGGTGCTCCGTCGCGTGCTGAAGGAAACCGTCGTCGCCGAGGCCAACGAAAAGGCCCCCTCGTCCTGATAGACGAGGGGGCCTGTCAATGCCCAGGAGAGGACTCGAACCTCCATTCCCTTGTGGGGAACCAGCACCTCAAGCTGGCGCGTCTGCCAATTCCGCCACCTGGGCTGCGCTGTCCCGCATCGGCCGGGCCGAAGGGGGTCGAGAGTATACCCATCAAGACGCCGTTTGCCGGGCCGCGATCAAGCCAGCCACCGACCCCCGTCCACCCGGATGATCTCCCCCGTCACGTACGGCGCCCCCAGCGCCAGCCACCGCACCGCCGACGCCGCATCCTCCGGCGTCCCCTCCGTCTTCAGCGGCACGCGCTCGAGGTACCGGCGCTGCATCTCCTCGTCGGACTCATACCCCGACTCCGGAAACGCCACGACCCCCGGCGCCACGCCATTCACGCGGACATTCGGCGCCAGCTCCCGCGCCAGGCCACGCACCATCTCCACAAGCGCCGCCTTCGACATCGCGTACGCCAGGAACCCTTTCCGGGGCCGTCCCAGGACGTGCATGTCGCACATTGCTACGACGCACGGGCTCGCCCCCGGTCGGCCGCGCGTCCGCCCCATCAGGTCCGCCACCGCCTTGGTCAGCAGCGCCGGCGCCAGCGCATTGACCCGGTAGTTCGACAGCGCCGCCGAAGCCGTCAGTTCCTTCAGCGGCGTCGGCTCGTAGATCGACGCGTTGTGTACGAGCACGTCCAGCCGCTCGACGCTCGACGCGAACTCGGCGCCGAATCGTTCGACCGCGTCCAGGTCGTGCAGGTCCAACTGGTGGGTGCGGCAGCGCACGCCCAGCGAGCGCACCTCGTCCGCCACCTCCTTCGACTCGTTCTCGCTGGAGAGGTAGGTCAGATCGACATCGCACCCTGCCCGGGCCAGCTCGCGGCAGATCGCCGCGCCCACCCGCTTCGCGCCCCCCGTCACCAGTGCGCGCGGGCGGATCACGCCGCGCCCCCGTCGGCGTCCGGTCCCTTGCGATCCGGCATCTGCATGCGCCGCCCGGCCTCGAACCAGGGATCGACGCGGGCGCGCGGGTCCTCACGACGCTCGCCGCTCCCGCGTCCGAGCGCCCAGCGCCGCACGATGAGCATCGCGATGAACAGCACGATCAGCGCCGCCCCGACAGCGATCCCCAGCATGATCGACGCGCCGCCCAGCGGCGAGCCGCCGTTCGCCGGCGATGGCGCCGCGCCCCCTGAAGTCTGTGTCCCGAGCACGGTCGTGAGCATCGCAGGAGCATAAGCCCGACACCCCACAAAGACGCCGCGCGGTCCGGTTATGACGCCGACGCCGTCTGCGTGTTGTGGCGACTCTGCGGACTCCATCCGCCCCTGCACGACGAACAACCGGGCAGGATGCTCATCCCTTCCGCCATCTCGCCGGTACAGACTCATCGGAAGCGCCGGATCGCCCGATTCCAGCCCGTCAGGGCCGACTCGGGAACCTCCCGGGGCCACGCGGAGTACCATTCTGTGATGACCATCTTTGCTCGACGCGTCGGACTCAAGCCATGGCGCTTGGTCCTTCCCTCTCTCGTCGCGGCGGTCGCTCTGACCGGTGTCGGCGTCGCCGCGCACGCGTCGGACACGCCGACCGGCGGCGCGATCTCGCTCTCGGACTGGTCCTCCCGCCTCTGGACGAACGCGAATTCCGGCGACGCCGACGCGGTCTTCCGGACCCTCGACGCCCTCCCCGCGGAGCACGACGACGAGGCCGTCCGCTCGCTGCGGACCGCCGTCGACCGCCTCGACGAGCACAAGACCAAGGCCCGCGCCGAGCGCCTCGAGCGCCTCGCCGAGGTCGAGCAGGAACTCAACCAGAACATCGCGGAAGACAAGCTCAGCGAAGCGCTCGTCTCCGCCGTCGAACTCGCCGAGCTCGCCAGCGACAAGGCCGCGACCCTCGACGACCAGCGCATCGCCGCCCTCGTGAACGAGGCCGACCGGCGCTTCAAGGAAGCCGAAGCCAACGCCGACTGGTTCCTCGCGCAGGACCTGGTCTACCGCCTGAACATCCTCTTCGAAGAGTCCGGCAAGTACCGCCAGGACCTCAAGCGCCTCAGCGAGCGCATGTCGCTCCTGCGGCTCTACGCGCCCGAGAAGCTCCACGAGATCCGCAACGAGTACCGCAAGCGCGACGGCCAGGAGCCCCTGCCCTACAACCCGCTCGGTGAGCGCTGGCAGGACAAGCTCGCGGGCATCGACCAGTTCATGGTCCGCCGCGCCCTCCTCCGCGCCTACCACTCGCACGTCGACGGCGCCAACCTCAAGGACCTCATGGTCGGCGGCCTGAGCATGGCGCGCACGCTCGTGACCACGCCCGACCTCGCCGTCGCCTTCAACGGCCTCTCGAACGAGGCGCAGCGCGCCCGCATGGTGCAGGCGATCGACGCCCGCATCGCCGCGCTCGAGAACGCGCAGCGCGACGCCGACACGCTCGACCTGAGCCGCGTCCTCACCGCGCTGCTCGACGCCAACAAGGAAACGATCCGCATCCCCGACGAGGCGCTCATCCGCGCCTTCGGCGACGGCGCGATCAGCACCCTCGACGAATTCTCCGAGATCTACTGGCCCGACATGGTGCCCCAGTTCCTGCGCACCACGCAGGGCCGATTCCAGGGCGTCGGCGTCCAGATCCGCGTCGACGAGGGCGGCAACCTCATGGTCGTCACCCCCCTCGACGACACCCCCGCGCACCGCGCCGGCCTCCGCCGCGGCGACGTCATTCGCAAGGTCAACGGCGATCCGACGCTCGGCATCACCGTCCTCCAGGCCGTGGACATGATCACCGGCCCCGCCGGCACCAACGTCACGCTCAGCATCGAGCGCCCCGGCCGCGAAGACTGGTTCGACGTCGAACTCACCCGCGCCGAGATCCCCATCTACTCCGTCAAGGGCTGGCGGCGCACCGGTATCCACGAGACCGACTGGGACTGGTTCGTCGACGAGGAAAACAAGATCGGCTACGTCCGGCTCACCCAGTTCTCCGAAGACTCCACGGAGCAGCTCGACCGCGCGCTCACCCAGATGCGCGCCCGCGGCCTCAGCGCTTTCATCCTCGACCTCCGCTACAACCCCGGCGGCCTCCTCACCCAGGCCGTCTCCGTCGCCAACCGCTTCGTCAACGAGGGCGTCATCGTCAGTCAGCACGACGCCGACGGCGTCCGCACCGACGCCGAGTCCGCGCGACCCGGCATGGCCTCCCTCCAGGACATCCCCGTCGCCATCCTCATCAACGAGGGCTCCGCCAGCGCCAGTGAGATCGTCGCCGGCGCCGTGCAGGACTACGCCAAGCTCGGAGAAATCGACGCGATCCTCGTCGGCGCCCGAACCTACGGCAAGGGCAGCGTCCAGAACCTCCACGACCTCGCCCGCGGCACGGCCATCCTCAAGCTCACCGAGCGCTACTACCACCTCCCCGACGGCCGACTCATCCACCGCCGCCCCGGCTCGAGAGAGTGGGGCGTCACCCCGGATGTCGAAGTCACCATGCTCCCCAGCCAGATGTCCGACGCGATCGAACTCCGCGACTCCGCGGACATCCTGCCCGGTCAGGTGGACATCAACGGCGACCCGCCCCCGGACCCGCAGCGCCTGCTGACCGAGGGCATCGACCCCCAGCTCGAGACCGCCGTCCTTCTCCTGAAGGCCCGCGTCCTCGGCCGCACCAGCGGGCACGCCATGCTCACGCCCGAAGCGCCGCCCGCCCCGGTCGGCGCGGCGCCCGCCGGCGGCTACTGAGCAGAACCCCGGAACTTCGCAAAAGCCCGTTATCGCTCCGCAACGGGCATCATCTCTGTGCAGCAACGCACCGGCCCGTGCCGATGCACTCGCTGCATGTCCAACGCGAACCCCGCATCTACCCTTCTCATCGACGTCGGCGGCCTGAGCACCACCATCGCCTGCCTCACGCTCGATGACCCCGAAGAAACCATCCTCTGGGCGCCCTCGCCCGCCGGCGCCAACCTCATGCCCGGCGGCGGCCTCGCCTCACAGGCGACCCGGATGAAGAAGATCGTCGAGACCTTCGGCCTCGCCGGCCTCCTCGTGGCCGAGCCCGTCGCCGGCGCCGACACGACGCCCGTCGACACCGCCCTGACCATCCTCTCCGCCTGCCGCGACGCCATCGCCGCTGGCTGCCGCACCGTGGTCTGGCCCGCCCACATGGGCGACGACATGGACTCGCTCTCGCGCGCCAACGATCGCGTCCGCCTCATCAGCGGCCTGCTCGTCGCCGAGACCCCCGGCGCCGCCCGCAACAAGCGGCTCCGCATCGAGACCCCGTTCCTCGACTTCACCGACGAACGCCTCCGGGAACTCGCCGAAGACCTCCGCGCCCCCGCGGCGATCTGACCCGTCCCTTGCACCCCCCGAACACCCCGGTACACTGCTCCGCCCCGGTTCGACCCCGACCCGGGCCCCTGCCTATCCTTGCCCCCTCCCCATCCGGGCCATTTTCCCGCGGGGCGATCCGCACCTTCCCGCCGACGAGGCCAATAGACCCATGTACGCGATCATCGAAGACAGCGGCAGCCAGCTCAAGGTTCAGTCCGGCGACCTCATCGAGGTCGATCTGCGCGAGCTCGCCGACGACGCCAAGACCCTCACGTTCGACCGCGTCCTCATGATCGGCGACGAAGGCAAGGCCGCGAAGATCGGCGCGCCCTACGTCGGCGGCGCCTCCGTCACCGCCGACATCGTCGAGCGCGACGTCAAGGGCGAGAAGATCGACATCATCAAGTACAAGCGCCGCAAGAACCAGCGCCGCAAGCAGGGCCACCGCCAGCGCCACATGCTGGTCAAGGTCACCGCCATCAACGGCTGATCTCCGGCCCCCGCGATTAATTGCTCAGACTTCTCAACGCCCGCATCACGCGGGCGTTTTCATTTCTCCCGATCCCGTGCCAGCAACCGCAGCTTTGGGCGGTTGCTGCTCTTTCAGCGCACAACGCATCGACCGCTCCAAGCCGCGGTCGATGGCACGAACGATGAATCACTCAGCGGCGCAGCAGCCCGAACGGATTCAGCTCCGGCTCACCGCCGTACCGCGTGCCCGAGCGCGACGAGCCCAGCGGCCGCAGCGCCAATCCGACGCTCGTGTCCCCCGTGATGTCGTCATACCCGAACACCACCTCGAACGACCACTGCTCGAACCGCCGCTCCACGCCCACCGTGAAGCCCTGCAGGTCCTCTGCATTGAGATCGAACACCGCCGCGGCCTCGATCGCGTACCGGCGCGACAACTCGTACCGCGCGCCCACATCCAGGAAGAACGAATCGATCGGATCGACCACCAGCGCCTGCACGTACGAGCTGAACCCGCGCCCGTGATCGAAGAGCACGCCGCCGCTGTGGCGCGTCCAGTCCTCGTAGTCGAAGTCGTAGATGCTCCGCCCCGTCAGCGCCACCGGATCGGTGAGCTGCCACAGCGCCTCGAAGTCCAGGTACTCGCCCAGCGACGACAGCTCCGGCCGCGCGTCGTACCAGCGGCCGATGACGAACTCCCGGTCCACGTCGTTGCTCGACCACACGTAATCGGCGCGGAACACCAGCCACTCGACGCTGTGCCACGCGCCCGGGCCGCCGCGCATCGTCTCCCACGTGCTCGTGATCCCCACCCGCGCCGCCGTGCCCGTCGCCAGTGAATCGATGTCGTCGTCGTACACCGGGATGTCCGACTGATCGACGTTCGCCTCGCCGTGCCAGATGGTCGCCGACGGCTCGATGATGTGCCGGATGCGGTTCAGATCGAAGAGGTCCGACTGCACGCCGTCGTCGATCTTCGTCAGCGTCGTCGAGAAGCGCACGCCGCCCGCGCCGAAGAAGCGGACGTCATCGTCCTCGTCCGGTGAATATGCCGCGAAGTCGTCGTCGTACGCCGTCACGCGCCCCACGCCGAACGGCGTGACGTTCAGCGGACCGAGCTTCAGCGGCACGTTCAGTTCGTGCCGCGTGTCCGCGCGCGTGACGAAGTCCTCGTTCAATCCCTGCGCCCGCAGCCGGTCCGCGAGACTCTCGCCCGGCTGCAGCCCGAACGCCGCCATCGACCGCGCCGGCGTGTCGTAGCCGAACTCCCGCACCGCCGGCTCCGTGAAGTTCAGCGCCACCCGCGACACCGACGAGTCCGACGACCAGTTGAGCAGGCCGTCGAAGAACGTGTCCGCCACGCGGCTGTACCGCGCGTCCGGCAGCCGATCGACCGTGTACCCCTGGCTCTGCTGCAGGTACTCATTGGGCGTGAACTCGATGAACGAGCCCCGCGCCTCCAGCGAGAACATCGAGCGCTCGTCGAGCCGGCGCAGGTACGCCGAGTTCGTGAACTCGCGCCGGTTCTCCGCCAGCCCCTCGAAGAACGCGTCCACGAACGACGGGTCGGAGACGTACGAGCCCTCGAGGAACAGCGTCCACGGGTCCGACAGCTTCCATCGGTGCTCGAACGTCACCATGCCGCGCGTGTCGCCGTCGTGGTCAATCTCCGCGCCGCTCGACAGGTCGTCCTTGCCGTCGTCGTGGATCAGGTAGCCGAACACCGCGCCCTCGGACACGCCCGTCCGCCAGCGCGTGTCCGTGCCGATCGCCGGGCCGCGCCCGAAGTGCCCGTCGAGCAGCAGCATCGAGTCGAACGACTCCGCCTGCTCGAGACCCAGCAGCGACACCAGGTCCCACGTGGTCCGGATCACCGGCTGCCCGTCGCGCGAGCCCACCGAGATGCCCCGCAGCGCCGGATCGCGCAAGTCTCCCTGATACCGCGGCAGCGGCAGCATGGGCAGCCCGCCGATTCTTCCGATCGGCCCCTGCGCATCCACGCTGAACCGGTCCGGCGCCCCCGCGATCGGCGCGCCGCTCGAATCCTCCGCGCGCCGGCGGGTGATCGTCACGCTCTCCGCGCCCAGCGACAGGTACGGCTCGAAGAACGCCGAGTTCGACAGCACCACCCGGTCCGCCGCCCACTGGCTCTCCGACTCCTGCCGGATCGCCTTCGCCCGCACGTAGAGCGGCATCGCGCGGTTCTGGTCGTACGTCCAGAACACCGCATCAAGGATGATCGCGCGGTTCGTCTGGAAGTCGTAGTAGATCTTCTCGCCCCGCAGCGTGTACTGCCCGTCCGTCGCCGACACGCCGCCCTCGAGATATACGCCTCGCACCGAACCCACGCCCGACTCCAGCGCATCCTGCACCGCGCCGGGATCGAGGAACACCACCGCGCGCTGCGCGCTCAGTTGCAGCGACCGGCCCTGCGCCGAATCGACGAACGACACCGCCGCGCCCCCGTCGATCACCAGCGCGTTCTCCTCCTCGCCCGTCACCAGCGTCCGCTGCGGCCCGAAGAACGTCACCACGCCCTCGCTCGGCATGATCGGCGCCGTCCGCTCCGCCGGACCCAGCGACGCATCCTCCGGCGGCGGCACGAACTCCGGCGCCGTCGCCACCGGCGGCCGCTCGACAGGACGCTCGTCCGGCACGTACCCCGGCGCATCCGGATCACGCGGCGCCGGCGGCGTAGTCGCTGGAGCATCGTCCTTCGGCTGGAACTCGCGCAGCGGGATCGGCGGCTTCGGACCCGGCGGCGCCGGTGGGGGAGGCGGGTAGAAGAAATCGTGCACGAAGCGCGACATCCGCTCCTCGCCCTCGCGCACCAGCGCCGAAGTGCTCGCCTGGCGCTCGACGAGGTTCGTCTGCAGCAGCACGTCGCCCTGGAACACCGCCGTCACGAGCAGCCGGCGCGCCCGCGTCGCCAGTTCCGGCGCCGCCGTCGGGTCGCGCAGGTTTGCGAAGTAGAACGCCACCTGCCGCCGCGGCGCCTCCGCCGTGCCGCCCGGCAACGTCTCGAGCCAGCCCACCGCCTCGGACGCGTGGAACCGGCGCGAGCCGATCGTCACCACCACGTCCCGGTCCAGGTGAATCCGCTGTGCCGCGCCCGTCCGCCACACGCTCGCCCGCGACGCCTTCAGCTCCAGCGGGAACTGGAGCGTCTCGGTCGAGAGCTGCGCCCCGCCGAAGTCCTGCCCGCTGAACGACCGCGCCGGCGCCGCGGCGCCCGGCGCGGGCTGCGCCAACGCCGCCCCGTCCACCGCGCCGACGAGCCCCGCCAGCGCGCACAGCGCCGCCCCACCCAGACGCGCTCGTGTGGCGCGACCGGTCATCCGCATCGCTCGCTGTTTCCGAGGTCGGGCACGGGCCGGGATGGTAAAACCCGGCGCGCACCGTCACAAGTCGGCGCGGCTCACGTCCACGTATCCGCCACCTTCGACCGGTCCACGTTCGTCGGCAGGATCTCCGTGTTGCGGTGCCCGTTGTTCGTGCCGATCGGCCGGCCGTCCTTCAGGTGCGCCGCCGCGAGCGGGAAGTGCTCGCCCTGCCACGACGCCGGATAGTTCGCGTCGTCCAGGCCCAGCGCCGCCTTCGTCGGGAAGAGCGGCCGGAACGTGTCGCACATCACCGCCAGCTCCGCCGTGAACGTCGCCTCCAGCGACGGCTCCACCGTGCCCGGGTGCGGCCCGTGCGGGATGCCCTGCGGGTGCGCCGTGATCGAACCGATCTCGATCCCCTTGCGCGAACCGAAGTTCCCCTCCACGTAGTACAGCACCTCGTCCGAGTCCAGGTTCGAGTGGTTGTACGGCACCTTCACCGCCTCCGGATGCCAGTCCAGCATCCGCGGGCAGAACGAGCAGATCACGAAGTTGTGCGCCTCGAACGTCTGATGGATCGGCGGCGGCATGTGCAGCTTGCCCGTGATCGGCGCGAAGTCGTCGATGTTGAAGATGTACGGGTAGTAGCAGCCGTCCCAGCCCACGATGTCCAGCGGGTGATAGTCGTACACGTACGAGTGCACGCTGTTTCGCGCCTTGATCCGCACCTCGTACTGCCCCGGCTCGTCGAACGTCAGCGGCAATTCCGGCGTCCGCAGATCGCGCTCGCAGTACGGCGCGTGCTCGAGGAACTGCGACGTCGTCTTCGACACGTAGCGCGGCGGGGGCCCGATGTGCGAGCCGTTCACCGTCTCGATCACCAGGAACTTGCCGAACGGCATCTTCGGGTCCTGCTTGCCGTCCTCGCCCTTGAGCGGATCGAACTCCATCTTGTAGATCGTGCCCTTGGGAATCACGATGTAATCCTTCGGGCCGAACTTCAGCGTGCCGAACATCGTCCAGCACGTGCCCGAGCCGAAGTGCACGAAGATGCACTCATCGCCCTGGCCATTCTTGAAGAAGTAATTCATCTGCTCCGCGGGATTGCAGATCGCCATCTCGCAGTCCGCGTTGCCGAAGAGCACGGTGCGCCCCGTCACCGGATCGCCCTTGGGCTTCATCGGCGCGGTCTTCAAGTGGCGCATCCGCATCACGTCCGTTTCGACGTACTCGGGCTTGGTGTCGTACAGCGTCTTCCAGCCCGTCACCTGCGTCGGCGGATGGATGTGGTACATCGTCGACGTCGGGCCGACGAAGCCCTCCGTGCCGAACAGCTCCTCGCAGTACAGCCGGCCGTCCGGGCGGCGGAACTGCACGTGGCGCTTCTTGGGGACTTGGCCGAGCCTCATGTAGTACGGCATGGGATGGGCTTCTCCTTGCAGGGCTGCTGGCGGCCACGGGGCGTACCGGGGGGGCCGCGGAATCCGTTCTGGGGCAGTCTAGGCGACCGCCGAACGGACCCCGACGCAATCAGGACCGTGCTGTCTCAAATGACGACGCCCCTCGACAATCCGATATGGTCGGGCCACGAGGGCTGACCTCGAGAAGGGAGACCGCTCATGGGCGACCAGGAACAGAAACTCCTCCTCATCATCATCGCGATCCTCCTGCCGCCGCTCGCGGTCGGACTCAAGGCCGGCATCGGCGGCCACTTCGTCCTGAGCATCATCCTCACCATCCTCTTCTGGCTGCCCGGCGTGCTGCACGCCGTGTACGTCGTGCTCAAGTAGCGCCGTTCGGTCGGCGGTCCTCCGCGATAGCGATGAACTTGCGCCAATCCGAGGGAGTGACCGCTTGCCGCGCGTGCGGCGAATCAGACACTGAACGCTCGGTCGGCGTCAGCCCGCTCTGGCCGCTCTCGTGAGACGACCCGGCGACGCCGATCCGAGCACGACGAGCAGGAGAAGTGACAACATGAGAATGATCACCGCTGGTCTGACCATCGCGCTATCCGTCTGCGCCGCGTGGGCGCAGACCCCCGAATCGCGCGAGCCCGCAACCAACATCGAAGCGCTCCCCTCCGGCGCCGAGCGCGGCGTCGCCGTCCCCGGCAACGGCGCCGACGGCTGCGCCGGCGCGCCCGCCATCTCCGGCTACAGCACCTGGGCATTCGACTTCGCCGGCGCCACAACCGACGGGCAAGGGCACGCCGCCTGCCTCGGCTTCGGAAGCGACCAGATCTGGCGCGATCGCTGGTGGAGCTGGACCGCTCCGGCGAGCAGCCTCGTCCGCGTCGAGACCTGCGGCCAGACCGGCGTCGACACCCGCATCGCCGTCTACTCGCCGGCCGCCGTGTGCTCCCCGGCCAGTGAGTACCTCCTCGCCTGCAACGACGACGCCTGCAACTTCCAATCGTCTCTGACGTTCCAAGCCCGGGCCGGCCAGACGTATCTGATCCGCATCGGCCTCTACGGCTTCTCGGAGCCCGCGGCCATCGGAGCCGGAACCTTCACCGTCAACGGCCTCGACGCCCCCGACATCTGCCCCGACACCGTCGTCGCGTGCCAGGATCCGAACCTGAGCGAGTCGGCGTACACCAGCACGGCGTCGTTCCGCGTCGCCGACGATTTCGTCATGAACGCCACTGGCGCCGTGGACGGCATCTGCTGGCGCGGCAGCTACATCGGATTTGCGCCCGGGACCGACGACTTCACGATCACCTACTGGACCAACGCCGGCGGGCTTCCCGGCACGCCCATCGCCTCGTTCGACCAGAGCGCCGGCGGCCTGAGCGTGCAGCGCGCCGACTCGGGCGATCTCGACATCGCCAACAACACCATGTTCGTGTACTCCGCGAAGCACGCGCCGGTCGTGATCGCCGACAACGTCCGGTACTGGGTGGAGATCCGGAACTTCCAGGGAACGACCTGGTACTGGCAGGGAAGCACCCAGGGCAACGGCGCCTGGCAGGATGGCACGCCCGCGAGCGGCTGGTCCGGCTCCACCGCCCGACCGAACGTGACCTTCTGCGTCAGCTTCCTCTCGGGCTGCAACCTCGACACCAACGGCGACGGCGTCATCAACTTCGCCGACCTCAACAACGTCGTCTCCTTCTTCAACACCAACTGCCCGTAAGCCCCGCATCCTGATCCACCAACGACAACGCCCGGACGATCGCTCGTCCGGGCGTTGTGCATTTCAGCTCAGCCTCGATGGATGCGTCACCGCACGCCGACATCGCGCAGGCCCGGAACCTTCAGGCCCTCCGGCGCGAACGTCCCGCCGATGTGGATCCCGCCCTTCAGCGGCGTGTACAGCTCGATCGAGATCTGCGACAGCGGCGCGCCGCCGATCGCGCCGTTCGGCATGCCGCCCGGCGTGATCGTCGCGATCGCCATGATCGGCACGTCGTCCGGCACGCCCTCCATCGGCGCGCCCGCGTCCTCGAACTCCGGGAACACCACCTGCATCGCGCGCTGGTGCGTCGCGCTCTTGTACCACGCCATCGCCGCGGCCTTGTTCTCGAACCACGCGAAGATCGCGTTCTTCCCCGACATGAATTGACCCGCATCGGCGCCCAGGCAACCGGGTGTCTCGAGCAGACCCGCGATCAGCGCCTCGCCGTCGAAGGGATTGCCCTGATCCTGCGGCCGCGCCATCGCGCGATCCCCGAGCAGCGCCACGCCGCCCACCGCCAGCCCGACCCCCGCGACACAACCCAAGAGCGCCTTCCGACCGACGACGCCGCGACGATTCCACGTGTTCCACTTCATGTGATGCTCTCCAGACACGCCAAGGATGCCGGCGCCGCACGCCGGGCCAATATGGCATTCGGCGCCGCGCTTCGGGGATTTCATCGCCGTCCCGTCCGTGCAATCGATGATTCCCGGCATTTGCCGCGCGCCGCTCTTGCCGCCACCGCTCCATTTCGGAGACTGACGTTCATCCGGGGACACGCGGCGCGATTGCTCGTCGGGCGCCGCGCTCGTGCCCTCGATCCGCAAGGAGAACACCATGAAGACTCTGCTCGCCCTCGGCGCGATGCTCGCCGTCCTCTGCGCCGCGCCCGCCGCACGCGCCGGCGGGGCGCCCCTCAACGGCGCGGACGACTGCGCCGACGCCATCGAGATCGCCGGCAACGGCGTCTGGGCTTTCGACTTCGCCCTCGCCACCACCGACGGACCCACCCACCAGGCCTGCTTCAGCGCCAACAGCACCCAGATCTGGCGCGACCGATGGTGGAAGTGGACCGCCCTCGCCACCGGGTCCGTCACCATCGACACCTGCGGCCAATCCACCATCAACACCCGGCTCGCCGTCTACCGGCCCGCCGCGCAGTGCCCGACTTCCAACGAATACCTCCTGCAGTGCATCGACGACTCCTGCTCGCTCCAGCCGAGCGTGACGTTCCAGGCGCAGCAGGGCCAGACCTACCTCCTCCGCCTCGGGCGCACCGGCTTTCTCGAGTCCCCCGCGTCCGGCTCCGGCACGTTCACCATCAGCGGCCCGGTCGGCGCCTTCTGCCCGCCGAACCCTGGCCCGTGCAACCCGCCGTTCGACTTCGGCGTCCCCGCGCACCAGAGCAACCAGTTCAACCGCTGCGCTGACGACTTCGTGCTCTCCCAGGCCGCGCCGATCACCGGCGTGTGCTGGTGGGGGAGCTACTTCCAGTTCGTCCCGCCGACCGACGGCTTCACCGTCACCTACTGGACGAACGCCGGCAACCGCCCGGGCAATCCCATCGCGACGTTCTCGATGCAGTCGGGCCTGCAGGTCCAGCGCATCGGCACGAATGATTCCGACTACCAGGACCGGCGCATCTTCCAGTACAAGGCCAGCCACGCGCCGGTCATGCTCCAGCCGGGCCAGACCTACTGGATCGAAGTCCGCAACTTCGTGAACGGCGTCGCCTGGCGCTGGCAGAGCCACGACAAGTCCGGCACGGGCAACGGCGCCGTGCAGGATCCCTCGCCCGGCAGCGACTGGAGCTTCACATTCCCGATCGAGGACCTCGCCTGGTGCCTCGCCCTCGACACCTCCTGCGCCGTGGACACCAACGGCGACGGCGTGATCGACTTCGGCGACCTCAACAACGTCCTCGACGCGTACAACTCGACCTGCCCGTGACCGCACAAACGACAACGCCCGGATCGCGATGATCCGGGCGTTGCGTTCAATCTCGGTTGCCTTCGTCGGCTAGGCCGCGACGTTCGTCGACTGCTCGATCGCCTGGATCACCTGACGCACCTGGAACGGCTTCTTGAGGAAGCCGTCGAAGCCCTGCGCCCGGAGCTGCATCGCCTGCGCATCGGTGAGCTTGCCGCTCATCGCGATGATCCGCGTCATCTGCAGATCCTCGCTGTTGCGCACGAGGTTCGCCACGGCGCGCGAGTCGCCCTCGCCGAGGTGGATGTCCAGCAGCAGCACGTGCGGCTTGAAGCGCTCGCACTCCATGCCCGCCTCGAACCCGTTCGTCGCCGTGTGCACGTCGTAGTGCGCCTGCTCGGACAGCACCTTGCGCAGCGCTTCGACGATGTCGCGCTCGTCGTCCACCACCAGCACCCGCGTCTGGCCCGTGTTCAGGCCGTCCATCGGGATGCCGTGATCCTTCATGAACTTCAGCAGTTGGTTCAGCGGAATCCGGCGGTCCTTCGACCCCGGGATCCGGTACCCCTTGAGCTGCCCGGAATCGAACCACTTGCTCACGGTGCGAGGCGCCACGTTGCAGATCTTGGCGACTTCACCCGTCGTCAGAACGTCCTTTGTGACGCGCATGCTGCACCTCTCACGATCCGCCGCTCCCCCGGGCGCCACGCCCGCGCGAAACGACGCTTCACGACACCGTGATCGGCGATGGCGGCGCCGCTCTTGACGGCTGGATCGTTTGCCACGCGCAATTCCAGCTATCGGGACCTTGCCCCCGGCCCGCCCCGCCCGACCCCGGGGAGCCCCGTCCCTCCGCTCCCGCCGGTTGACCGGTCCGCTCGTCCGTCTATCTTCTCCTCCCCCGGGGTCCGCCCGGGACGCCCAACAACACCCGATATCCCGATCCCGCGGCTGACCCCGCGCCCGGGTTTCGGATATGTTCGGCGATCCACGTCAACTCCGCGGGCCCGGGATGCGTATCGGAGGCCCGCCTCAAGCCCTCACGCCCGCTCGATCAGGCCGCAATCCGCTCGGTCAGCTCAGGATCCCTGCAGGAGCCCATTGTGCGACACGCCACCTCTCCCTCGTCGTTGATGCGTCGCGCCGGACTTCTCGGCGCCGCCGCGGCGTTCGTCCTCGCGTGCTCTCCCGCGCCCGCGCAGTCCGCCATCCCCTCCCAGCGGACGCCCGAGTCCTACACCGACCAGCAACTCCTCGCCGACTTCATCCACTACGTCAAGATCGACCAGCGCGATCTCGCACGCTCCTTCCTCGAAGCCCTCCTCGACCGCGGCCTGACCGCCGAGCAGATGCTCGGCCTCGTCGAGGACACGCCCCTCGCCGCGCAGCGCTTCGACGAAGCGATCCGCGACGCCCTCCGCATGCCCGAGCTCGAGGCCCTCGCCGGCGAGCTCTTCAAGTCCGTCGAGGCCGGCCGGCGCGAACGCGCCCGCGACCCCGAGGCGATCACCTCGAACATCAATCTGCTCGACGACAACCAGCGCGCCCGGCTGCTCGCCCGCGAGCGCCTCGCCTTCGCCGGCGAATACGCCGTGCCCCAGCTCGTCGAGGCCCTCCGTCGCGCCTCCGAGCCCGTCATCCAGGCCGAGGCCGCCGAACTCCTGACCATGATGGGCACGAACGCCGTCGCTCCGCTCTGCGCCGCGATCCAGGGCGCCGAGCCCGCGATGCAGGAGCAGATCGCCCGCATCCTCGGGCGCATCAAGCACCCCGAGGCGATGCCCTACCTCGCCGAGGTCGCTGCGAAGACCTCGACCCAGTCCACCAGCGACGCCGCCAAGCGCGCCATGGACGCCATCCGCGCCGAACAGGGCGGCGTCGACCCCGCCGTGCTCTTCGTCGCGCTCGCCGAGGCCTACTACAACGAGCCCCTCTCGCTGACGCGCTTCCCGAACGAAGAGCAGCAGCTCCTTTGGACGTTCGACCCCGGCATCGGCCTCTACGCCACGCCGATCTTCACCGAGGTCTTCCACGAGGCGATGGCCATGCGCCTCGCCGAGCACGCCCTCACCATGAACCCCGCCGCGCCCGGCGCGCCGTCCCTCTGGATCGCCGCCAACTTCTCGCGCGAGCTCGATCAGGCCGAGGACTACGAGAACCCCGTCTATGGGGCCGATCGCCGCGGCGCCATGTACTACGCCATCGCCGCCGGCGCCGGCACGGTCAGCCAGACCCTCGCCCGCGCGCTCGACTCGAGCGACACTGCGCTCGCTCGCCTCGCCATCCAGGCGCTCGGCGAGACGCTCGGCCGCTGGACCTGGTCCGGCGCCGACGAGGACGCCCCGCTGATCCTCGCGCTCTCGTACCCCGACCGGCGCGTGCAGTTCGAGGCCGCGCTCGTCCTTGCTTCCGCCAACCCCGCGACGTCGTTCCCCGGCGCCGACCGCGTAACGCCGATCCTCGCGTCCGCCATCCGCGACGCCAACGCCCGCTTCGCGCTCGTCATCGCCGGCGAGCCCGAGCGCCAGCAGTGGATCAACAGCGCCCTCACCGACGCCGGCTACACCGTGCTCCCGCCCGCGTCGAGTCTCGGCGGCGCCACCGACGCCATCGCCGAAGCCCCCGGCGTGGACCTCATCGTCTCCGACCTCCTCACCGGCCAGACCGAGGCGATGATCGCCGAGGCCCGCGGCTCGGCCAAGCTCCGCACCGCGCCGATCATCGCGATGCTCCCGCAGGCCGGCTACAGCGAACTGCTCCCGCGCTTCCAGGCCGACGACCGCACCCGCATCGCGCGTCAGGGCCTCACCGCCGATCAACTCCTCCAGTCGATCGAAGCGACCTCGTCCACCGCGCTCGGCTCGCCCGTCTCCGACGACGAAGCCCGTGGCTACTCCCTCCGCGCCCTGGCCGTGCTGCGCGATCTCGCCGTCAGCGGCAGCAGCGCATTCAACATCGCCGATGCGCAGCGCCCGCTCGTTGCGGCCCTCGCGACGACCGAGGGCGATGTCCGGCTCGACGTCGCCGACGTGCTCGCGCACATCGCCGACGCCGACGCCCAGACGGCCATCGTCGAGGCCGCCCTCGCCGCCTCCGGCGACGAGCGCATCGACCTTCTGAAGAAGGGCGCCGACTCCGCCCGCCGCCACGGCTCGCTCGTGTCCGACCGTCTCGTGCGCCGAATCGCCGATCTCGCGTCCAGTCAGGACGACGCCGAGGCCACCGCCGCCGCGGCCCTGCTCGGATCGCTCGATCTCTCCAGCGACCGCATCGTGCCGCTCATTCTCGGACGCTGAGCGAAACGCACGCTCTGATAACCAAGGCCGCCCGCAGGGGCGGCCTTTTTCATTGACAGTTGCGTGGTCGTATTCCCTGAAGTCGCGGCTCTTCGCGGACGATGTTCCCATCGCCTCGTCCGGCTTCGCGTGTCGCGACCCCGGAGGCGGCGACCCCCAGCACGATGGGCGCACGGAATGGCGCCCCGCACTACGCACGGAGACAAAGACATGCAGCGGCACGCCCGGAATGGTTTCACGCTCATCGAGCTTCTGATCGTCGTCGTGATCCTCGGGATCCTCGCGGCGATCGTCGTCCCCCAGTTCTCCAACGCCAGCGATAGCGCCGTCAAGAGCTCGCTCAAGAGCCAGCTCCAGACGATCTCCAGCCAGATGGAGCTCTACCGCGTCCAGCACCAGGGGAGCTACCCCGTGCTCGCCGGCGACAGCGATCCCAACGGCGGCTGGGGCCCCATGATCACCGAGGGCTATCTCAAGGAAGAGCCCTTCAACGGCTACGTCGGACTCTCCAGCGTCGGCGTGGGTGACGCAGGCGCCATGGCCGTCGCCAAGGGCTCCGCCACCACCGGCTGGCAGACCGACAACGCGGGCGGCATCTGGGCCGTCGGCTACAACCCCGCGCCCACCACGTCGTACCCCGATGGTGAGTTCCAGCACGAGCAGTCGAGCGGCAGCTGATCCATCGACCTTGGGGGTCCTGCATCAACGCAGTACTCACGCGGCGGGCCTTGTGCCCGCCGCGTTGTCATTCGCGGACCGTCCTCACCCTGGCCTCTCTGCAGGCCGATGAATGACCGTCCTCTCTTTGGATAGGAGCAGAGCATGATCCACCACGCTCAGGCCCACGCCGCGCCCGCGCCGCGCCGCACCAACGCCGTCCTCTCGGTCATCATCGTGCTCCTCGTGCTCGCGCTGTCGCGCGAAGCGCCGGGCGATCGCCAGGCCTTCGCGCAGAGCGCGACGCCCTCCGGCGGCATGCTCAACCCCGCCGACCAGCGCAACCAGATGATCGCCGAGCTGCGCCGCCTCAACGACGCCGTCACGCGCCTCGAGCAGGCGATGAACAAGCCCGTCCAGGTCGAAGTCGTCCGCATGCCAGACTCGCACAACGCCCGCTGACCCACCGATCCCGCGGAGCCGCACGCGTGCTGCAACGATTCATCCATTCCGTTCCGCTGCCCATCGGCGTCGACCTCGGCGCCAGCGGCGCGAAGCTCGTCCAGATGCGCTGGACGCGCGGCTCGCTCTCGCTCCTGGCGGCGCTCCGCGTCGAGGCCTCCGCCGACGCCCAGAACGAAGAGGAAGCGTTCGACTCCGTCGTCAAGGGCGTCGCCCGGCGCGTCGACGCCGGACGCTTCGTCGGCCGGCGCTGCGTCATCTCCCTGCCCGACTCCATGCTCCGCGTCCGCTCCGTGCGCATGCCGCGCATGACCGACGAGGAGACCGACAGCGCCGTCCGCCTCGACGGCCTCGAGCGCCTCGGCTTCGAGGACGAGCCCGCCGAGATCGGCTGGGTCCGCGCCGGCGAAGTCCGCCAGGGCGACGAGGTCCGCGACGAGGTCATCCTCGTGGGCGCGCCGCGCCAGAGGATCGAGCACATCGTCGACTCCATCGCCCTCGCCGGGCTCACACCCGTCGCCGTCGAGCCCTCATTCCTCGCCGTCGCCCGCGTCCTCGGACGACAGTTCCGCCGCCAGGCCGACCAGCGCCACGTGCGCCTCGCCATCGACGTCGGATGGCGATCGACCGGCATCACCGTGCTCCGCGGCGATCGCGTCGCCTTCTTCAAGCAGGTGGACTGGGGTGGTGAACGCCTCGACCTCGCCGCCGCCGACGCCCTCGGGCTCGCGCCGGGCACCGTCGCCGAGATCCGCCGACAGCGCCTCGGCAGCGGGGGAGACAGCAACATCGACCCGCGCGTCGAACGCGCCGTCTACGACGCCGTCCGCCCCCTCTTGGGCGAACTCGCGCACGAAGTCACGCTCTGCCTCCGCTACTACCTCGTCACCTTCCGCGGCGACAAGCCCGAGTGCGCTCTCGTCGTCGGCGGTGAAGCCGACGAGCCGCGCCTCGCCGAAGTCATCGGCGAAGCCACCGGCATCGAGACGCGCGTCGCCCGCCCGCTCGAAGGCGTCGATCTGACCAACGCGTCCCTCGGCGGCGCCGATCGGCGCGGCACCATGGTGCAGTGGGCCGTCGCCGCGGGCCTCTCGCTCCGCGCCGAGCCCCGCGCCCGTCGCCGGCAGAACGCCGCCGAGCCCGAAGCAGCGCCCGCCACGCAGCCCCCGACGCAGCGCGCCGAGCCGCGCAAGGAGGCCGCGTGAGCCACGTCGTGGATCTGATGCCCGCGTCCAGCCGTGCGCGTCTCCGCAGCCGCACCGCGTCGCGCCGCATCGCCATCCTGTTCATCTCGACCGCCAGCGTCGCGATCGCACTCTCGCTGGGCCTGCACCTGATCGCCGCGGCGCGACGCGTCGAGCTCGCGCGACTTCAGAAGGAAACCCAGGTCCACGCCGACATCGCCGGCAAGCTCGAGGCCATCCGCAAGGACGCCAACGCCGAGCTCGCCTCCGTGCGCCGCTTCGCCCGCGCCGCGACGCCCGTCTCCGTCTGCGAGCTCATCTCCACCGTCGGCGTCATCATGCCCGAGAACGTCTCGCTGACCTCGCTCTCCGTCCTGCCGCGCATCGAGCGCACCGCGCGCGGCACGGGACGCATCGTCGGCGCCCTGAGCGTCGAGATGTCCGGCCTCGCGCCCACCGACCTCGAGGTCGCCACCTTCGTCGCCGGACTCGAAGCCAACCCCCTCTTCCGGCGCGTCACCATCGAACGCGCCAAGGCCGTCACCATCGGCGGCGCCGACGGACGCGAGTTCGGCGTCACTTGCGAGGTGGACCTCAACGAGCAGCGCCTCGTCGTCGACGCGTTCATCGACTTCGAGGGCGAGGGGGCCAAGAAGTGAACAAGCGATCCCTCCATCTCGGCGTCGCCTGGGTCGCCCTCGTCGGCGCCGGCATCGGCGTCGGCATCTGGCCCGCGTGGCGCAACCTCAGCAACGCCGGTCGATCCATCCGCCAGGCGCGCAGCGCCCTCGCCGCCGCCGCCGACGGCCCCGTCCTCCTCGAACGACGCACCGTCGCCATCGAACAGATCCGCGGCTTCTCCACCGCCCACACCAAGCCCATCCCCGTCGATGGCGACGTCGCCGGATTCGTCCGCGGCCTCGTCACCTACCTCGATGCCGCCGGCGTCGCCGAACGCGAGATCTCCACCGGCACGCCCGCCCGCGAAAACGACATCTGGGCCGCGCCCATGACGCTCGCCATGTCCGCTGACTTCCAGGACATCTACGACACCGTCGCCTACATCGAGAACCTGCCGCGCCTCGTCCGCGTCTCGCGCCTGCGCGTCACCCGAACGACCGGCGGCCTCCTCCGCGCCGAACTCTCCCTCGACGTGCTCTTCACCGGGCAGGACGCCGTCGTCGCCTCCGCGCAAGGAGGCCCGCGTTGAGGCAGAAGTTCCACGAGCTCTGGACTCTCGCGCAGCAGGATCGGCGCAAGGCCGCGACCCTCGGCATCCTCATGCTCGTCGCCGTCGGCATGGGCGTGCGCACGATCGTGTCCGGCATCGGCGGTCCGCGCGCGGCGACCGCCGCCGCGCCGCGCCCCTCCGGCGGCGCCGCGGCCCCCGTCGCCGCGCCCATCTCCGTGGAAGACTCGCTCGCCTCGCTCCGCGCGCCGACGCGCACGTCGCCCTCAGGCCCGCCCGATCGCGACCTCTTCAAGTCCGGCTGGGCGCTCGCGGCCGCGCTCGAGCAGAGCGCCTCCGCGCCGGGCCAGTCTCCCGGGGGCGGGGGCGGGGGCGGGGCTGGGACCGGAGCCGGCGCGCCGCCGAAGCCCGTCGAGACCCGACAATCCATCATCGAACGCGAAGCCGCGGCGCTTCGCCTGCGCAGCACGCTCCTCGGCGCCAACGCAGTCGCCGTCATCGAGCGCACCGGAAGCGAGGCAGGACGCCCCGTGATCGCCCGCGTCGGAGACGCCATCGACGGATTCCGCGTGACCTCCATCGAGGCCCACGCCGTGACCCTGGAGAAAGAAGGCGTCCGCGTCGTCCTCCAGCAGACGCGACCCACGCCCTAGCCCTTCGCGCCCCGCGGCGCCACCGCCAAGGAAACCCAAGACATGCGCGGCTCTTCCGAACGACATCTCGAACGCATCGGCGGCGCAGCAGGCGCGCTCCTCGCCATGCTCCAGGCGACCGGTCAGCCCTTCGCCCCGCGCCCCATGCCGGTCGAGACGGCCCCCGCCTCGGCGCCCGTCCCCACCGAAGAACCCGCCCCCGCGCCGGTCTTCGTCTCCGACGAGATGACCGTTGACCTGCATCTCCAGGACGAATCCCTCGCCAACGTCCTCCAGATGCTCTCCATCCAGACCCAGAAGAACATCGTCGCGTCGCGCGACGTCGAAGCGCGCGTGACCGCCAGTCTCTACGGCGTCACCTTCTACGAAGCCCTCGACTCCATCCTCCACGTCAACGGCTACGGCTACATCGAGCGCGGCAACTTCATCTACGTCTACACCCTGGAAGAGCTCCGCCAGATCGAGGGCGCCGAGCGCCGACCCATCGCCAAGGTCCTCACCCTCAACTATCTCAACGCCAACGACGCCGCGACCTTCGTCACCCCGCTCCTCTCCGAGTCCGGGCGCATCCAGACCAACGGCGACGTCAGCGCCTTCGCCATCCCCGACACCCCCGTCGGCGCCGAGTCCTTTGCGCTCTCCGCAACCCTCGTCGTCTACGACTTCCCCGACCACGTGGACGAGATCGAGCGCGTCCTCCGCCAGCTCGACACCCGCCCCGCGCAGGTCCTCGTCGAAGCCACGATCCTCCAGACCTCCCTCACCGAGGCCAACGCCTTCGGCGTGGACTTCTCCGTCATCGGAAGTCTCGACTTCTCGGACTTCGTCGGCATCGGCGGTCCGCTCTCCGCGTTCAACGCGCTGCGCAATCCCGGCGCCGGCGACGACGCCGTCTCTCAGCAGGGCCAGGCCGCCGTCTCGACCCCCGGCAACACCGACGGCCCCGGCACGTTCAAGATCGGCATCGTCGAGGACAACTTCAGCGTCTTCGTCCGCCTGCTCGATCAGGTCGGCGACACCACCGTGCTCTCCAATCCCAAGGTGCTCGCGCTCAACCGCCAGCCCGCGCGCGTCCTCGTCGGCGAGCGCATCGGCTACCTCAGCACCACCGCCACCGAGACGTCCACCACGCAGACCGTCGAGTTCCTCGACACCGGCACCCAGCTCGCCTTCCGCCCCTTCATCGCCAACGACGGCATGATCCGCATGGAGCTGCGCCCGTCCGTCTCCACCGGCGTGGTCCGAAGCTCCACCGACTCCAACGGCGCCACCGTCTCCATCCCCGACGAGATCACTCAGGAAATCACCACCAACGTCCTCGTCCGCGACGGCGCCACCATCGTCCTCGGCGGACTCTTCAAGGAAAGCACCACCCTCAACCGTCGGCAGGTGCCCTTCCTCGGCGACATCCCCATCATCGGCGTCCCGTTCCGCGGCCACGACGACAGCACGCAGCGCAACGAGATCATCTTCCTCATCACGCCCACCATCGTGAGCGATCAGTCGCTCCTCGAACAGGGCGAGCGCGCGTCCGAGTACGCCGAGCGCGTCCGCGCCGGCACCCGCCAGGGTCTTCTGCCCTGGAGCCGCGATCGCATGACCGCCAAGCTCAACCTCGAAGCCGAAGAGCTCGCCCGCTCCGGCGAAACCGAGCAGGCCATCTGGAAGATCCGCCGCTCGCTCGAGCTGAACCCCAATCAGCCCGACGCCATCCGCCTCCGCGAGCGCCTCACCGGCGAGAGGGACCGCTGGCCCTCGCGCGAGATCCTCGACGAGGTCATCCACCAGCGCATGGAGAAGCGCCTCGACCAGGTTCTTCCCCCCGCAGCCCTGATCCCCCACCCCCCCCCCCCCGCCGGCGCGGCACCGCCGGAACCCAAG
>JBGTSD010000004.1:0-62365 GCA_041940385.1 Phycisphaerales bacterium | reverse complement strand
TGCGCGGACGGTGCGCTCGATGACCTTGGCGCCGTTCTCGAAGCGCACGGGCGGGCCGCCGGTGGCGAGCTTGAAGGCGTCGGTGAAGTCGGGCTGCGTCTCGAGGTCGGGAACGGGCGCGTCTTCGATGGGCGCAGGGCCGCGGACGACCATGGTGAGGGTGATGGGATCGCCGACGTTGACGGTCGTGGGCTTGGCGAACGCGTCGATCCGGTACTGGCCGACGATGCCGCCGAAGTTCGCGGGACGTCCCTCGCTCGGCAGGGATCGCACGGCGAGATCGACGACGTCCGAGGGCGTGACAAAGCGCTCCGTCACGGCGCGGTCGAGATTCATCATCTCGTCCATCAGGCTCGTCGGTCGGCGCCGGCCGACGACGATGTCCATCGCGGCGGTCGCGGGGCCGAGCGCGACCGAGCCGTCCGATCTCGGCGTCACGAGCAGATCGAGCGTCAGCGCGTTGTAGCGGTCGCCCAGGTACACCTGCTCGCTCAGCAGGCCGATCGCGGCGCGGCCGTTGAGCTCGATCTGCGCCGCCCGGCCCGTGCGCAGATCGGTGTTGTCGATGTTCGCCGGCGGGAGCGGCGTGATCTCCAGCGCGCCCTGCGCGTCGGGCACGGTGACGCGGAGATTGCGAAGATCGCGCCGGAAGTAGAGCGTCAGCGTGACGGGCACGGCCTCGCCGACGTATGGCGACGAGCGATCGAGCGTGAAACGCAGCTTCACATCCTCCGACTCGCGCGGCTCGAGCGTCTGGATGGTGATGCCCTGCGTGACGTGGATCTGCCCGTTGACCTCGACCTGGAGCGGGGGAATCTCGAAGGAACCCGCCTGTGTCGGCGTGAGCAGCCACGAGAGACGCGTGATGATCGACTCGGTGCGAGTCTGACGCCCATTGAAGATGGTGAGACGCGTGCTCGAGGATTCGGACGAGCCCAAGTCCTCGATGAACACCCCGGGGATCTCCGGCAGTGTCGCGGGCTGCGGGCGCACCGATCCCTCGACGATCACCTGGAAGACGAACGGCTCGCCGATGTAGACCTCGGTGGACTCGACCTCCGCCCGCACGGTGACATCCTGCGCAACAGCCGCGGCCGAGAAGCCAAGGATCGCCGCGAGCAACGCCAGCATCGTGCGCAAACGACTCACCAGTCCTTCTCCACGGGCGCGGCGCCCTGCTGGCGGACGCGCTGGTCGGACTGGCGACGCTCGCGCTCGCGCTGCTCCTTGTCGAGGAGCGCCTGGACGAGCCGCTCCGTCGGGTCGGGCGGCTGCGCCTCGGCGCGACCGTCGCGACCTTCCTGCGCCTCCGATGACGATTGCGACTGCTGTTCTTCGCTGCCCTCGGCCGGCTCCGACTCGCTCTCCGAGCCCTCGCCCTGCTGCTTCTGCTGACCCTCGCCGAGACGCTGCGCTGCTTCCTGGAGCTTCTCCGCGGCCTGCTGCTGCTTCTCCGCGGCTTCCTGCGGACGATTCTGCTCGAGCGCCTCCTGCGCATCCTGCTGCGCCTGGCGCGCCTGCTCGAGCGATTCGAGCGCCTGCTGCGCGGACTCGTCCTGCGGCGTCTGCTGCTGCATGTGCTCCGCACGCTGCGCCGCCTCGTCGGTGCGATCGGACAGATCCTGCTGGTCCTTACGCTGCTGCATCTGCTCGCTGGGCGAGGGATTCTGCTGCGTCTGCTGCGCCTCCTGCTGTTGCTCCTCGGCCATCTGCTGGAGCTGCTCGGCGAGCTGCTGGCGCTCCTCGGCCTGCTTCTGCATCTGTTCGAGCAGTTCTTCGATGGCGCGAATCTCGCGGTTGACCACCTCGATGTTCCGGGCCGCGTCGCGATCGCTCGGATCGAGGTCGTACGCGCGTCGGAACAGCTCGGCGCTGCGGCGGAGGGTCGCCAGCGCATCCTGCGGCGCCTGCTCGGCCTGTTGGCGGCCCTGCTCGAAGAGCGCCTTGCCGCTGTTGTACGCGGCGGACGCGGCGAGTTGCGGCTCGACCGCGCGGCGCTCGGCCTCGCGAAACTTCGAGAGCGCCTTGTCATAATTGCCCTGCGCCAGCTCCGCGCAGCCCTCGTTGAACCACGCTTCGGAGACCTTCTCGTCCGCCGCGGCGGCCAGGGCGTACATGACGCTCGCCATGTCCCACTCGCCGGATCGCGCGAGCGCGTTGCCCCGGTCGATGAGCTCGCGCGCCGAGAGGTCGAGCGACTTCGGCTCCGGCGCGGGCTCTTTCTGGATGGGCGCGGCGCCGAGCGCGGCGGCCAGCAGCATCGTCGCGATGGGCGTCACGAACCACCTCCCCGGCGCATCGGCGAGAGCAGCGACTCGAGCACCAGCGCGATGAGCGCGAGGCCGAGCAACCACTGAAATCCTTCGGTGTACTCCATCTTGGTCGTGGACTCCATGGCGCTGCGCTCCGCCCGCCGGATCAGCGAAGCGTAGACCTCGTCCAGATTGATCGCCCCCGTCGCGACGTTCAGGTAGACGCCGCCGGTCGAGGCGTCGGCGATCCGGCGGAGCGTGTCCCCGTCGAGCTTCGAGAGCACCTCGCGTCCCTCGTACTTCAGCGTCGTGCGGCGTCCCTGCGCATCGATCACCGGGATCGGCGTGCCCATGGTCTCATCGCCGAGGCCGATGGCGATGATGCGCACGCCCGCCTCGCCGGCGCGCTTCGCCGCCTCGAGAGGAAAACTCTCCTGGTCCTCGCCATCGGTGATCAGCACGATGTCTCGATGACGTTCCTCCGAGAGATCGAAGACCTCGTCGAGCGCCACGCGGATCGCGTCGCCGATCAATGTCCCGCCGCGCGGCGCGCTGTCGGTGGAGAGTTCGTCGAGCGCGAGCCGGAAGAAACCGTAGTCCACGGTGAGGGGGCACTTCACGGCCGCGGATCCGGCGAACGCGACCAGACCCACGCGGTCGCCCCGGATCGCATCCAGAGCATCGCCGATCGACAGCTTGGCGCGCTCGAGCCGGTTGGGGTAGAGGTCGTCGGCGAGCATCGAGCGCGAGACATCGATGACGAACACGACGTCGCGACCCACGCGCTGCACTTCTCTGGGCTGCGGGTCCCACCCCGGCCGGGCGAGCGCCAGGGCCGTGCAGAGCGACGCGATCGCGACGAGCCCCGCGCGCACGAGCGATCGGCTCATGCTGAAGCCCGGCGCGATCTCGCGCAGCATCGCGATCGACGCGAAGCGGGTCAGGTCGCGCCGCCGCAGGAACGCGCCGGCGACGACGCCGACGGCCGCGCCGAGCGCCGCCCACAGCCATACGAACGCGCCGGGATCCTGCCATGCGAAGCTCATGCCGGCGTCCTCCGCAGGAACGAGGCGCCGAGAATCCCCTCGAGCAGCAGCACGCCGAGCGCCCCCAGCGCCAGCGGCGCGAACTCCTCGTCGTACTCGGTGTACGCGAGCGACTCGATCTTCGTCTTCTCGAGCTGGTCGATCTCGGCGTAGACCTGGCGCAGCGTGTCCGCGTCGGAGGCGCGCCACGCCTTGCCGCCGGTGACATCCGCCACGGCGAAGAGCGTCGGCTCGTCCGCGCCGGATCGCGAACCGGCCGAGCCGCCGATGCCGATCGCGTAGATGCGGATGCCCCACTCCTTCGCCAGAGCCGCGGCCTGCTCGGGCGTGAAGTTGCCGTAGTTCGCGTGACCGTCGGTCAGCAGGATGATCGCCTTGCTGCGGATGAGGAAGTCGGGACGGACGGAGGCGCCCTGCGCATCGGCCGCGGCCTGCTTGGCGCGGCTGGCGAGATCCTCCTCGGCGCGCTTGAGCCGCGCCGCGGCGAGCGCGATGGCGTCGCCGATCGCGGTGCCGTCCTCCGAGCGCGTGGTGACGAGCTGCAATCGATCGGTCAGCCGCGAGAGCGCCTCGGTGTCGCGCACAAGCGGGCACGCGGTGTCGGCGTAACGCGCGAACGTCACGAGGCCGACGAGGTCGTCGCGCCGGCCGCCGAGCGATTTGCCGTCGCCGAGGACGAACTCCTGGAAGACGCGCTTCACGACGTCGAGGCGCGTCATCTCCCGCCCCTCGTAGGCCATGGGCTCGCGCATGCTGCCGGAACGGTCCACGACCATCATCAGGGCCACGCCCTCCGTCGACACGCGCGAACGCCCAACGCCGGACTGCGGGCGGGCGATGGCGACGACCAGGGCGGCGAGCGCAGCAAGCCGCAGCACGGGGAGCAGAGGCATCAGGCGCTGCCGCAGGCTGCGCGTCGCGCCCTCCGCGAGCGCGACCGACGAATACCGGATCGACGCGCGTGCACGCCAGCGACGCCAGCCCCACACCACGATCGGCAGGCACACGAGCAGCGCGAGCAGCCAGGGGTCGTGCAGTCTCATGCTCGCGCCCCTTCTTGCAGGGGCGATTCGACCTGCGCCGTCGATTCGATGAACGCGCGGGCGGTGTCGTGCGCCTGGCCTGCCTCCTCCATCGCCGGCGCGTGCTTCGCGAACTTCACGAGATCCGCGAGGCGCAGGAAACGCTCGAGGTCGCGCACGTACTCGGCGCGGATGGCGCGCGAGGTCCGCGCCTGGTGCAGGAACTCTTCGGTGGTGAGCGCCGGGGCGTGGACCTCGAAGCGCCGCTCAATGTACCGGCGCAGAATCTGCGAGAGGCGCGTGAAGTACGGATCGAAGCGGCCTTCCTGCGCGAGGCGGCGCGATTCGAGGTCCTGCATCGCCCGCAGCGCTTCGACATGCGCCGGCGTTTCGGGCCGCTGCCCCCGCCGGCGCCGGACCGTGTAGCCGACAAAGAGCGCGGTCGATGCGGCGAGGATCGCAAGCCCGGTCGCGCCGCCCGCGATCCACGGCCAGAGCGGCCCGCGCGCCACGCCGACCACGCCCTTTTGCTCCGCGAGCGCCGCTTCACCGCCGTTGAGCAGCGAATGCACCGTGATCTCGATCGGCTCGGTCGTCACGACCAGCGTGGCGAGCGCGTTGGCCAGCTTCGCCATTTCATGATCCGCGATCGGCGCGAACGTCCACTCCATCGGTGGAATCGCTTCCTCGCCCGGCAGGAACGGCAGCAGGATGTACTCGACGACATCGACCCGCCGGCCCATCTCGTCGAGCGTCGGACGCTCGCGACGGACATCTGCGATGGTGAACGAGCCCAGCTCATCACCCGTGCGCGGCCCCTGCTCTCCCGCCGCCGGCGCGAAGCCCGGCGGTGAGACACGCTCGATGCGCACCGTGAGACGGTCCGCGGGGGTCAACTCGGTGCGATCGACGCCGATCCGGACGATCGCGCCGTCCTTCACGATCTCCTGCGGCGCCGGACGGGCGTCGGCGATGGGCGCGTCGGACTCCGCGCAGCCGGCGAGCGCCACCGCGAGCAGCACGCCGAGATGGATGGTCCATCGCATCAACGCCGTCGCTCCCGCTGCCTGAAGAGATTGATGAGCGTGGTGATATACGGCTCGCCGCAGACGATCGTGCCGTGATCGACGCCCGCGCGGGTGAGCAGAGCGTCCGCGGCGCGTTCATGATCGGAGGCGCCGCGAGCGAAGCCGGCGCGGGCGCGCCGCGACGAGGTGTCGATCGTGCGGAACTCGCCGCTCTCGGCGTCGCGCACGAGGATCATGCCGGAGGGCGCGAGGATGCGCTCGGCCGGGTCCACGACGCGCAGGGCGACGAGGTCGTGGCGCTGCGCGATGCGCCGGAGCGACTGCTCGTAGCCCCGGTCGAGGAAGTCCGAGATCAGGAACACCACCGCGCGCCTTCGCTGGACCTTCGCCAGCTCGTCGAGGGCCGCGCCGATGTTCGTGCCCGGATGCTTCGCCTCGAACGACAGCGCCTCGCGGATGATGCGCATCGAGTGCTTCAGGCCCTTCTCCGGCGGCAGGTGCAACTCGACGCGGTCGGTGAAGATCATCAGCCCGACCTTGTCGTTGTTCTTCTGGGCGGCGAGCGCCAGCACGGCGCAGAGCTCCGCGATCATCTCCTGCTTGAGCCGGTCCTTCACGCCGAAGCGACCCGAGCCCGAGAGATCCGCGAGCAGCACGACGGTAAGCTCGCGCTCCTCCTGGAATCGCTTGACGAACGGGCGCCCGGTGCGCGCGGTGACGTTCCAGTCGATGGCGCGGACGTCGTCGCCGGGCTGGTACTCGCGGACCTCGGCGAACTCCATGCCCAAACCGCGGAACGCGCTGTGGTATTCGCCGGCAAACAGCTCGTCCACGCGTCGTCCGATGACGATGCGCAGCCGTCGCACCCGCGCCATGAGTTCGTCGGTGTTCATCGGTCGCCGCTCCGATCCATCAGGGCGCGGGGACGTGGTCCAGCGCTTCGCGCACGACGTCGTCGGAAGAGACGCCCTCCGCCTCGCCCTCGTAGCCGACGATCACGCGATGCCGGAGCACGTCCGGCGCGATCGTCTTCACGTCCTGCGGCGTCACGAAGCCGCGCCCCTCGAGAAACGCGTGTGCCCGCGCCGCCAGCGTCAGCGCGATCGACGCGCGCGGCGAGGCGCCGAACTCGATGAGCCGCTTGAGGTTCTTCAGGCCGTACGCCTCGGGCTCGCGCGTCGCGTGCACGATGTCCACGACGTAGTCGCGGATCTTCTCGTCTACGTAGATCGCGTCCACGACCCTGCGGGCCCGGAGGATTTCTTCGGGCTCCACTGCCGCCTCGACCTTGGTGTCGGGGCGCGTGAACGCCATGCGGTCCACGATCCGCCGTTCCTCGTCCTTCGTCGGGTAGCCGACGCGCAGCTTGAGCATGAAGCGATCCACCTGCGCCTCGGGCAGGGGGTACGTTCCCTCCTGCTCGATCGGGTTCTGCGTCGCGAGCACGAGGAACGGCTCGGGCAGCACGTGCGTCTCGTCGCCGATCGTCACGCGCCGCTCCTGCATCGCCTCGAGCAGGGCGCTCTGGACCTTGGCCGGCGCGCGGTTGATCTCGTCGGCAAGCACGATATTGGCGAAGATCGGGCCGCGCCGCGGCGTGAACACGCCCTCGCGCGGGTTGTAGATCAGCGTGCCCACCAGGTCCGCCGGGAGCAGGTCCGGCGTGAACTGGATCCTCTTGAAGGTCGCATCGATCGACCCGGCGAGCGTCGTCACCGTCAGAGTCTTCGCCAGTCCGGGAACGCCCTCGAGCAGTACGTGCCCGCCCGCCAGCAGGCCGATGAGCAGCCGCTCGACCATGTACCGCTGGCCGATGACGACCCGCTCGATCTGGGAGACCAGCGACCGGATCGGTCGGCTGTGCTCCTCTACGTCTCGGGCGATCTGCTTGATATCGACGGCGCCGTAGGCCATCCGGAAACGCTCCTTTCGTGCTGAATCGAGGCAAGCCGCGGCCGGTGCGGTCCCCCCGGGCGGCTTGGTCCCTGCAAGACTGGGACGCGCCGGCCCTCCCGGCCTGTCAGGCCATTTCTACCACGCAGGCCTCGACGCGTGGCGCCCCGCGAGGGTTCCCAAGCGGTATCCTCCCCCCCGCCATGACCGATCCGGCCAGAACCACGAGCGCCGCCGGGGCGCCGACCAAGGAGACCCTCAAGCAGTCCGCGATCGGGCTGATCATCTCGTTCGTGCTGGTCCTGGCGTTCCGCGGCTTCGTCTTCGAGCCCTTCCATATTCCCACAGGGTCCATGGCGCCCACGCTGATGGGCCAGCACATGCGCCTCCGCTCGCCCCACAGCGGGTTCGACTGGGCGGTGAACCCTTGGGCCCAGCAGATCCCCGGGACGCGCTCGATCCAGTTCGGCGCCCCTGATCGCCTCACGCTCGACGAGGAGCCGCTCACGCAGCTCCCCTACGTCGAGACCAATCCGGCCCTGCGCGCCGGCGATCGCATCGGCATCCTCAAGTACAACCCCCTGTACCAGCCGCGACGCTTCGACGTGGTCGTCGTGAAGTGGCCCGCCTCGCCCCGCGAGAACTACATCAAGCGCCTCGTCGGCATGCCGGGCGAAGAACTCTGGCTGATCGATGGCGACGCATTCGTCCGCGACGCGGCCAATCCCGACGACCCCTGGCGCATCCTGCGCAAGCCCGCACGCGTGCAGGAGACGCTCTGGTGGCCGCTGTATTCCGGCGAGTTCGCGCCGCTCGATCGCACCCACAACGGGCGGGAATGGCAGGGGCCATGGGCGGTCGAGCGCGGCGACATGACGAAGACCGCAGACGGCTTCGTCTCCACCACGCGCACGCACAACTCGATCGTGTGGGACACCGAGCGCTGGCCGATCACCGATTGGCAGCCGTACAACGACTACCGCCAGGACGATCGCGAGATGTCCGAGTTCATCCCGCGATTCCCCATCTCCGACGTCCGCCTTCGCGCGGCCGTGGGCGCGCGAACGCAGAACACACGGGTGTTCTTCGAGATCGAAGCGCGCGGCGAACACTTCATGGCGGCGATCGAGCCGGGGCTCATGCGCCTCTTCATGTACCGCGAGCAGCCCGGGTCTTCCCCGCCGGTCGTCATGCAGGAGTTCGCGCGGACGACGGACGCCGTTCTGCCGGTGGGCGGGTTCGCGGATGTCGCCCTCTGCCACGTCGATCAGTCGGTCCAGCTCTGGATCGACGGGACGCTCGTCCTCGAGGGGGAGTACGACTGGGATCCCGAGACGCGCCTGCGTCGATCGACCACGCTCTCCGGCGAACAGATCACGCGCCTCTTCACCGAACGCGCCACCGATGGACAGATCTACGGCAACACCCTGGCGGACCCGGCGATCTACCGGGCGCCGCGGGCGCGGATCATCGTGCAGGACTCCGACGAAGTGGAGTTCCGACGCATCGGGCTGGATCGCGATGTGTACTACCAGCCGCGCGAGTACCCGCCGGGCACGCGCCTCGCCGGTCGCGCCGCGCTGGGCACGCATCCCGGCGCCACGGCGCGCATGGGCCCGGACGAGTTCTTTCTCCTGGGCGACAATTCGGCCAACAGCGCGGACTCGCGCCTGGTGGACCTGGTGGACCCGTGGGTTCGTTCCGACATCGACTCGAGCCTGGGTCTGATCCACCGTCGGATGATGACCGGACGCGCCGTCATCGTCTTCTGGCCCTCGGCCCATCCGCTGCGCCTCGGCGCCAGCCGCTTCTCCTTCATCCCCGACTTCGGGCGCATGCGCTTCATCTGGTAGACGGAAAGGAACGGCGATGCAATTGGATCTCACCGGCCGTCGCGCCGTGGTCTGCGGCTCGACGCAGGGCATCGGCCTCGCGTGCGCGCAGGAGATGGCCCTGCTCGGCGCCGAGGTCACGCTGCTCGCCCGCGACAGGGCGCGACTCGAGGCCGTCCAGAGCGAACTTCCGACGCCGAAGGGTCAGCGCCATCGCGTCGCCGTCGCCGACTTCGCGCACGACTCCTCCGTCCGCGCCGCGGCCGAGACGCTCACGCAGAACGGCGGCGCGCACATCCTCCTGCACAACACCGGCGGGCCTGCGCCGGGCCTCGCCATCGACGCCGATCCGGAAGATTTCGTCCGCGCCTTCCGCATGCACATCGTCGCCGGGCAGCTCCTCGCCAAGGCGCTCGTGCCCTCGATGAAGCAGGCCAAGTACGGACGCATCATCAACATCATCTCGACCAGCGTCCGGCAACCGATCCCGGGGCTCGGTGTCTCCAACACCATCCGCGGCGCCGTCGCCTCGTGGGCCAAGACGCTCTCCATGGAGCTCGGCCCCTACAACATCACCGTCAATAACATCCTCCCCGGCTTCACCGACACCGAACGACTCGGCGCGCTGATCAACGGCCGCGCCAAGTCGCGCGCCGTGGACACGAACGTCATCGCCGAGGAGATGCGCAAGACCATTCCCCTCGGGCGATTTGGCTCGGCGTCAGAAATCGGCGCCGTCGCGGCGTTCCTCGCGTCGCCGGCGGCCTCCTATGTTTCCGGGCAGAGCATCGCCGTGGACGGCGGACGCACCAGCACCATCTGAAGGCCGCGATGCAGGAGATCCGCAACTTCATCGACGGTCGATTCCTCCCGGCGACCTCCGGGCGCACGCTCGAGTGCGTCGAGCCCGCGACGGGCAAGGTCTACGCGACGCTGCCGGACTCCGACCGCGCGGACATCGACGCTGCGGTCGCCTCGGCGCAGAAGGCATTCCCGACCTGGTCGCGCACGCCCGCCGCGGAGCGCTCGCGCATTCTCCTGCGCGTCGCCGACCTGATCGACGCCAACCTCGATCGCCTGGCGCGCGCGGAGTCGATCGACTCCGGCAAGCCGCACGCGCTCGCGCGCAGCGTGGACATCCCCCGTGCCGCGGCCAACTTCCGCTTCTTCGCCACCGCCATACTGCACACCCGCAGCGACCTGCACCAGACCGACGGCGCCGCGCTGAACTACACGCTGCGCCAGCCCGCCGGCGTGTGCGCACTGATCTCGCCGTGGAACCTGCCGCTCTATCTCTTCACGTGGAAGGTGGCCCCCGCGCTCGCCGCGGGCTGCACCGCGGTCGGCAAGCCCTCCGAGGTCACGCCGATGACGGCGTTCCTGCTCGGCGAGATTCTCCAGGAAGCGGGCCTTCCCGCGGGCGTGCTGAACATCGTGCACGGACGCGGCGCGACGGCCGGCGCCGCGCTCATCGAGCACCACGGCGTCCGCGCGATCTCGTTCACAGGCGGGACATCGACGGGTCGCGCGATCGCCAAGGCCGCGGCGCCGCAGTTCAAGAAGCTGTCGCTCGAGCTCGGCGGCAAGAACCCCAACATCATCTTCGCTGACGCCGACCTCGACGACGCGCTCGCCCACGCCGTCCGGGCCGCGTTCACGAACCAGGGCCAGATCTGCCTCTGCGGCTCGCGCATTTTCGTCGATCGCCCGATCTACGACACGTTCCTCGACCGCTTCGTGCAGGCGACCAGGGCGCTGCGCGTCGGCGACCCGCTCGACGACGCGACGCAGCAGGGCGCCGTCGTGTCGCGCGACCACCACGCGAAGATCGCCGACGCTGTCGAACAGGCGAAGCGCGACGGCGCGCGCGTCCTCTGCGGCGGAGCTTCCCCCGCCAAGCCCGTCTCCGATCGCTGCGCGAACGGCTTCTTCTACCTCCCTACCGTTCTTGCGGATGCGCCGCCCAACTGCGCCGCGATGCAGGAAGAGATCTTCGGCCCCGTCGTCACCGTCACGCCCTTCGACTCCGACGCGGACGCCGTCGCGCTCGCGAACGGCGTGCGCTACGGCCTGGCGTCGATGGTCTGGACCCGAGACCTCGATCGCGCCCACCGCGTCGCCGCGGCGCTCGAGTCCGGCATCGTCTGGATCAACTGCTGGATGCTGCGCGACCTGCGCACGCCGTTCGGCGGCATGAAGGAATCCGGCGTCGGGCGCGAGGGCGGCGACGAGGCGCTCCGCTTCTTCACCGAACCACGAAACATCTGCCTCAAGCTCCACGATCGACCATGACCAAGCCCATCCCCGACGGAAGCACGTTCGTCAGCCCGCGCGGCCCCGATCCGGTCGGCGCCTACCCCCACTGCCGGCGCGTCGGCAATCTTCTCTTCATCAGCGGGATCGGCCCGCGCAAGCTCGGCGAGAAGACCATCCCCGGCGTCACGATGAACGAGAAGGGCGAGGTCGTCAGCTACGACATCGCCGAGCAGTGCCGCTCGGTCTTCTACAACCTGCGCGTCATCCTCGAGGACGCCGGCAGCTCGTGGGAGAACATCGTGGATGTGCTCTCGTTCCTGACCGACATGGATCGTGACTTCGCCGGCTACAACCGCGAGTACGCCGCGCACTTCAAGCACGGCCCGACGCGCACCACCGTCGAGGTCAATGCGCTGCCGACGAAGATCAACGTCGAGCTGAAAGTTATCGCGACGATCGGCTAGGCTTCTTCCGCGCCGGCTCCGGCGCCTCGTCGCCGAAGGTGCGCAGCACCGCGCGCACGGGGCTCGCGTCGAACCCCATCAGCTTCAGCGGCAGCGCAATCAGCTCGTACCGGCCGTCCGGCACGTCCTTGAGAAGCAATCCCTCGAGGATCGCCATGTCGTGCTGGAGCACCATCTTGTGCGACGGCAGGTCCTTGGAGTCGATGAGGTCCACGCTCGGCGTGTCGATGCCGACGGTCGCGACGCCGCGCTTCGCGAGCATCTCGATCAGCGCCGGGTCCAGCGCCGCGAAGTCCTGGTTGAACTGATCGGCGTCGGGGAATGTGTTCGTCTTGAAGAGGATGCGCTTCTCCGAGAGGTCCACGCCCTTGGGCAGCATCGCCGCCGTGGCGCGCTGGCCGCGCTGCACGGCGACCGTCACCACCTGGCACGGCCCGAGATAGAGCCCGAGGTGCCGCTCGCCGATCCCCGGCGCGCCCGTGCCGTAGTGATTCGGCCCGTCCGCGTGCGCGCCCAGGTGCACCGTCGAGCGGAGCGTCGACAACGTGATGTTGTCGCCCTGCTCGATGTCGAGGAGCACCTCGCGCGAGAGCGATGTGTCGCCCGGCCAGACGCCCAGTCGCGTCGTCACCGGCGGCGTGATGTCGTAGATCATGAGGCGCCTCCTCTTCCGAGCTGCATCGCCAGCAATACCAGCACGATGATGATCGTCGAACCGACCGCGGCCGCAACCGCGAGCCCCAACCGTCGCACCCGCGCATCCTGCTCCCGCGCCCGGCGGACCGCCTCGGCGTAGGGGATCGTCGAGAACGACACCATCGAGTACAGCGGCGTGTACCAGCGGAACCACCGCGCGAGCCGCTGCTCCCGCTTCTTGTGGCGCAGAAACGCTGGCGAGCCGACCTTGTCCCGCATCTCGACGAAGTTGTCCACTGCGAGCTGCGCGATCGCGTCCGCGTTCGGCTTGCGCCGCTGCTGATACTCGTCGTACGCCCGCGCCAGATCGTCCGGATGCTCCTCGATCGCCTCGCCCAGCGCGACCACATCCTCGAACGATGCGTTCATGCCCTGCCCGTAGAACGGCACCAGGGCGTGAGCCGCGTCGCCGACCAGCGTCGCCGTGCCGCCGATGCTCCACGGGAAGCAGCGCACCGTGACCAGCGAGCCCGTCGGATTGCCGAGGAAGTCCTGCTCCAGCGTCGGCATCACCGGGATCGCGTCGGGGAAGCGCTCCTCGAAGTACCGGCGCACATCCACCGGCGTGCGCAGCCCGTTCAGCCCGTCCGGCCCGTCGTACGGCGCGAAGAGCGTGCACGTGAACGAGCCGTCGGCGTTGGGCAGCGCGATCATCATGTACGAACGGCGCGGCCAGATGTGCAGCGCGTTGCGCTTCATCCGGAACGGCCCCTCGGCGCCCTCGAGACTCGCGCCGTCGCGCTCGTCCCGGCGCGCCGGGATCGTCAGCTCCTTGTACCCGTGGCTCTCGTACGTCTGGCTGTAGTCGAACCCCTCGCGCATCTGCATCGAAAGCCGCACCGCCGAGAACGCCCCGTCCGCGCCGATCAACGTCTCGAACGGCGCCACACTCTTCTCGCCGGTCGCGACGTCGAGCAACTCGCCCTCGCGGCGCTCGAAGTCCACGCGCGTGCAGCGCTTGCCGAAGATGATCCGCACGTTCTTCTCGCGCTCCGCGGCGTCGAGCAGCGCCATGTTCAGCGCCGAGCGCGACACCGAGTTGATCGCCTCTTCGCCGGTCACCCCGTACTGCTGGTACGTCAACGACCCGTCACGCCCGTGCATCAGCCGGCCGCGCATGGGGATCGCGTCGCGCATGACCTCGTCCGCGAGCCCGAGACGCGTCAGCGCATCGAGCCCGCGCGTCGAGAGCGCCAGATTGATCGACCGCCCACGCTCCGCGCCCTTCACGCGCGGGTCGGGCCGCCGTTCGTACAGATCCACGCGATGCCCGAGCCGCGCCAGGCGCACCGCGAGCAGCGCTCCGGCAAGGCCGGCGCCGAAGATCGTGAACACGGGCCTGGAGTCGCTGGGCATCAGGGGGCCATGGTATTCGAACGGTCGCTCGCGCCGGATGCCCTACGACAGTCGACGCCCCAGCACCTCCGCCAGCGCCGCCGCGAACGCTCGCGCATCCTCGTAGGAGCAGTACAGCGCCGCCGGCGCCACGCGGATGACATTCGGCTCGCGGAAGTCCGCCACCACGCCCCGCTCGAGCAGCGCCTTCTGCGCCGCCCGGGCGTCGCCGTCCACCGTCAGAGAGAGCTGCGTCCCCCGGCGCGCATCCTCGAGGGGCGTCAGCACACCCACCCCCGGGATGCGCTCCACGAGCGAACGGAGGTAACCGCTCAGCTTCAGCGACTTCTCGCGCAGCGCGTCCATCCCCGCCGCGTCGAAGATCTCGAGCGAAGCCCGCAGCGGCGCCGCGGAAAGAATCGGAGGATTGCTCAGCGCCCACGCCTCCGCGCCCAGCGCCGCCTCGAAGTTCGGCGCCATCTTGAAGCGCGACTTGGGATCGTTGCCCCACCAGCCCTCGAGGCGCGGCGCCTGGGTCCTCCAGTGCCGCTCGTGTACGAAGCAGCCGGCGATCGCGCCGGGGCCCGCGTTCAGGTACTTGTACGAGCACCACGCGGCGAAATCGACGCCCCAGTCGTGCAGGCGCAGCGGCACGTTCCCCGCCGCGTGCGCGAGATCAAACCCGACGACGCATCCCGCCTCGTGCCCCGCGCGCGTGATCGACGCCAGGTCGAAGAACTGGCCCGTCGCATAGTTCACGCCGCCGATCAGGATCATCGCGATGGATGCGCCTTCGCGCCGGATCGTCTCGAGGATGTCCTCGTCGCGGATCGATGTCTCGCCCGAGCGGGGGCGGACGCGCACGATCGCCCGCTCCGGATCGAACCCGTGCAGCCGCGCCTGGCTCTGCACCGCGTACTCATCCGACGGAAACGCCGGGCTCTCGATCAGGATGCGGAATCGTTCCTTGGTCGGCCGGTAGAACGTCGCCATCATCAGGTGCAGGTTCACCGTCAGCGAGTTCATCATCACGACCTCGCCCGGCTTCGCGCCGACCAGCCGTGCGCCCGGCTCGCGGAACCACTCGTGGTACGGGAACCACGGGTTCGCACCCTGAAAATGCGCCTCGACCGCCAGCTCCGCCCAGTCCTTCAGCTCCTGCTCGACAATCATCCGCGCCGTGACCGGCTGCAGGCCGAGCGAGTTGCCCGTCATATAGACCACCGGCTTGCCCGCGTGCTTCGGGAAGTGGAAGCTCGAGCGCCACTCGCGCAGCGGATCGGCGTGGTCCAGCTCCGCGGCGCGGGCCGCGCTGATCTCGACAGCGGTCGTCATGTCGCACGAGCCTCCACCCCGAGAAACTCCAGCGCCGATTCCACCAGAACCTGCCGCTTTTCCCGCGCGGTGAGCACGGTGGTCTCCTCCACCAGCGTCCCCGGGCGCAGCTCGCCGAGCGGGAACGGATAGTCCGAACCCAGGCACACACGCTCCGCGCCGAACAGGTCCACGACCATCCGCAGCATCGCCCCGTCGTGCACCAGCGAGTCCACCCAAAAGCGCGCCGGGCCGTGACCGTCGCGCAGGTACGAGCGCGGCGGATGCTTCGTCGCCGTGGCGCACAAGTCCGGACGCGCCTCGTACCCATGCTGGATCCGCCCCACCGTCCCCGGGAACGCGCCGCCGCCGTGCGCGAAACAGATCCGAAGCGCCGGATGCCGATCGAGCACGCCGCCCATCAGCACCGAGCAGATCGCCAGCGCCGACTCCGTCGGCATCCCCACGAGCCAGCGCATCCAATACTTCTCCATCCGCTCCTTCGCGAGCATGTCCCAGGGGTGCACGAACACCGCCGCGCCGAGCGTCTCGGCGACCTGAAACACCGGGTCGAGCCGCGCCTCGTCCAGATTCTCACCGTTGACATGCGTGCCGATCTGCACGCCCGCCATGCCCAGCTCGCGGACGCAGCGCTCGAGCTCCGCGCACGCCATGTCCGTGTCCTGAAGCGGGATCGTCCCCAGCCCGACGAACCGGCCCGGGTGATCGTGCACGACGCCGGCGAGGTGATCGTTGAGCAGGCGCGACAGGTCTAGCGCGTGCTCGGGCTTCGCCCAGTACGAGAACATCACCGGGACCGTGCTCAGCGCCTGCACCCGAACGCCGGCGTCGTCGCATTCCCGGATGCGCTCGAGCGGGTCCCAGCAGTTGTGCCCGATCTCCCGGAACGACTTGCCGTCGATGATCATCCGCGCGCAGCACGGCTTGTGATGCTCGAGCGACACCCACCCGCCGCAGCCGTACCGCTCGCGCAGGTCCGGCCACCGCTCGGGAAGGATGTGCGTATGAATGTCGATCTTCTCGGGCGCCACTGCGGCTCAGGATAGTCCGTCGCGCGGCCGACCGTCAGGCCTTCGGCAGGCGGGCTTCCTTCGCGGGCTGCACCACCTTGCCGCACTTCTTGCACGTCCGCACCGACTCCGGCCCGCCCCAGAAATGCTCCATGATCCGCTTAAGGTCGTTGTCGATGTTCGCCAGACTCCAGTGCTCCTCGTACACGAGGTCGTTGCAGCCCTCGCAGTAGAAGCGGAGCGCGTCCATCTCGCCGTCGGGACGCTTGTACTCCACCACCAGCCCCACCGTGTTCGGCGGGCGCTGGGGCGAGTGCGGCACCCACGCCGGGATCAGCATGACCTCGCCCTCGCGGATGATCACGTTCCGACTCTCGCCACCCTCGATGATCTTGACGTAGATGTCGCCCTCGAGCTGGTAGAAGAACTCCTCGGTCGGATTCACGTGGTAGTCGTTGCGCGTGTTCGGACCGGCGCTGACGAAGACGATGAAGTCCTGATCCAGCCAGATGGTCTTGTTCGAGACCGGCGGCTTCATCAGGTGCTTGTTCTCATCCACCCACTTCTTGAGGTTCAGCGGGCCGCGGATCTTCTGCGTCGGCGTTCCGGTCGTCATGGCGGCGTTCTCCTCGAGCGATCGATCACGGATGCTGTTGTCCGCATCGTAGCACGCGCGCGTTGATGCGTGAAGGCGCCGGGCGCGCAACTCAGTCGGTGCGCGTCCCGCCCGTGGGCGTGCGCTCCGGCGCTTCGGGCCCCGGCAGATGTCCGTCCGCGGGCTCCTGAAGCAGCGCATCGGCCTCCGCCGCACGCCCCGTCTGGCGCAGCAGCTCCGCGAGCATGAATCGCAGCGACGGGTCTTCCGGCGCCAGGCGCATCGCTTCGCGCAGCGACGCCTCCGCGCCGGCCATGTCGCCGGAGATCGCGCGGGCGATGGCCCGCTGCTGGTGCGCCGTCGCATTCTTCGGATCAAGCTCGACGGCGCGTTCCACGAGCGCGACGCCCTCGCCGAAGCGCGCATCGCCGGGCGGGTAGACCTGCATGAGCAGAGCGCCGAGCTGCGCCAGAAGCGCGCCATCCTCGGGGCGTCGCTCGACGAGCGCCCGAGCCAACGACTCCGCCTGCGCCACGCGCCCCGCGCCGAGCATCGCGCGGATCACGCCCGCGCTGAGCCCGTGCAGCTCCGGGTACGCCAGGACCGACTCGCGCAGGAACTCCTCCGCCGGCCCCACGCCGCGCTGGCGGGCGATCAGCTTCGCGACCTCGCTCACCGACAGCTCGCCCGCGCCGTTCGCCGCGATCCACTCGCGCACCACGCGCTCCGCCTCCTCCATCCGGCCCTGCGCCGCGATCAGGTTCGAAAGGTGCACGACGCCCTGCTCCGTGGACTCGCCCTGCCGGAGCGCGCGGCGCATGATCGCCTCCGCCTCGGCATAGTCGCCCGTCACCGCGAGCAGCCACGCCATGCGGAAGAGCGTCTCCGACGTCGTCGCCATCCCGTAGCCGCCCATCCGGAAGCTCGATGCGCGCCGATACCACCGGATCGCGTCCTCCGCCGCCGCCTTGTCCGATGCAGGCACGAGCGCCGCGCGCCCGGAGAGCACCACGTCCGCCGGCGCCGTCACCAGGCCGTCGTAGTGCGACGCCTTGCGCTCCGCCCACTGCACGTACCCGCCCTGCGCCGTCGCGGCGATCGTCGCCAGCGCGACGAGCAGGAACACCGCGCCCGCCGGACGCAGCTTTCCGCGCAGCTTGAGCTGGAAGTTGTGCAGCCGCAGGTTCGAGTCGCGCAGCATCCGCCACGTCTTCCACGCGATGTACGCCACGCAGCCCGCCACGCCGATCGCCATCAGCATCGGGATCACGTCGTACAGCCCGCGCCAGGCGAAGAATGCGCCGGCAAAGACCGCCGCGATCACCAGCTCCTCCGTCCACGACAGATCGAACGTCCGCTTAGGCCGACGCGGCCTCGCCGCACGTGTATCGGCTCGCCCGCGTTTGCGGCTCTTCATCACCGGCGGCGCGCCGAAGCCGAACCGCAACGCATCGTTCGGGCACACGCTCACGCAGTCGAGGCACTTCATGCACCCCGGATCGACGACCATGCCGAAGTCGCGGATCTCCTCGTGCACGCGCACGTTGGACGTGCATACCGCCGTGCAGTGGCCGCAGCCCTCGCACTTGTCATGATCGACGATGATGCGTCCCGGCGAGACCATGTCGGCCGGCGCGAAGAACCCGCCGTAGGGGCATCCATAGGTGCAGAACCCCTTCGCCCCGAGGAAATACACGCACGCGAAGCCGCACACCAGGAAGAACGGAATCGCCACCGCGATCGGCGGGAACGTCGCCCAGAAGTCCTCGACGAGCAGATCGTTGTGGAAACCGGGGAACGCGCCGACCGGCCCCAGCCATGTCGCCGCCTCCGGCCACCACTTCGCCGCCAGCGGCGCCGCGACCTCGCGCCGGAACGTGGGCCACACGAACATGTACAGCGCGAACACCAGCGGCACATAGACCAGCAATCGCGACCGGAACGGACGGGGCCGGACGTTGACCTTCTTCAGCATCCAGCCGCAGAGATCCTGCAATGCCACGATGTGGCACCCCCAGCCGCAGAAGAATCGCCCGAAGATCAGCGTCGAGAGGATCGCAACCGCGAAGAAGATGAACCCCGCGTTGACCGCGCCGGTCTCGAGCGTCTGCATCGATTCGCTCGGCTCGACCGGCGACACGGTCCGCCCGCCCAGCCACCACTGCGTGATATGGATCGCGATCGCGACGTGCACGAGCCCGAGCACGATCGCCCGCCGCGGGCCGCTGCGCGACTTCCGAATCGTGCGCTCCGGCGACGCGCCGCCGCTCAGCACGGGCAGCGCGACATCAGCGCACTTCCCGCGTCGATCCGACGAACTCCGGGCTGCGGCGTGGGTTGGCTCCATCATTCCTGTCGCGAAACGGCTCCTCCGCGGCGGCTCACGATGCTAACCCTCCCGACGCGCCCCGGACGCCGCTGATCGGCCCCCCTTATCGGGCCTTCACAGGGCATATCGCGATCGGAGGCCCTTTTTTCCTTGTCCACCCCCCCGGCCGCCCGTACATTCCAAGTGCATGGGCCGCGCGGCGTGCCGCCGTCCCGAGGAGAGCCCGAGAACCCCGAGCCCCTTCCAATCCGACGACGAGCCGTCCCCGAAGTCCGTCCTTCGGAGCTTCGCCGTCAGCCAGGGCCCGGCTTTGCCGATCCTTTCCCCAACCCGAACTGAGGAGCAAGACATCATGCGCCGACTGATCGCCGCCGCCCTCGGCAGCGCCGCCATGGCCTCCGCGTCACTCGCGGGCGTCCTTCCATCGCTCGACATGGTCCCCTACGCCTCCGGTTTCACCCAGCCGGTCGTGTTCGTCGAGCACCCGACCGAGGCGAACACCTTCATCGTCGTCCAGCAGAACCTGCTCGCCCGCGTCGTCGTCAACGGCACGGTCCAGGCGACGAACTTCATGTCCCTCGTCGGACAGGCGACCTCCGGTGGCGAGCGCGGCTTCCTCGGCCTCGCCTTCGACCCCAACTACGCCACCAACCGCCGCCTCTATGTGAACTTCACCAACCCCGCCGGCGAGACCGTCATCGCACGATTCCAGACGCAGGCCAACAACCCGCTCGTCGTCGACATGTCCACTCGCAAGGACTTCGTCTTCCAGGGACTGGCCTTCATTGATCAGCCGTTCTCCAATCACAACGGCGGCAACATCATGTTCGGCCCCGACGGCTACCTCTACATCGGCATGGGCGACGGCGGCAGCGCGGGCGACCCCGGCAACCGCTCGCAGACCCCGAGCACCCTGCTCGGCAAGATGCTTCGCCTCGATGTCAACGTCCCTGACAACGACCCCGAGGGCTACAACATCCCCGCGAACAACCCGTTCGTCGACAACGTCCCGATCGACGCGCTCGAAGAGATCTGGGCCTTCGGCGTGCGCAATCCGTGGAAGTGGTCCTTCGACGACTTCGGCTACGACGCGACCAACGGCCTGCTCATCGCCGACGTCGGTCAGAACGCCGTCGAGGAAGTGAACTACGTCTCCTCCCAGGCCGGCGGCGAGAATTACGGGTGGAAGCGCTTTGAGGGCAACAACCTCTTCAGCGGCACCCCGCTCGCCTACGAGCCCCACACGGGCCCGATCCACACCTACTCGCACGCCTTCGGATTCTCCATCACCGGCGGCTTCATGGCCCGCGGCTCGCGCATGTGCTCGTACCACGGCCGCTACTTCTTCGCCGACTATGTCAACCGCCGCGTCTGGTCCTTCCAGCTCACCGGCGCCGGCGGCGCGACCGACGTCATCGAGCACACCAGCGACCTCCTCAACGGCGCCACGCTGCCCAACCTCTCCGCGTTCGGGCGCGACAGCACCGGCCAGCTCTACATCTGCGGCTACTCCACCGGCATCATCTACCGCATCGTCTCCAACGAGCCCGGCCTCGACGGCGACCTCGACTTCAACGGCTTCGTTGAATTCGCCGACCTCAACAACCTCCTCAATGAGTACGGCTCCACCTACGACTTCGAGGACCTCAACAACCTCCTCGGCAACTACGGCGTGACCTGCCCGTAACCGCGCCGACCTGCCTTCCGTCAACTCAAGGGCGCTCGGCTCCGGCCGGGCGCCCTTTTCCGTGCGCTGCGCGGCGCCGCACTAGACTCCGGCATGGTCCGCGAGATCCGAGTCCGCGCTCCCGGCCCGGGGCTTCACGAATGCACCGCGCGCGTCCGAGAGGTCGTCCGCGCTTCCGGCGTGCGCGAAGGGCTCTGCACCGTCTTCATCCGGCACACCTCCGCAAGTCTGACCATCCAGGAGAACGCCGACCCCAGCGCCAGGCGCGACCTCGAGCGCTGGCTGAATCGGCTCGTCCCCGAGAACGACTCGCTCTACACCCACACGAGCGAGGGGCCGGACGACATGCCCTCCCACATCAAGGCCGCGCTGACCCAGACCTCGCTCACCATCCCCATCCTCGAGGGCGAACTCGCGCTCGGCACCTGGCAGGGCATCTACCTCTGGGAGCACCGGCGCGACCCCGGCGAGCGACGGATCGTGATCCACGTGGGCGACTGATCCCGCCCTCGACTGGCAGGCGGTTTGCGATGGTCGTGCGCCGGGCGCCCTTGCGCTCCGGTGTCATGCGAAAGGAGACCGTCATGCGAATCGACCCCGGCGTCGTCAGCGCCTCGATCGCGGGAACAGCCAAGGCCATCCAGGCCCAGCCCACGCCCGCGGCGTCCCGCGCCATCATTCAGAAGAAGGCCCAACAGGCCGACGCCGCCGAACTCGGCAAGGCGACGCACAAGGCGCGCCCGGTCGACCTCGGGCGCACACCCGGCGCCCTCAAGGCGCAGCATCGGCAGGCCATCGCGCAATCCGCGACGCCGCCCGTCGCCAACACCGACGCCGTCCGCCCGCCGACCGAGCCGCCCGTGACGCCGACGGACTCGCGCCTTCAGGACTTCCTCGCCGCGTACGGCGCCACCAAGGGCGACGGGCGCTACAGCGAGAAGTTCGACCTCGACGGCGACGGCGTGATCGGCTTCGCCGACCTCAACACGCTGCTCAGCCAGCCGGCCGAAACGACGCAGGACCAGCGCGTCTTCACCGCCGCCGACCTCGACTCGCTCCTCGCGTCCTTCAACTCCCGTCTGGGCGACGCGAACTACAACCCCGAGTTCGACTTCGATCAGGACGGTGTGATCAACTTCGCCGACCTCAACCGCCTCGTCGAGAACCTGGCGCCCGAGGCGGCCAAGGAATCGCCCGCGGCGAACGAACTCACCGGTTTCCTCGGCGCCTACAACCGGCGTGATGGCCAGGACGGCTTCGACGCCCGCTTCGACTATGACAACGACGGCGTCGTCTCCTTCTCCGACCTCAACCATCTGCTCGACCAGCTCACCAACGGCGTCGAACGCTGAGTCGAGTGCAGCACTGAATCACGCAAAAGGCCCGGCTTCGCAGCCGGGCCTTGTTCATTGGTCTGATGCGTCCAGTTCTTACGGCGTGCCGGGGGACGCCGACGTCGCGCCGGTCGTCAGCACGTCGATCTTCTTCGGGCGGATGATCGGGAGACTCAGCTCGACATCCGTCTCCGCATCGCCGACCACGCCGACGATCAGGCCGACGCGCCCGGCGAGGTCCACATCCTCCGCGGGCAGCACGTACGCCAGCGTGCGTCCGACGCCGCCCTCGACACTCTGCACGCGGTACATGAGCGGGAGATTCTGCCCGTTGTACACGGTGCTGGCGCCCAGGCGTCCGACGACCTTGTAGAGCGGGTTGGCCATCATCTGCTCGATCGAACGCGTGATGTCCGTCGAACCGCGGTTCGCGAACGCCTCCGCATCGCGCAACGCGAGCAGCTGACGCTGCAGCTCGAGGCGGGCGCGGAGCAGTTCGATGCGGCTCTCCGCGTAACGCTTCCAGCCGCTATCGGCCGCGGAATCGCTGAGCGTCCCGATGAATCGCTGGTACTCCGCGATCAGCGGCTCGATCTCCGCGTCCTCGGTGGGCACGCGCTTGAGCCCCTCGAACGCCGTGTTGAGCTGCTCCATCGTGCCGATCGCGCGACGGGCCGAAGTCTCCGCCGGCGCGGGCGCCGGCGTCTGCTCGACCGGCGTCTGCGCGATCGTCTCCGCCGGCTGCTGCTGCGGCTCGGCCGGCGCATCCTGCGTCGTCGGGGCCTGCGCGGTCTGCTCCGGGGTGGTCTGCGGCGCCTGGGCCGTTGATTCCTCCGTCGTCGCCGGCGCGGGGTCGGCCGGCGGACGGATCTGCGCCACCTCGGCCTCCGTCGCCGGACGGATCGATCGCTCGCTGATGAAGCCGCGCGCCGTTTCCGGCGCGGCGACGCGGAACGCCTCGACCTGGCCCGCCGAATCGCGCACTTCCTCGATCAAGGCCAGCGTCGTGCCCGCGGGCAGCGCTTCCTCGAGCAGCGGACGCCAGCTCTCGCTCAGTCCGCCGCGCGGATTGTTCGCCAGCAGCTTCGACGCGCTCGTCAGTCGCACGGTCGCGGCGCCCTCGTCGCGCTGCGCATCGGCCGTGCGGACCATCGCCGCCGTTCCCGCCGGATACGACACGCGGAGCCAGCCCTGCTCGGCGCCGTCCACCTGGAGGACCGTGCCGGCCTTCACTGTGGCGACGGGGTACCACACGCTCCCCGACCCGCACCGGATATTCACCTCGTCCACCGTGACCACGACGTAGTACGGCTCGGAGGCGATCACCTCGGCCCGCAAAGCGGAGGAAACGCCGAGACCCGCGGCGACCGGGGTCAGGAGAACCAGCGAACCACGGCACAGACCGACCAGCGCAAAGACGGCGCGACTCAGCCCGGCACGACGACGGAGCGGAACAGTGTTCATAAGTCTTCTCTTCATCGGCGAAAAATGCGGTGCGCACGCAGCGAACGCACACGAGCATACGACCGGACCGCGTCGAATGTGCGGCCACCCCCCGCGCGGATGCCCTCACAGCACCCCGACATTCTTTGACCGCCACGCCGCTTTGCCCTTACCTTTCCCGCCGTGACCCCGACCCGCTTGCCCCGCCGTGCCGTCCTTTCCGTCGCTCCGGCCACCTTGCTCGCGCTCGTCGGGGGCTGCGCGGGCCCGATGGACCGCTCCGAAACGGATGACGCGCTCCGCCGATCCGTCGCCGACTCCCGCGCCCGCGAGGTCGACGCCGTCGCCCCCGAGGGCGAACCGGCGCCGCCGCGCCCGCTTACCCGGACGCCCGGCGACCTGACGTTCCCCCAGGAACGCATGGACGAACTCGAGAAGATGGCCGGCCCGCGCTCCTACGTCGGCGTCACGCCACCCTCCTCCGTCGATCTGCTCGATCGACCCACCGCCGAGGTGGCCGTCTCGCTCGAGGCCGCCGTCGCCGCGGCCCTGCGCAACAACCTCAACGTCCAGGCCGCCCGCTTCGGACCCGCCATCACCGGCGCCCAGGTGGTCGCGGCCCAGGCGGCGTTCGACTGGATCTTCTTCGGCAGCGTGGACTGGTCCAACCTCGACCAGACGCGCATCGTGCCCGCCGTCAACGGCGTGCCCGTCGGCTCCTTCGTCAATCGCAGCCAGTCCGTGGCCTACGACACCGGCGTCCGCCGCCGCCTCACCTCCGGCGGAACGTTCGCCGTGTCCCAGGGCCTCGCGTACAGCGACAACGACACCCCGGGGCTCACCAACTTCCCCGATCCGGCCAACAGCGCGTTCCTCGAGATCGGCCTCGACCAGCCGCTGCTCCGCGGCTTCGGCTCGGACGTCAATCTCGCCGAAATTCGCCTCGCGCGCAACGCCGAGCGCGACAGCATCGAACTGCTCCGCACCGATCTCCTCGCCCTCATCACCGAAACCGAGCAAGCGTACTGGAACCTCTACCTCCAGCGCCAGACGCTGCTCATCCAGCAGCGCCTCCTCGATCGCGGCGTCGGCACGCGCGACGTCCTCGAGGGCCGCCTCGACTTCGACGTCAAGCCCGCCGAATTCTCCGACGCCGTCGCGCGCGTCGAAAGCCGGCGCGCCTCGGTCATCCGCGCACAGAACCGCCTCCGCCAGGCCTCCGACACGCTCAAGCAGCTCATGAACGACCCCGATATCGAGGTCGCGTCCGAGTTGCTCCTCGTGCCGACCGACGCGCCCGTCGATGCGCCGATCGAGTTCTCCCTGCTCGACTCCATCATCTCCGCCGTCGATCGCCGCCCCGAAGTCCAGCGCGCCATCCTGCGCATCGACGACGCCTCCATCCGCCAGCAGGTCGCCGAGAACGCCCGCCTGCCGCTGCTCGACCTCGCGCTGCGCACGCGGTTCAGCGGCCTCGATCGCGACGTGGGCGACGCCTACGCCGAGATCGGCGACGCGTCCTTCGTCGACTACCTCGCCGGGCTCAACTTCGAACAGCCCATCGGCAACCGCTTCGCCGAGGCGAGCTTCCGCGCCCGCCGGCTCGAGCGCATGCGCGCCGTCGTCGAGTATCGCTCCGCCGTGCAGCAGGCCGTGCTGGGCGTCAAGATCGCGCTCCGCAACGTCGTCACCAACTACCAGCTCATCGAGCAGACCCGCGCCTCGCGCCTCGCCGCATCGGAGAACCTGCGCACGCTCAATGTCGAAGAGGAAACGCTGCGCGGCCTGACGCCCGACTTCCTCGACCTCAAGCTCCGCCGCCAGGAGGCCCTCGCGCTCGCCGAGTTCGAAGAGCTCGCCGCGCTCGTGGACTACAACAACGCCGTCGCCGATCTCTACGAGGCGATGGGCACGGCGATGGAGCGCAACCGCATCGAGTTCGTAGTCCCCAACGACCCCGAGATCATCGCGCCCCTCGACGGCTCGCCCCGATGAACGCGCCCGGCCAGATCGACGCCGCGCTCGCGCGGCTTCGAGCCGGCGAGGTCGTCGCGTTCCCCACCGAAACGGTCTACGGCCTCGGCGCCGATGCGCTGCGTGCTCGCGCCGTCGAGCGCGTCTTCGCCCTCAAGGGCCGCCCTTCGAACAACCCGCTCATCGTCCACGTCGCCGACATCGCCGGCGCCCGGCGCGTCGTCGCGGACTGGCCGACGGACGCCCAGATGCTGGCGCAGCGCTTCTGGCCCGGACCGCTGACGCTCGTTTTAAAGCGCGCGCCGTCCGTTCCGACCATCGTCACCGGCGGTGGCGACACCGTCGCGGTGCGCTGCCCCGATCATCCGATGGCGCTCGATCTGCTCCGCGCCTTCGGCGGCCCGCTCGTCGCGCCGAGCGCGAATCCTAGCGGGCGCGTCAGCCCGACCACCGCCGCGCACGTCAGCGCCGCGTTCAACGAGCGCGACGTCCTTGTCCTCGACGGCGGCCCGTGCCGCGTCGGCATCGAGTCCACCGTCCTCTCGCTCGTCGGCGAACCGACGATCCTTCGCCAGGGCGCGGTGTCCGCGTCGCAGATCGCCGACGTGATCGGACGACGGCCGCGCTCCGGCGCGGACGCGTCGAGCGCCGGGGCATTGCCGTCCCCCGGGATGCTCCCCTCCCACTACGCGCCCGCGGCCCAAACCATCCTCTTCGACGCACACTCCATGCCTCGCGAATGGCGCGACAGCCCACGCCACGTGACGCTCCTTGCGCTCACGTCCGGCGAATCAACATCTCCTCAAACCAGAGGGCCACGCCAGCGCATCCAGATGCCCAGCGTGCCCGACGCCTACGCCGCGCGCCTGTACGCCGCGCTGCGCGAAGCCGACAGGGGCGACGAGTCCGTCATCCTCGTCGAGCGCCCGAGCGCCGCCGGTGAACTCTGGGACGCGATCCGCGACCGCCTCGCCCGAGCCGCGGCGCCGCGCGCCTAGCGCCGCATCCGCTGCAGCGCACCCGACGCGGACTCCACCAGCACCTCGTCCGCCTCCACAAGAAAGAGCCCGTGCCCGATCACGCCCATGGTCGCCGCGAGCAGCGCATCGATCGCCTCCGGCGTCAATGACGCCGGCATCGCCGCGTCGATCACCAGGCACCCGTTGTCCGTCCTGTACTCGCTTCCGCCGTCCGCGCGGCGCACGTCGCCCTTGAGCCCCGCTCGCGCCAGCGTCGCCCGCACGCTCGCGAGCCCAAAGGGCAGAATCTCGATCGGCAGCGGCGCCTTCTCGCCGAGGCGCGAGACGCGCTTGGCGTCATCGATCAGGTACACGCGCCGCTTCGCCGCACGCGCCACGATCTTCTCGCGCGTCATCGCCCCGCCGCGCCCCTTGATCATCCGCAGCCGGTCGTCCACCTCGTCCGCGCCGTCGAAGAGGTAGTCCACGCGCTCGACGCCCGCGAAATCCACGACCTTGAGCCCGAGCGACTTCGCGAGCGTCGTCGTCGCGTCGCTCGTCGAGACGCACGTCAGCGAGAGTCGTTCGTTCTCGACGCGCGCCGCCAGCGCCCGCACGGCGCGCGACGCCGCGCGCCCGGTGCCGAGGCCCACCGTCATGCCGCTCGTGATCGGCGCCACCGCCTCGCTCGCCAGCGCATCAGGCTGATTCATGCGCTGGACTCTACCGACTCCCCGCCATCGCGCGCACCAGCGCCCGCGTCGGACCGATGACCCCGCCCGGCGCCTCGGCGCAGAATCGCTCCACCTCTTCCAGCGACACCCACCGGATCTCCGAATACTCTCCCGCCGCCTTGTGCCCGATCGATACGCCCGACCTCACCACGCCCTCGACCCGCGCCGGGAGCACGACATCGAGCGACCGCGCCTCGGGGTCCGTGCACACCGCGAGCGGCGCCAACGACGCCTCCGCCGCCTCGAGCGACGCCTCCTCGCGCAGCTCATCCCGCAACGCCGCGCCGAAGCGATCAATCCCAAGCGCTCCACCGTCGCCCACCGGCCCCACTCCGCCCGAGGGACCTAGCTCCCACATCCCCACGTACAGCCACGTCGCCGACCCGCGCCGTCCGAACATGACGCACTCGCGCCCGTCCTCATCCAGCGCCGTCACGAACCCGGTCACCGCGATCAGCCACTCGTCCACCGGCGCGCCCTCCAGCCCCGCCGCGAACGGCCGGTACGAACTCCGCCGGCACGTCAGCTCCATCGCCTCCGGATCCCACCGCTCGACCGCCAGCGTCGGACCATCGAACATCTGCGGCACGCGCACAAGCAACTCCCCCCAGACCCTCTCGACCTCCGCCTCAGCTTCCGCCGCGATCCCACGCGCCGGCGCAAGCGACAGCGCGAGGTCACGACCTTCCAGCATCCACGCGCGCGCTCCGCCGCGGCGCCAATCGTCGGCCGCGCTCACGCGCGCTCTCCTAGCCGCTGCAACGCGATCGCGCACGCCGTCGCCACATTCACCGAGTCCACGCCCGACGCCATCGGGATCCGCACCCGCACGTCCGCCGCGGCCATCGCCTCCGCGGTCAACCCCTCGCCCTCGGTCCCGAGCAGCGCCACCACGCGCTCCGGCGCATTTCGGACGAACGCGCCGATGTCCTCGCTCCCCGCGCCGGGCGTCAACGCCGCGACCGTGAAGCCCAGCTCGCGCAATCGGCGCAGGTCGTCCGGCCACCGCTCCAGCCGCGCGAACGGCAATCGCAGTGCGTGCCCCATCGACGTCCGGATCGCCTTCCGGTACAGCGGATCGGCGCACCTCGGGCTCAGCAGCACCCCCGCCGCACCGAGCGCCGCCGCATTCCGGAAGGTTGACCCCACGTTGTCGAGATCGACCAGGTCCTCCAGCGCCACCAGCATCGTCCGCGCCATTCGAGCGCCCGCGCCGATCGCCTGCGCGACCACATCATCAACGCCGAGCCCCGGCCCGATGCGTCCCGCCGCGACGACGCCCTGGTGAAATCGGAACCCCACGACCTGATCCATCCGCTCGCGCTCGACGACATAGATGAGCGGATCCTTGCCCGACGCGTCGATCGCCTCGCGCATCGCCTCCAGCCGCGCCGGCGTCACCAACATCGACTTGATCGCGAAGCGATTCGCCGGCTCCAGCAGCCGCTCGACGACCAGGCGGCCCTCCGCGATGAACACGCCGCGATCCAGCAACAGCGCGGCCTCCTTCAGGACGCGATAGTCGTCCACGCGGGGATCGTCGAGATGGTCGATGGCCTCGATGCGCATGCCGGCTCGCCACGTTCTAGCATCCCCGCATGAACCGACGCCTCCTCCAACCCGTCGCCCTCCTCGCCCTCGGCCTCTCCGTCCCGCTCGCCGCCTGCGGCCAGCAGGACGAGCCGCCCGCGGACGCCGCCACGACCTACGCCCCCGAAGCATCCCCGCCCACATCGACGGCCCCCGCGCCGGTCACCCCGAGCGCCGGCGGCATGGTCACCGCCTCCGGTCTGGTGCTCGATATCCCCGCCGGCTGGGGAGAACGCGAGCCGGGCCCGATGCGCGCCGCCGAACTCACCGTCCCGACGCCCGAGGGAACCGAGGGCGGCGCCGTCGCGTTCTTCGACTTCGGCCCGCGCGGCGCCGGCGACGCCGACGCCAACATCGCGCGCTGGGCCTCGCTCGTGCTCGACGCCGACGGCAACCCCGCCGCGCCCGCCGTCGCGAAGGAAGAGCACAACGGCCTCACCATCTCCTTCGTCGAGCTCGAAGGCACGTACATGGACGGTCCCCCCGGCGGCGACAAGACCGCGCGCGAGGGCTGGGCGCTCTACGGCGCCATCCTCGAGGGCGGACCGAACCCGCTCTACGTCCGCATGACCGGCCCGCGCGAACTGCTCGCCGCGCAACGCGACGCGTGGATCACCATGATCCGCTCCGCCCGCGCCGCGGCGAACTGACGGCCGCCATGGACCGCTACGACCTCTACGAACTCGCCGCCACCGAACCCGCGCGCACCATCCCGTTCCTCCTCGCCGCGCACGCCGGCTCGCCGCACGTTCTCGGCGAAGACTTCTGCGGCTCCGGCGCGCTCGCACGCGCCTGGGCCGAGAGCGATCCTTCCCGCACCACCGTCGCCGTCGATCGGGACGCCGGTGCGCTCGACGAACTCACCAAGCGCCTCGATTCCTCCGCCGCGTCCCGCGTGCAGCTTCGCGAATGCGATGTCCTCCGCGCAGCAGACCCCGTGGACATCCTCGCCGCGTTCAACTTTCCCATCGGCTACTTCCACGAACGCGCCAACCTGCTCGACTACCTGCGGCACGTTCGCTCGCGCCTCAACCCCGGCGGCGTCTTCGCGTTCGACATCTACCTCGGTCAGCACGCGTTCACTCCATCCGAGTCCGAGGACCAGCTCCCCGGCGGCGTGACGTACATCTGGGAGCAGCGCGAGGCCGACCCGCTCACCGCGCGTGTCGTCAACGCGATGCACTTCCTCCTGCCGGGCGGGACCGAGCTCCGCGACGCCTTCACCTACGACTGGCGTCTCTGGTCGGTCCCCGAGTTGCGCGACGCGCTCCGTGAAGCCGGATTCTCCGCCGTGGAGGTCTACTCCCATCTGGGCGATGCGATCGACGGCCAGGGGCGCCTGCTCCTGCGCCAGGCAGGCCCCGACGATCTCGAAGAAGATGACGTCGTGTACATCGTCGTCCGCCGCTGACGAATCGTGACCTCCACCGCCGCCACGCTCGCGCTCGTCTTCCTCGACCCCGTCGCGGGCATCGTCGCGGGCTCGATCGCGCTGCCGGCGCTCGCGCTGCTCTACTTCCTCAAGCTCCGCCGCCGCCCGGTGCGCATCTCCTCCACGATGCTCTGGGACCGCGCCGTGGAGGACCTCCAGGTCAACACGCCATTTCGCTGGCTGCGCCTGTCGCTGCTGCTCTTCATCCAGGCGCTCGCCCTCGGGCTGCTCGCCGCGGCGCTGGGCCGGCCCGCGCTCCTCGATCCCGCGGCGCCGCCCACAGGACGCGTCATCTTCCTCATCGACGCCTCCGCCTCCATGAACGCCCGCGACGGCGACGACAGCGGCGCCACGCGCCTCGACGAAGCGAAACGCCAGGCGCTCGAGATGATCAACCGCCTGCGCACCGCCGAGACCGAGGCGATGGTCATCTCCTTCGCCGCGGCGCCGCGCATCGAGGCCCCCTTCTCCCGCTCCCGCGCCATCCTCCGCGACGGCGTCGCCACCATCGATCCCACCGACCAGCCCGACGACCTCGACGAAGCGCTGCGCATCATCCGCGCCTTTGTCGCGAGCGCAGGCGAAGAGGACGAATCCGTCGCCACCACCGTCGTCCTCTTCTCCGACGGCGCTCTCGATCGCCCCGCGCCCGATCGGCGCGAGGCCGTCCCCGGCGCCGACGTGCGCTTCGTCCGCATCGGCCCCACCGCCGACGCCGCGCGCGACAACATCGGCCTCGCCGCGCTCAGCGCCCGGCGCGACGAATCCGATCCCGGCGTGGTTCGCCTCTTCGCGCGCCTCCTCAGCACATCCGCCGATCCCGTGCGCACCGCGCTGACGATCCGTGTCAACGGCGACATCGCGCAGAGCGTCCCGGTCGAGTTCTCCGGCGCATCGGACGGCCCCGCCGAAGCCCCGCTCACCACGACTTTCCCCGCGCCGCCGGACGAGCGCGCCCTCATCGTCGCCGGCGTCGCCCGCGAAGACGCGCTCGCCACCGACAACAGCGCCGCGGTCGTCGTCGAGCCCGCATCCTCCCTGCGCGTCTGGCTCGTCGCGAACGCCGCGCCGAACCAGGACCTGCGCGAAGCGCTCTCCCTCCTCGCGCCCGGAGAGGGCGCGCTCCGCGTCATGACGCTCGCGGAGTTCGAGCGCACCCTCCCCACCGCGGCGGCGCCGCCGGACGTCGTCGTCTTCGACCGCGCCCGCCCCGGCGCGCTCCCCGCCATCCCCACCATCTCCTTCGGCGCCACGCTGCCCATCCCGGGGCTGGGCGTCGCCGATCGCGCCGATGCAAGCCCGACGCGCATCCTCCTCTGGCGTCGCACCGACCCCATCATGCGCGACGTCATCCTCGACACCATCATCGTCGCGCGTCCGCTCGAGCTCACGCTCCCCGAGGAACAGGTCGGCGTCGTCGCCGCGACGCTCGCGCAGGGCGAGCAGGGCCCGCTGATCGCGCGTCTCGAGCAGGGCTCGCTCCAGCGCATCGTCGTCGGCTTCGACCTCGACGCCTCCAATTGGCCGCTGCACCTGTCCTTCCCCATCTTCATGACCAACGCGCTCGAGCAACTCAGCGCCCGCGCGGGCGGCAGCGGGGGTCGCGCGTACTCCACCGCCGAACCCATCACCGTCCGCGCTGCGCCCGGCGCGTCCGAGGTCCGCGTCCGCGGCCCGGTCGATCGCACCGTCAGCGTTCGCGCCGAGGACGCCTCCGCGCCGATCGGCGTCCTCCCCGTCGCCGGCGTCTACACGCTCGAGAACGCCGCCGAACGCGACTCGGCGCTCCCCGTCAATCTCTTCAGCGACCACGAGTCCCGCATCGCCTCGGCCGACGCGATCGACGTCTCCGGGCAGTCGGCGTCCGGCGTCGGCGCGGCGGGCGCGGCGCCGCGCGAAGTCTGGCTCTGGTGCGTCCTCGCTGCCCTCGCCCTGTTCACGCTCGAATGGTTCCTCTTCGCGTGGCAGATGCGGGTCTAGCCCGGTAGTCTGCTCACCGCGCGTTCACGAGGAGTTCGATCGATGCCCCGATCCGTTCTATCCACGTCCCTGCTGCTGACGCTCGCCGCCCACGCCGCGGCCCAGACCGTCAGCCCCGCGCCCGGCACCGGCCTGCGCCCGGAAACGCGCCTCGGCATCGACGAGCCCGTGCGCCAGGGTCCGCTCGGCTTCCAGTTCTACGCCAGCGGCTCCTACGACTTCGACGCCGACCTCGACACCACGGGCGAATCCTCCGTCTCGCGCTTCGGCGCCGGCGCCGGCGTCGAGATCGAAGCAGCGCCGAAGCTGATCTTCCGCCTCGCCTTCGACGCCGAATGGTCCGACTACGACTTCGACGGCGTCACCGGCCTGATCGGCTCCGACACCTCCCCGTGGGAAGATCTCCAGTCCTACCGCTTCGCGCCGTCCGTGCAGATCGGCCTCGACGAGCAGTGGACGCTCCTCATCGGCGGCGACGCCCGAGTCGCGTATGAACCCGGCGCCGACATCGGCGACGCCCTCACCGGCAGCGGCTTCGTCGCCGCGCGCACGCAGGTGAACGATCGCTTCGCGCTCACCTTCGGCGTCACCGCGCAGTCTCGCATCGAGGATGACCTCCTCGTCTTCCCACTGATCGGCGTCGAGTGGTCGATCACCGAGCAGCTCCGCCTCTCGAGCCGCGGCCTCGGGCTCGCGCTCACCTACCGCGTCTCCGACCAGTTCGACATCTCCCTGCGCGGCTCGTACGACCCCCGCTCCTACCGCCTCTCCGAGGACCGCGCCCTGAACCCCGAGGGCGTCGTCAACGACACCCGCGCGCTCGCGGGCGTCGAGTTCACCTGGCGCCCGGCCGCCTTCATGGTCCTCTCCCTTTACACGGGCGCCGTCCTCTGGCAGGAGTACGAGATCCTCAACTCCGGCGGCGGCAAGCTCACCGACAACGAGTCCGACCCCGCCCCCTTCGTCGCCGCACGGGCAACGATCCGCTTCTAGCAGGGCTTACCAACTCTTCGCGCAAGGCCGCGCCGCGCCCGATCTACACTGGGCGGCCGCCATGCCAGCCGAATCCGACAACTCGGGCGCCCCCGTCTCCCGGCGCGGCTTCCTCGCCGCATCCGCCGGCGTCGGCGCGCTGCTCGCCTCGCAATCAATCCCCGGCCGCGTCCGCGCGCGTCCGACCGCCGATCGCCCCGCAGGCCGCGCCAAGAACCTCATCATTCTCATCGCCGACGGCATGAGCATCGGCACGCTCACGCTGACCGACCTCTTCCTGCGCGACCGTCTCGGGCGCGACACCCACTGGACCAACTGGATCCGCTCCGGCGAAGCGCGTCGCTCGCTCGTCGCCACCGAGTCCGCCAACTCCCTCGTCACCGACTCCGCCGCTTCCGCCACGGCATGGTCCACCGGCGTGCGCGTGGACAACGGCGCGCTCAACGTCACGCCCAATGGTCTCACCCCCGAGCCGCTCTGGAGCCGCGTCAAGCGCACCGGGCGCGCCGCCGGCGTCGTCACCACCACGCGCATCACCCACGCCACGCCCGCGGGCTTCATCGTCAACCACCCCGACCGCAATCAGGAGCCCGAGATCGGCCGGCAGATGATCGAGCGCAACCTCGACCTCGCCCTCGGCGGCGGCGCGCTCGCCGTCCCCGCCGCGCTCCTCGCATCGCGCGCCGACATCCGCGCGCTCTTGACGCGCGACGAGCTCCTCGCCCTCCGCCCCGGCGCGCACGCCGGCCCCGTCTTCGGCCTCTTCGCCGACAAGCACATGGCGTTCGAGGTGGACCGCACCAGCGTCGGCGAAATCGGCCGGCGCCAGCCCTCGCTCGCCGAGATGTCCCGCTGGGCGATCGACCACCTCGCGCAGCGCCCCGAGGGCTTCGCGCTCATGATCGAGGGCGGGCGCGTCGATCACGCCGCGCACAACAACGACGCCTGCATCCTCACCGAGCAGTGGGCCTTCGACGAGGCCCTGCGCCTCGCGCTCGACTTCGCCGGCGCCCGCGACGACACCCTCGTCATCGCCACCACCGATCACGGCAACGCCAACCCCGGCATCTCCGCGTACAGGGCCGCTGGCCGCAGCGTCTTCAAGCGCACGCAGGACATCCGCCACTCCTTCGAGTGGATTGTCGCGCAGCACAAGGCCCTGCCGGCGCCGGAGCAGACCGCCGAGTCCTTTGCCGCGCTCGTGCGCGACGCGACCAATCAGACCATCGCAGGCGACGATCTCCGCTTCCTCGAACGCTGGCTCGCCGGCGAGCGCGTCGATCCCTGCATCGGCCGCGCGCGCGACTACGGCCCGCTCGGCTCGATCCTCACCAACCACCACGGCGTCGCCTTCCTGACGCCCGAGCACACCGCCGACCACGTCGAACTCACCGCCGCCGGCCCCGGCGCGGAGCGCATCCCCGCGTTCAGCCACCTGACCGATCTCTGCGCGGTGATGGAGCACGCGCTCGACCTGCCGCCGCAGCAGGCCGCGCCGAGCACGTCTCTAGTGCGCGAATCACTTGTTCTTCCGGCCTGATTCCGGCGCTACGCCGCGATCGGCGCATCGACGTATCGCGCCGCGCCGCCGCCCTCGATCGCCTCCGGCGCCCAGACCTCCACCCCCACCCGCGCCTGCCAGCGATCCCGCTCCTCCGCCGCGAAGATCGGCGCGCTGTTCGACACCACTACCGCGTCGAACCCCAGCGACATCGCCTCGTCCCCCGTCACCAGCGGCGCGCTCCGATAGCGACGCACGCCGGCCGCATGGAACCGGTCGTCCGCCACCGCGGCCACTTCGATGCCCATCCGCTCCGCCGCGCGCCAGTACACGAAGATGTTCTTGCCCATCGGCGCCAGGAGCACGCGACGCACGCCGTGATCGCGCATCTGCTGGAACGCATTCGAGATCCGCTCGACGCCGAACCACTCGTTGAAGAGCGCCCGGGGCAGCGGCTCGCCGCCTCCCAGCCAGCGGGCGCAGAGCCCGTCGCGCACGCCCTTCGCCGCCGACGGCGCCGCGCCGCGCGCCCGGCCGAGCGCCAGGTACCGCGTGATGTAGTCCTTCGTCATCTCCCGCGACCACTCGAAGGGCGCCCAGCGCCGGATGATCGCGATGTTGTTGCGCGCATCGAGATACGTCGTCCGACGTCCCGAGCGCGAGAGCGGGCTCTTCCGATGAAGCGACGGCAGATCGTGGAACGTCTCGCACCGCCCGCCGCGCATCGCGAGGCGGAACACGATGTCGTACTCCTCGGCCTGCATGAAGAGCCGCCGGCGATACCCGCCCGCCGCGACGATCGCGTCCCGCCGGAACGCCACCGCCGCGCCGACGAACGCCCGGGGCAACGCGCCGCACTCCCACCGGCCGTCCGTGAGCTGCACGCCCCATCCCGCGCACGCCAGCTTCGGGTCCGCGGCGAACCGGTTCGCCATCTCCGCCCAGGTCCACGCCGCCGGCGAGCAATCGTCGTCGATCGCCGCGACCAGCGGGAACTTCGCCCGCTCGAGCGCGAGCTGCTTGCCCGCCGGCCCGAGGTTCCGATTCAAGCGCAAGACCTGCGCTCCCGGCCACGCTCGCTCGGCCGCAAGGGCCGATCCGTCGCTGGAACCGTTGTCCACGACGATGACTTCCTTCACGCAACCCCCCGGCGCGGGGATGCGGCGCAGCGTCTCGGCGATGTCGGGGGCGCGGTTCCGGGTCGCGACGATGACAGTCCAGTGGTTCACGGCCTTCAGCCATCGTCCGGAATGGGTCGATAACTGAAGCGTGGATCACGCCCGAAAAGTCGTTCCGGTCGCACAGGCCGCAACCATCGCCCGCCAGGCCCAGCAGGACGGTCGCACCGTGGTTCTTTGCCACGGCTGTTTCGACATCGTCCACCCCGGCCACCTCAGGCACCTCGTCTGGGCGCGCGAGCAGGGCGACATGCTCATCGTCTCGGTTTCCGGCGACGCCGCCGTCTCCGGCAAGGGCGTCGGCCGCCCGCTCGTTCCCGAACATCTCCGCGCCGAGAACCTCGCCGCGCTCGAATGCGTGGACCTCGTCGTCGTCTCTCCCGGCCCCACCGCCGTCGAGACGCTCTCCGCGGTGCAACCCGATCGCTACGTCAAGGGCTCCGAGTACCGCGACAGCCACGACCCCCGCCTCGCCGCGGAGCGCGACATCGTGCAGTCCTACGGCGGCACGCTGCTCTTCTCGTCCGGCGACGTCGTGTATTCCTCGACCCAGCTCATCGCCGACCGCGCCGGCGACTGGCGCATGCACGCCGAGCGCCTCGCCGGCTTCGCGCAGCGCCACAACCAGACGGCCGGCACCCTCCGCCGCCTGATGCGCCAGGCGCCGCGTCTCAACTGCCTGGTCGTCGGCGACACCATCGTGGACGACTACTTCCACTGCGACGCCACCCACGTCGCCGGCGAAGCGCCGATGCTCAACGCCACCCTCGTCCAGCGCGAACGCTTCTGGGGCGGCGCCGCGATCGTGGCCCAGCACCTGCGCGGCCTGGGCGCGCGCGTCACCCTCGCCACCCCCATCGGGCGCGGCAAGGCCTCGCGCGCCCTCTCGATCGCCTGCGAAGACAACCAGATCGGCCTCGTGCCCCTCGTCCACGACTCCTCGCTCCCCCGCAAGCGCCGTTACCTCGCGAAGAACGTCAAGCTCCTGAAGCTCGACGACGCCCCGCCCCCCGCGTTCGCTGCGCATCGCGTGGACGACTTCCTCACCGCCGTCGACCACGCCTCGCCGTCGTGGGACCTCGTCATCCTGCTGGACTTCGGCTACGGCGCCCTCTCGCAGAACACCCTGCCGCGCCTCCTCCAGATGCTCCGCCCGCGCACGCCGATGATGCTCGGCGACGTCAGCGGCCCCCGCGCCGACCTCGGCGCCCTCCGCGGCTGCGACCTCCTCGCGCCCACCGAGAACGAACTCCGCTCCGCCATGCGCGCGCCCTCCGTCGGCCTCGCCACCCTCGCGGGCTCCCTTGCGGGCCAGGCCGGCGCCAAGGCGATCATCGTCAAGCTCGGCGAAGACGGCCTCGTCGCCTTCGACGCCACCCGGCGCGACGCCTCCGACCGCCTCCTCTCCGACTTCCTCCCCTCGCTCACGCAGCGCGCCGTCGATCCCCTCGGCTGCGGCGACGCGCTCCTCTCCGTCGCCGGCGCCACACTCGCCGTCGGCGGCTCGCTCTTCGACGCCACCCTCCTGGGCTCCGTCGCCGCCGCGATGGAAGCCGAAACCCACGGCAACCGCCCCATCATCCTCGAACGACTCCAGCAGCGCGTGGACGCCGAGTTCGCCTCGATCGAACGCGTCCGCCCGCAGATCGCCACGGCGCGCACCAGCGCCGTCGCCTGAGCCGAACGCCGCCGTCCCCTATCCTTGCCCGATGCCTCGCCTCTCCTACAGCACCGCCGGCGAGTCCCATGGCCCCGCGCTCATCGCGCTCGTCCACGGCATGCCCGCAGGCGTCCCCCTCGACGCTGATTTCATCAACGCCGAGCTGCGCCGGCGCCAGGGCGGCTACGGCCGCGGCGGGCGCCAGAAGATCGAGCACGACCAGATCGAAGTCCTCACCGGCGTCCGGCGCGCGCGCACCATCGGCGCGCCGATCGCCATCCGCATCGCCAACAAGGACTCGCGCCTCGACGACCTCCAGAAGACCCCGCCCATCCACCGCCCCCGCCCCGGGCACGCCGACCTCGCCGGCAGCGTGAAGTGGCTGACCACCGATTGCCGCGAAACGCTCGAACGCGCCAGCGCGCGGGAAACCGCCGCGCGCACCGCCGCCGGCGCGCTCGCCCGCTGCCTCCTGCGCGAGATCGGCGTCGAGGTCTTCGCGTTCGTCCGGCGCATCCACGCCGTCGAGACCCCCATCGCCGTCACCGCCGCGAACTGGCGCGAGATGCTCGCGCAGCGCGACGCGAGCGACGTCTACTGCCCCGACCACCAGGCCGGCGCAAAGATGGAAGACGCCATCCGCCAGGCCAAGATCGACAAGGACACCGTCGGCGGCCTGATCGAAGCGCACGTCTTCAATCTCCCGATGGGTCTGGGCTCCTGCGTCCACTGGGAGGACAAGCTCGACGCCCGCCTCGCCTACGCCGCGATGAGCATCCAGGCCATGAAGTCCGTCGAGATCGGCCTCGGCAAGGACGTCGCCTCGCGCCGCGGCTCCGAAGTGCACGACCCCATCGGCTTTGATCGCTCCAAGTCAGACACACCCTCTCTCGGCTTCACGCGCCCCAGCAACAACGCCGGCGGCACCGAGGGCGGCATGAGCAACGGCCAGCCCGTCATCGTCCGCGCCGCGATGAAGCCCATCTCCACGCTGCTCCGCGGCCTGCCGAGCATCGACCTCAACTCGAAGGAGTCGCAGACCAGCGCCTACGAGCGCAGCGATGTCTGCGCCGTCTCCGCCGCGTCCGTCGTCCTCGAAAACGTCGTCGGCTTCGAGATCGCCGCCGCCGCGCTGGAGAAGTTCGGCGGCGACACACTCCTCGAATTCACGCGCAACTACGAGTCCTTCCTCAGCGCGGCCCGGGAGCTTCCCCTGGACCCGCCGATGGGGACGATCGCGTAGCGGCGCGCTTCTGCTCGATCAGGATCACCACGCCCCCGGTGAACCCGCTCAGGAACGCGATCCAGAGCGCGACGACGCCGACCATCGCGATCACCCCGCCGATGATGAACGCCGTCTTGTCGCCGTCGGTCAGCACCTCGCGCGCCTCGACCGCCCCGTCGTAATCCACGCGGTAGACGTACACCTCGCGCAGCCCGTCCTGCAGCGTGACCGTCAACCGCCGCTCGTCCGACCGCTCGCCGACGTCGAACACCGCGCGCCGAATGTCCGGATCGGTCCCCGCCGACAGCGCCCGGTTCATCGCGTCGATCAGCGGCGCCGCCTCGCGCACCGGCGTGTCCACGCGCAGCAGCCGGCGCTGCACCGCGACCCGACCGGAAGGCCCGTTCCAGCGGACGATGCCGACCGGATCGGTCCACTCCGAGAGCGGCACGACGATCGCGCGCTCCGGCACGCCGCGCTCGCGGATGCCCACCGGAAACGCCGCGATGCGGAACGGCAGGTCGTACGTCGGCTGTCCCGCCGTCCAGATCGTCTGGAACTCGCGATACCCGCCGCGCACGCGCGCCGCGACGGCGAAGAAGACGCAGCCCACGACGGCCAGCGCCGCGGCGCCCACGAAGAACCGTCGCGCCGTCCGCGTCATCAGCGCACCGCGTGCTGCAGCGCCAGCAGCGAGTACGCCGTGATCAGCACCGCGTTGTCCTCCATCCAGCGGTCATCGATCGAGCGGAACGAACCATCCGCGTTCTGGAGCTCGGCCATCGCATCGATCATGTCGTTCGCCCAGTCGCGCACCTCGCCCGCCTCCGGCGCGCCCTTCGGGCGACGCTCGCCCTCGCGCACGCCGAGCACCTGGATCGTCGGCTCGCCCCACGCGTCCAGCGCGCGGCTCATGGTCACGAGGTAGTAGTAGTACCCGTCCGTGCCGACGTTCGGATTCTCCTGCATCGTGTAGTGCCGGCGCAGCCAGTCGTACGCCGCGGTCACGCGCGGGTCGTCCCGCGACAGGTCCGCGAAGAGCAAACTCTTGAATCCCGCGTACGACATCGACCCGTAGCACCGCAGCGACGACACCGGACCGTCCTCGCTGTGCTCCGAGATCGTCGCGTCCGCCTCGCCCACCTGCGTCTGACCCGAACCGACCTGATCCCGGTTGACGCTCGTCGCGTAGATGAACCCGCCCTGGTTCGAGCCGTCCGCGTACGGCATGTCGTTCACCTCGTCCACCATCTGCACGCGCGACAGAAACACCAGCGCCCGCTGAAACGCCGGATCATCCGCGCTCAGCCCCGAGTCCTCGAGGCCCTGCAGCATCCAGTTCAGGTTCGACAGGTCCGGCCGGCCGTGCCGCCCGTACCCGATCCCGCCGTAGAACGGATGCTCCATCGTCACGGGCTTCGCGGCCTCGTCGCCGCCGAGCCCCTCGTTCGACGCCTCGCTCCACTGCAGCGACCGCAGAAAATCCTGCGCCGGCTTGATCGTGTCGCCCGTCTCCGGATCGTCCACCATCGACAGCGCCGACAGCGCGATCGACGTGTTGTACGACGGCAGGATCCGGTCGTAGATGCCGCCGTCCGGCTGCACGAACGACAGCAGGAACGCCACGCCCTTCGAGATCGCCGGATCGTCCGCCGTCAACCCCGGCTGCATCGCCATGCCCTGCACCACCAGGCCCGTGATCGCCGGGAACACCGGGCGCGCCGGCTCGTTCGCGTTCTGCGGCGGCGGAGGAACCGCCCATCCGCCGCTCGCCTCGTCCTGCTGCATGCGCAGCCACTCGATCGCCTTCGCGATCATCGTCTCGGCGCGATCCTTGTGCGCCTGATCGATCGCCAGCGCGGGCGAAGCGAGCGAGAGCGACAGGGCGACGGTCAAGAGCGTGCGCATGGGGATCCTCTCCTGGAAGGGCGTGTCCGGACGAACCATCATATTCACTCGACGCGCCGACCCCGGCCCCGGTTCGCGCGCTTAGGCGCCCTCGGGCTTCGCCGCCTGCGGGTGCCCCGAATGCCGACGACCCGAATCGTGCCCCATCGCCTTCTCCGCGGCCTTCTTCCGCGCCAGCGCCTGCATGTCCGTCACCGGATCATGCTCGCCGACAATCTCGCGACCCAGCAGCGTCTCCAGCACGTCCTCGAGCGTCACGATGCCCACGAACAGGCCGAACTCATCGAGGACGATGAACATGTGCTGCCGACCGGCGAGGAACTGCAGCAGCGCCTCGTCCGCCCGCGCCGTGTCCCGGATGAACCGAGCCGGACGCATCACGTCCGCCAGCGTCTTCTCCGCCTCCTCCTCGTGCACGAGCAGGTCGAACACGTCGCGACGATTCACGATGCCCCGCACTTCGCTCGGATTCGTGTCGCGCACCACCGGAAGACGCGAGTGCACCCAGTGCTCCGAGTGACCCTCCACCTTCTTCAGCGGCATCGTGTCCGGCAGCGCGAACACCACCGAGCGAGGCGTCATGATCTCGCGCACGTGCACGTCGTTCAGCTTCAGCGCGTTCGCGACGATCTGCGCCTCGTGCTGAGGCAGCACGCCGTGACGTGCCGCGCTCCGCGTCATCGCCAGGATCTCGAACTCGCTGGGCGCATTCACCGGACGATTGCGATTGATCGTGCGCGTCAGGATCTCGCACAGGCGCACCAGCGGGAACGTCAGGATGACCATCGCCTCGATCGCCCACGCCAGCCGCGGCGCCAGCGTGTCCGCCCGCGCGACGCCGACCGACTTCGGGATGATCTCCGAGCCGAACAGCACGCCCAGCGTGAACAGCGCCGAGAACACGCCGAGCCACGCGTCGCCGAAGCGCTTGGCCACCATCGCGCCCGCCACCGCCGCGCCCACCGTGTTCGCGATCGTGTTGAACGTCAGGATCCCCGCGATCGCCCGGTCCATGTTCGCACGAAGGCGCGCCAGCATCGTGGCGCCGTGCACCTTGTGCTCCACCATCGCCTGCACCTTGGCGTCGCCCACCGAATAGAACGCCGCCTCGCTCAGCGAGCACACGAACGAACAGACCAGCGACAACAGGACCACAACCACGATCGCCGTCATCGCTGCGGCTCCGTGGCGTCCATCGCCGTTTGGAGAAGTCCCGGTCGGGTGTCCGGAGTTCGAGACGGCGGCTCGGCGTCGTCCTGGTTGGTGCTCATGCTCATGCGGTCGATGCTTGGAATCGGCCTGTCTCGCCGAAATCCTCCGAGAAGGGCCTCAGTCGGCCCGGAATCGGCGAGGAATCTGCCTGTCCCGCGATTCTAGCACGGAACCTGTCAGGACGCCGTTCGGGCCGCCCGCGCGTCCTCCAGCAGCCCCTCCACATCCTCCGGCGCCGTGTCGAACGAGCACATCAGCCGCGCCAGCCGCCAGGCCGGGTCGCCGAACATGTAGAACCCGTGCCCGCGCGCCACCAGCGCCCGCTCCTGCGCCGCGCTCAGCTTCACGAACACGCCGTTGCTCTGCGTCGCGTACGGGATCTCGTAGCCCAGCTCCGCCATCCCCTTCGACAGCCGCGCCGCCATCGCGTTCGCGTGCGCCGCGTGACGCACCCACGCCCCGCCGCGCAGCGTCGCCGCGAACGGCGCCGACACCACGCGATGCTTGCTGAGCAGCGCCCCCGCGCGCTTCCGCCGGAACGGAAACTCCTCCGCCGCCTTCGCCGCCTGCGCCGCGCCCCCCGGCGCCGCGTCCTGCGCGAAGAACACCACCGCCTCCCCCAGCGCCAATCCATTCTTCGTCCCGCCGAACGACAGCGCATCCACCCCCGCGTCCACCGTCAACGCGCGGCACACCCGTGCCACCGAACTCGGTTCCTCCGAGGTCGGTGCTCCTCGATCCACCAGCGACGCCACCGCATTCGCAAACCGCGCCCCATCCACGTGCACGACATACCCGCGCCGATGCGCCACCTCGCACAGCGCCGTCGTCTCCTCCGGCGTGTACACCTCGCCGAACTCCGTCGGGTTCGAGATCGTCAGCGCGCCCGGCGACGGCTGGTGCACGTCCCCACGACCCAGCGCCGCCGCACGCTCCACATCCTCCGGCGTCAGCTTGCTTGGCGGCCAGCCCCGCTCGTTCGCCGTCGTATGGATCGCCGCGGTGCGGCACGAGGTGAACGCCTCCGGCGCGGTCGATTCATCATCGTTCCAGTGCGCGTGCGAGTGACACAGCACCCGCGACCACGGCGTCACCAAGCTCGCCACCGCCAGCACGTTCGCGATCGTCCCCGTCGGCACGAAGAACACCGACGCCCGATCCCCGAGGAGCCCCCGAAACAGCTCGATCGCCTCGCCCGACATCGGGTCGTCGCCGTAGCCCGTGAAATGGCTCTCGTTGCGCGCGCTCAGGGCCTCGAGCGCCTCGGGACAGATGCCGGCGTTGTTGTCGGAGCGGAACGATCGGGGCATGGGCCCGATCTTACGGGCTCCGTCCGCCGCCCCTGGCAATCCCGGGCGACTGGTCCGGTTATGCCGTCTGCGCGGCCCGCGGCGCCCGAAGGCCGATAGCCCCGCGGAACCCGCGATGGAGGCGTCCCGCGACCGTGCCGATCAACCCCAAGAGGAATCGGACCACACCGTCCGACCACTCCACTGCCCCGCTGGCGGAACAAGAGAAGAGGATCGATCGCTTGGACAAGGCCAGTCTCATTGGAACGATCATCGGCCTGGTCTGCCTCGTGCTCGTCGGCCAGATGGCGTCGCACGGCAACTGGGCGCTGTTCTATTCCGAGAAGGGCATCATCATGGTCTTCGGCGGCACGATCTCCGTGCTGTTCATGGCCATGCCCATGGCCAAGCTCAAGTGCATCCCCGGCTACGTGAAGCGCTTCTACGTCTACAAGGGCAAGACCCCCGCCGAAGTCGTCAAGCTCATGTCCGAGCTCGGCGAGAAGGCGCGGCGCGACGGCATGCTCTCCCTCGAGAGCGAGGTCGAGAAGATCGACGACATGTTCCTCGTCACCGGCCTCAAGATGGCCATCGACGGCGTGGACCCCGACAACATCGAGGCCACCCTCAAGGCCGAGGTCCAGGCCATGCGCGAGCGACACGCCGCGGGCAAGAAGTTCTTCGACTTGATCAAGGTCTACGGCCCCGGCTGGGGTCTGGCCGCGACGCTCATCGGACAGATCGGCATGTTCGCCAACCTCGGCGGCGACATCGCGACCATGGGCCACATGCTCGCGGTCGCCGTCGTCGCGACCATGTACGCCACCGTCATCGCCAACGCCGTCGCCGGACCCATGGGCGACAAGCTCGCGCTCCGCTCCTCCGAAGAGATCCTCTGCAAGGAGATGATCCTGCAGGGCCTCCTCTCCATCCAGGCTGGCGACAACCCCCGCGTCACCCTCGACCGCATGATGGCCTTCATCCCGCAGGCCGGACGCGAGCAGTTCAAGGAAGCGGCCTAAGCCCCACCCCGACCAGCAGGAGCACCAGCCATGGCCGAGGAACACGGGCACGGAGGCGCCGGAGGCGGCGGACACAAGAAGCACAAGTGTCACTGCGATGACCACGGCGGCGGACATCACGAGGAAGGCGTCCCCGAGTGGATGGTCTCCTTCGCCGACAACGTCTGCCTCATGATGGGCTTCTTCGTCATCATGCTCGCCATGAACATGAAGCCCGCGCAGGGCGGCAGCGGCGACGGGCCCCAGGACGGCAGCAACGCCTACACGCCCCCCAGCGCGCTCCTCGACGCCGTCATCGCCATCCGCGAGGGCTTCAACAACCCCGTCTCCATGAACTCCGCCGCGCCGGAAGATCAGCCGCTCATCCGCCGGCTCCAGGAAAAGCGCGGCACGGGGCGCGCCTCCGAAGCCGGACAGTCCGGCCCCACCGACTCTGTCACCAGCGTGCGCACCAGCGACTACTACTCCCTCGGCGGCGTCGTCCCCTTCTCCGACAACGCCACGGAGCTCAACGGCGCCGGTGAACGCGCCGTCGAAGAGATCGCCCAGAAACTCATGGGCCCCAAGTTCGTCATCGAGGTCCGGGGCCACGTCAGCGCGCTCGAAGCCGCCGCCGGCGTCGATCCGGCCATGTCCATCTCCCACCGGCGCGCCATGGCCGTCGCCAAGGGCCTCGAGCAGCGCGGCATCCCGTGGTCCCGCCTGCGCGTCGTCGCCTGCGCCGATGGCGACCGCATCACACCCATCGCCTACGACGAGGCCGGACACCGCTCCAACCAGCGCGTGGAAGTCCTCGTCACCCGCGAGCTCGTCCCCGAGGACCCCTTCCTGCGCGAGCCCGCCAAGCCCTCGAGCGCCGCCGAACCCGCGACGCCGCCCAGCATCCAGCCCACGCCGGCGGCCGCCGACGCCGATCATCACTAGGCCGCAGGAAACGGCGCGCCCAACCTCCCAACAATCCCCCATGGCGCCCCCGCGCACACGACGCCGCCTGCGCACGCTCGCGCTGACGATCCTCGTCGCCGCCGCGGCCATCACCGGCGCCACGCTCCTCCTCTCGCGCAACAGCCCGACGGCCACCGCGTCCACCGAGTCCGCGCCCGCGCGCGAGGATGTCGTCGCCGCGCTCGCCTCGCTCGATGCGCTCATCGCCAAGGGCGCCACCCTCCCCTGGACCATCGACGACGCCGCGGCGCCCGAGCAGGCCACGCTCTTCGACCGCTGGACCCACAACCTCGACGCCCGCGCCCGCGAACGCGTCCGCGCCACCATCGACCTCGCCGAGACCCGCGCCCGCGAGCGCCTCGGCCTTCGGCTCCTCGAGCCCGAGACCGACCTCGCCGGCGGCGCGCAGTGGCGGCGCCTCTCCCCCGCCGCGCCGGCGCCGCAACGCATCGTCCTCCTCGTCCACGGCCTCGACGAACCCGGCGAGATCTGGAACGACCTCGCGCCGCTCCTGCGCAGCAAGGGCTACCGCGTGGCGCGCCTCGACTACCCCAACGATCAGGCCATCGACAAGTCCGCCGACTGCCTCGCCGCCGCGCTCCGCGCGCTGCGCGCCGCAGGAACCGAGGAAGTCGATCTCGTCTGCCACTCGATGGGCGGCCTCGTCGCGCGAGACGTCCTCACCCGCGCCGACTACTACAACAGCGATGGCGATGCGCACAGCGGCCTGCCCGACGTCCGGCGCGTTGTCCTCGTCGGCACGCCCAACAAGGGCGCACCCCTCGCGCCGCTCCGCCTCGCGCTCGAGGTCCGTGAACAGTTCATGCGCTGGTTCGACGACGGCGCGCTCGTCGATTCCCTCACCGGCTTCTTCGGCGAAGGCGCCGGCGACGCCGGACAAGACCTCGCCCCCGGCTCCGACTTCCTCGCCGACCTCAACGCCCGCCCGCAGCCCCGCGGCGTCACCTTCACCCTCGTCGTCGGCGTCGCCTCGCCCGTCGGCGAGTCCGACGTCCTCTCCATGCTCGACACCCCGCTGGCGCGCCTGGTCCTCGCCGAGAAGGACGCCGCGTTCATTGCACGAGAGGCTAGAGACCTCTTCGGCGCCGTCGGCGACGGCGTCGTCCCCGTCTCCTCCGCCCTCCTCGAAGGCGTGGACGACGTCGTCGAGATCAGCGCCAACCACCGCTCACTGCTGCGAAGCACCGCCATCGGCGACGCGGCGAAGCACGCCCAAGGCCTCGACCCCGCCAACCCCGGCGCCGTGGACGTGATCCTCAACCGCCTCGAGCGCACGGCGGATCAGCCGGTGGGCGGGATCTGACGAGGCCGTGTCGGCGAGCCACCTCGTCAGTGGCTAACAATCAACGAATCCCGTGACGCACGAACGCACGAAACAACTCGCGCGCGCCTGCGTCTCGTACGATGGAGCCGATCGCCGCAGGTCGTGAGCCGCGGCGCCGCGTGGAATTCCATTCCGGCCGCCGGACGAGGATCGATGAGCCTCCGAGAGCGTCCCGTCGCGCTTGGCCTCGCCGTATTGATCGCCCTCGTCGGCGCGACGCTGGCGATCCGTGCTGTCCTGCCATCAAGAGCCTCGCCGTCGCCGATTTCGCAGGACTCCGCCGCGCACGAGTCATACGGCCCCGACGCACCACCTGCCTTCTCGCTCCCCGCCGATCCGGGCTTCGAAACGCAAGTGACGCCCGAGTCGCTCTCCGTTGTTGCGTCCTCAGTTCGTGAACGCTCCGCCACCGCGATACGTGACAACTCTACCGTCGCCGGACTCGGAGCAGACGCCACGGCCAAGCTTCTCGACGCAGTCGAGGAGCAGTTCCCCATCTACTTCGGCGCCTCCTACGACGACTACGTCGCGTTTCTCGAACGTACTGGCGCAGGCCACCCCGTTCTCGACAAGGCTCGCGCAACGGGCGACGCCGCACGCCTTGAGCAGGCGCACAAGGAGATGCGCGGATTCTGGGAGGCGGTCACCGCGCCGATCGCCTTCCACCCCATCTCGCTCGAGGAAGTCACCGTCCGCCTACGCTACCAGAACGGCCGCCCGACGCGTTCCGCGGACGATCGCTACGCCACCGCCATCAACACAAGCTCAGACCGGTGGCCGGCGCTGGCGGGTGATCCCGAGGTGAATCCGTACACCATCGTCGAGTGGATCGTGCCGGTGTACTACGTCCTCCCTCCGGACGTGCAGACACCCGCCTACTTCGCGATCTGGTTCATCTGGGACCCGCAGGCGAAAGACTGGCGCATTCACCAAACGCGAATGTACAGCCCGCTCCGCCAAACGCTTACTGTCGTCCCGTCCCTGTAAGGAAAGGGTCGGCCCTGAACCAGCGCCGCGCTTGGACCCTGATCGAAACGCTCCTCACCATTGGCGTGATTGGGATTCTCATCTCTATCACGATCCCCGCTCTCCGCGGCGCCCGCGAACGCGCGGGCGAGACCACAAGCGTCAGCCGCGCCGGCCAGTGCGCTGGAATCATTACCGGCTGGGCGCTCGAGCATGGCGACCGCTACCCCGCAGCGCGTCCCGGCGTCCCTTACCCCGGCCCGCCGATGACGTCGCTCTCCGGGAACGACGAGCTCTTCCGATTCGCAACAAAGCACCTCTGGGCGGCGATCATCTTCCGCGCCGAGGGGCTGCGCGAGCCATGGCCGGCGCTCATGAGCCCCGGCGTCGGCGACGACGACAGCGAAGCACGCTTTGGCGGCGCCCTGCCGTCGTACTTCTTCTCCCAGTCATTCGTTGCCGACCCGCGGCTCTGGACGCCCTCTCCCTCCAGCGCCGTTCCGAATGCATCTTCGCCCCTGCTGCGAGACATAAAGATCGGAGAGGTGGCGCACCCGTCTCAGAAGGCGATGATTCACGACTGGGACCTCGCCTATCTCGCGCGTCGGCCGCGCGCGTCGATCAACGGACTTCGCGATGTTCCTACGCCGATCGCCTTCGCCGACGGACACGCCGCGGCGCACAATCCCACCAACGCCACGCCGCCGTTCCCGAACCCGTTCAATATCGAGTGGTCGGACGTGGCCATCCACAACACGCCGAACGGTGTGCACGGTGTCGACTTCCGCTAGCGAGGCCTCGCCCCCGGCGGAACCCCAATGTCTTCGTCCCACAACTCCGGATGCTGCGCGATGAACGCGCGCATCAGCTCCACGCAGCGCTGATCGTCCACCACGACCACCTGAGCGCCGCTGACCTTGAGCCAGTCTTCCTTTCCTTCAAACGTCCGGTTCTCCCCGATCACCACACGCGGGATGCGGAACAGCACCGCCGTCCCGCTGCACATCGCGCACGGGCTCAGCGTGCTCGCCAGCGTCAGCGTGTGCCAGTCCCGGCGCCGCCCCGCGTTGCGGATGCACGCCGTCTCCGCGTGCGCCGTCGTGTCGCCGTCCTGCACCCTCCGGTTGTGCCCCCGCGCCACGACCTTGCCGTCCGGCGCCACCAGCGCCGATCCGATCGGGATCCCGCCCTCGCGCAGCCCCGCCAGCGCCTCCTCGTACGCCGCCTCGAGCCCGATCCGGTCCACCTCGCGCTGATCCATTTCACCCTGCCTTCCCGAACATCCGCTCGATCCGCTCCACGCTCGCGCGCAGTCGGCGCGCGCCGCCCTCGATCCTTCCATCAAAGGCCGCCCGCGCGATCGCCTCCATCAGCGCCGGCGCCGGGCACCCGCGCGCCAATCCCGGCGCATTCACCCCGTCCAGCACGATGTCCGCGCCCGCATTCACCGCCAGCACCGCGGCCTCCTCCATCCCGTACCGCGCCGTGATCGCGCCCATGTCGATCGAGTCCGTCACCACCACGCCCTCGAACCCCATCCGCCGGCGCAGCACGCCCTCCGTCCACGCCCGCGACAGCGACGCCGGATGATCCGCATCCACCCGCCGATGCAAGAGGTGCCCCGTCATCACCGCGAACGGCCACACCGGCGCCCGCAGCGCGGCCTCCTTCTCCGGCGCCTCCCTCCGAAACCGCTCGAACATTGCCGCATACACCGCCGTCTCGTTCTCCTCATCGAACGACTCGGTGATGTCCGGCAACCCCAGGTGCGAATCCACCCCCGCCGACCCGTGCCCCGGGAAGTGCTTCAAGCACGTGCGCACGTCCTTCTCATCGTGCGCCTGCACGACCTCCGACGCGCAGTGCACTACCCGCCGCGGCGTCTTCCCGAACGCGCGCTCCTTCTGCGCGATGATCGGGCTCCGCGGGTTGCTCGCCAGATCGACGCACGGCGCGAAGTTCAGGTTGATCCCCGCCGTCGCGATCGCCTCCGCCATCCCGTGCGCCTCGTCCGCGCGCTGCCCGTCATCCATCTCCGCGTACGCCGCGGCCGACGGATACGCCGCGAACCCCTTCCGTGGATTCAACCGCGAAACCTTCCCGCCCTCCTGATCGATCGCGATGATCGCCCCCGGACCCAACTGCTCGTGCAGATGATCAGTCAGCGCGCGGAGTTGCTTCGGACTCTCGATGTTGCGCGTCGCCTTGTCCACCGGAGCGCCCGGGTCCTTCTCGCGCAGCGCGCTCAGCGTCGGCAGATCGACCTCGAACAGGATCACCCCGCGGCAGCGCGCATCCCGCATCGCCGCGAGATCGCGCCGCAGCATCGGATCATCGTGCGCCGCCCCGCGCACCCCCACCATCACCAGGCGCCCCGCAAGCCGCTCCATGTCGCGCACCGTGCTCATGCCGCCCGCGCGCCCCGCCGGCCCGCGATGCACACCAGGAACGACGCCATCGTCCCCGCCACCATCCACCAGCCCAGCGACAGCTTCACATCCGGAAACCCGACAAGCTTCGGATTCTGCGCGAGGAACACCGCCGCGGCGCCCGCGCCGAGCGCCAGCGCCGCGCTCACGCTGTTCCCCCGCCTCGTAAAGATCGCCGCGAGAAACACCCCGAGCAGCCCCGCGTACGCGAAGATCATCACCCCGATCGCAAACGTCAGCAGCCCCATGCCCGACTGCTGCTGCCACACCATGCACATCGCCGCCACCGCCGAGAGCAACACCCCCCACATCACCACCATCCCGCGCGACACCGCCACGTAGTGCCCCTCGCTCAGCCCCGGGCGCAGCGGCCGGTAGTAATCGCACACCACCGTGGACGACATCGACGTCAGCGACGACGCCAGCGACGACATCGCCGCGGCGAACACCCCCGCGATCATCAACCCCCGCGCCCCCGCCGGCGCCTCCTGAAGGATGAAATCCAGGATCACCTGACGCGAATCCCCCGGCCGCGCATGCGCCGCGCCCGCCAGGTCAGGACGCGTGTAGAACACCCACAGCAGCAGCCCGATCACCAGGAACAGCGCCGCCACGCCGAAGCCGATCACCAGCGAGATCACCACCGACTTCGCGCCCTGCACCGCGTTGCGGCACGTCAGCATCCGCTGCGCCAGGTCCTGATCCGCCCCGTACACCGCCAGGTTGAACATCGCAAACCCGATCGCCGCCGACCACACCGTGAACGGCAGCGATGTGTCCGTCCGCCAATCCAGCAACGTCAGCTTGCTCGACCCATCCGGCGCCCGCGCCTCCCGCAGCGCGCTCGTGATCTCCGACACCGGCGCCTCGATGCGCACGACGAGCAACCCGATCAACGTCGCCGCGGCGCCCATGAAGATCAGCGCCTGCGGCGCCTCCGTCCACACCACCGCCTCTACGCCCCCCAGCAGCGTGTACGCCACCGAAACCACCGACACGATGGCGATCGACAGCGCCACGTGCGAGTTGTCCAGATCGCCGAACACGATCAGCGACACCGGGATCGCCGCCATGTACAGGCGCGCACCGCTCGCCAGCAGTCGCCCGCCCATGAACACCGCCGACGCCGCACGCTGCGCCCCAGGCCCGTGCGCCCGCCCGAGCAGCTCGTACACCGTCGTCACATTCGCGCGATAGAACGCCGGGATGAAAAACAGCGCGACCACCACCACCGCGATCGCCTGCCCGATGCACACCGACAGGTACGTCAGGTTCCCGTTGTACGCGTCCTCCGGCGCGCCGAGAAACGTCGCCGCGCTCACCGATGTCGCCACGATCGCCAGAGCCGCGGCCCACGCCGGCACGCGCCTTCCCGCACGGAAGTAATCATCCGCCGATCGCTGCCGGCGAGCCAGCGCCACTCCCACCGCGACCATTCCCACGAGGTACGCGCCGACGATCAGCCAGTCGAGCCAGTTCACGGCGCCCGCCCCTCACCCAGCGCTGCGCGCAACGCGCCGTCGTGCCTGCTCAGCAGCGCTTCCGCCTCGCCGCGCTCAACCTGTCGCTTCGCCATCACCACCGCGACCTTCACCGACCCGCCGGCGCGATCCAGCATCGCGAACGCCTCCTCGCGCGTCCCGCCCACCAATTCCCGGACGATCCGCGCCGCCCGGTCGCGCAGCTTGGCGTTCGTCGCGCGCAGGTCGACCATCAGGTTCTCGTACGTCTTCCCCATGCGCACCATGAGCGTCGTCGAGATCGCGTTCAGCGCCATCTTCGTCGCCGACCCCGCCTTCATCCGCGTCGAGCCCGTCACCACCTCCGGCCCGACCTCGATCGCGATCAGCACATCCGCGCTCGCCGGCTTCTCGATCCGCGCACACACCAGCAGCCCCGTCGCCGCGCCCGCGCGCTTCGCAATGTCGATCGCCCCCAGCACATACGGCGTCGTCCCTCCCGCCGCGATCCCCAGCAGCGCATCCTGCGGCCCGACCTTCAGCGCCTCGAGCTCCGCGCGCGCGCCGTCGCGCTCATCCTCTTTCCCTTCCGACGACTTCCGCAGCGCCCCATCGCCCCCCGCGATGATCCCCACCACCATCGACGGGTCCGTCTGAAACGTCGGCGGCATCTCCGAAGCGTCCAGCACGCCGAGTCGCCCCGACGTTCCCGCGCCGACATAGATCAATCGCCCGCCCTCGCGCAGCTTCGCCTCCGCCAGGCGCACGAACGCAGCGAGCTCGCCCATCGCGCCCGCGACCGCCAGCGGAACGATCGCATCCTCCGCGTGAATCGCCGCGAGACATTCCTCGACCGACATCCGATCGAGCGACATCGTGCGCGGGTTGCGCTGCTCCGTCAGCAGATTGCCTCGATCCGGGACGTCCATGCCCGTTCAATCCTCGGTCATCAGCGGCCGCACGCCCGTCCACACGCCCGACAACGGCGCCGGACGAGAAACGCCCGTGACCCGCGGCAGTGTGATCGCAACGCCGTCCGCGCACAAGGCACCCAGCGCCGCCATCGACGCCGCCTCGCGCGCCCCGATCGGCACACCGGCAATATCCGTCCGCTCGACCTTCGCCCCGCACGCGCGCCCGATCGCCTCCACCAGCCGCGCATGATGCGCGCCGCCCCCCGCCACCATCACCGTCTTCGGCGACCGCTTCTTCACCGCCCCGCCGATCACCGCCCCCACCGCCTCCGCCGCACTCGCCGCCAGGTCCTTCCCCTCCATCCGATCCGACCAGCGATCCACCCACGCCCCCGCCTCATCGCCGGATCCCAACGACCGCCCGACGCCCGCCTGCGCACGGAGCGCCGCCGCCAGTTCATCCCGCGCCTTCTCGTGCGCCGTTCCGCTCGCCGCCGCGCCGCCGTTCTCGTCAAAGGGCCGCGCCAGCGCCCGTCGCGCCACCGCATCCAGCACGTGATTGCACGCGCACACGTCCATCCCCTCGACCTCGCCCGACCAGTCCTCGAGCGGCCGCCCCGCGCGCTCCGGGATCACCGTGACATTGCAGAACCCGCCGAGATTCACCACCGCCACTCCGTGCGATTCGTCCCGGAAGAACACGAAATCCGCCAGCGGCGTGATCGGCGCCCCCTGCCCGCCCGCCGCCAGGTCCGCCGCGCGAAGATCGAACACCACCGGACAACCCAGCTTCGCGATCGGCGCCGCGTTGATGAGCTGCCAGGACCGCGGCGGATCATGAAACACCGTCTGCCCGTGCGCCGCGATCAGCGCCGGCGCCCCGCGCCCGAGGCGCATCGCCAGCATCCCCGCCGCCTCCGCCAGCCGTGTCCCGAGCTCGAGCGCCATCTGCGCCACCTCGCCCGCCGCCATCCGCTCGCCAGACGCCAGCGCCCGCAGCGCCACCGCGAGATCGCCCAGCGGCGCGAAGTCGTGGCCGATCACCTTCGCACGCATCCCCAGCCCATGACCGTCGATGACCACCGCCGCGGCGTCCACGCCGTCGATGCTCGTGCCCGTCATGAGTCCGATCGCCAGGCGCTCGCCCATGGCGCAAGACTCTACCGCGCAGCAAAGCGGCCCGGCGCTCCGCGCCGGGCCGCTCGTGATGACAGCAACGAAAGCCCGCTTACGGGCAGACCGTGTTGAAGAAGCTCACGACCAGGTTCAGGTCCGCGAAGTTCGTCACGCCGTCGTTGTTCACGTCCGTCGGGCAGGTCTCGATCGGACCGACGCACATCGCCATGTCGCGATTGACCTTGTCGCCCGCGCTGTACGCGCCGACCCCGCTGAATCGTTGGTACGACGTCCCATTCCCCTCCGGAGACGAAGACCAGAACCACAGCGGGATCTGGTTGCGAACCTCGACCCAGACCCGCTGACCCGCCGCGACCGGCAGCGGCAGGTGCTTGAGCTTGTACTCGAACTGCGTGTACTGACCCTCGACCACCTCGCCCGTCGGCGCCGGGCCCTCGACCAGCAGGTCCGAGCCCTGGTTGAACACCGCGAGCACACGACCGGGAACGCCGCCGTTGTCGGCGAAGTAGCGCACCTGGAACTCGTCCGAGTTCGTCGGATTCGGGCCTTCCGAATCGTAATCGCCCTTGACGCACACGAAGCACACCAGCGCGTTCATGTCCGTGGTGAAATCGTCCGCAACCTGAGAGTCGTCGTCGGAGATCGCCCCGATGGACAAGCCCGCGTCGAACTCCTGGCAGTACGCCGGCTGGCACGGCGACACGCCCGGCGACGACAAACGGAACTCTCCAGGACCACCGACCGCCGGATTCATTCCGCCGAATCCGTCGAAGCTCCCGATCCGGAACAGATACTCCTGACCGGCGATCGCCAAAAACGTGATCTCCGTCTGATCACCGCAATTCTGATCGTCGCAGAAGATCAGGAACGCATCGCCCGGCGCGCACACCGCCTGCGGCCCGTAGACCGCAATCTCCGTGTCCACGCCCGTCAGACCGCACGTCGAGATCGTCACCGGACCCGTCACCGGCGACTCCCAACGCCACCAGAGGTCCCGCGCAATCTGCGCGCCGCCGTCCTTCGAGCACAGCGCGTGCGGCATGCCGTCCGTCAGCGCGTTCGAGTTGTCGAACGGAAACTGGCCAAATCCCGAGATGAACGGCGCATTCGCGCACACATCCGCGCCGTTCAGCGGCACGCCCCGCTCCACCACGCCCGTTTCGCCCGGCGACCGACGATGGCTCGCCTGACCCATCGACGCCTGTGTCAGACCAGCGGCCACAAGGCCGCACAACAGCATTCGCTTCTTCATCTGGATGCTCTCCTTCGTTCCCATGGGATCGAAGACGCATGGAGCGACCCACCCTGCCGGGGTCGGTTCACGAGAACTCCGCGCCGTCGACGCGACCATGATCCGAAACGGCGCCGCCCCACGCAACGACCCGAGCGCCAGTTTCATGCGATCACGCGCAGAACGTCGCAGCGCCCGGAAAGACCCTTGATCGATTCCGATGACGCCGGCGCCGTTACGGGCAGGGCGAGTTGATGTTCGACACGATCGCGTTCAGATCGGCGAAGTTGATCAGCCCATCTCCGTTCGTGTCGAACGTGCAATCCCCGACGAACCCCACGCACAATGACATCTCGCGGTTGATCGCCGTCGCGTTGGCGTACGAGTCTCCGGGCGTCGAATCCTGCCAAGCCGTGCCCGTCGCCGCGCCGGAGCGCGCCCAGCCCCAGGGCCCCGGCGCCGCCGAGTTCGTCACCTCGATCCAGTACTTCCGCCCGTCCACCACCGGCACCGCCGCGTGGCACACGCTGATCTGAAAGACCTGGCGATTATTCTGATCCGTCGCCAGCAACGCCGCCTTCGCCGCGACCGCCAGCTTCGCCGACGTCACCGCGATCGACGCCTCGCGGAACGCGCCGATCGGCCGCCCCGGTCGCCCCGCCGCGTCCTCGTAGTACACCACCTTGAAGCCGTCGGTGAGATCCGTCGGATCATCCACGTTGTACGCGCCCCAGAAACAGAGCGAATCGATCCGGCCGCTCGCCGGCGCGATCCAGTCGTCCGCCACGCGGAACGTCGAATCGTCGCTCTTGTACGCCAGCGTCGTCGCGCCCAGCCCCTGGCAATCGCTCTCCGCGCACAGCGGGATCTGTCCCATCTGCAGCAGGATCGCGCCCTGACCGCCCATGCCCTGCCCGCGCAGCGGATCGCCCGCGCCAAGGCCGAGGCGAATCAAATAGCGCTCGCCCTCGCGCGCATAGAAATCGAAACCGCCCGTTCCGTCGCACCCGAAGTTGCAGCCGATCACGCCGTTCGAGCCGGCGTTGCAACCGATGCTCGGGCCGTACACGACGATCCGCGTGTCCACCATCGTCAGCCCGCACGTCGAGATGTGCACCGGGCCCGTCAGCGGCGACGTCCAACGCCACCACACGTCCTGCTGCACCTGCTCGCTCCCCGTCGCCTCGCACTGGAACGCGGGAAGCCCGTCGGTCGTCGCCATCGAGTTGTCGAAGAGGAACTGCCCGAGCCCCGTGATCTCCGGCGCATCCAGACAGTTGTCCGACGCCACCATCGGCGGTGTGCCCCCGCTGATCCCGATGAACAGCGTGCCCATCGACCACACGCCATCCGGCTGACCGGACTGATCATCGAACTCCTCGTACGCCTCCAGGCGCAGCACGCCGTCCGGCAGCACCAGGTTCGCCTGCCCGTTGTCCGTCAGATCGATCTGCCCCCCGCTGTTGCTCATGTGCATGCCGGGCACATCGATCCCGATGAACGGACGGATCCGCGGCCCATCGAAATCCGGCTGCACGTTGTCGTCCAGATAGAACGCCATCTCCGACGCCCACGACGGCGGGAACGCATCGCCGGTCACGTCCCAGCCGACCGACGTCACCGTCACCAAGCTGCCCGGCGGCAGGCCCGCCATCGTCGCCAGGTCGATGAGCTGCACCTTGTTCGGCGGCGCGCCGAGCCCGTCGAACGACACCAGGCCCGTCACGTCGATCGCCAGCACCGGCCCCGTCGTCCCCCGCAAGCTGTCCGCCTGCGCCGCCGCCGCGCCGCCCACCAGCGCCGCCGCCGCCCAGACTCGAACTCGTGGTCGGTTCGTCATGGGCACACCGTGTTGATGAAGGAAACGACGTTGTTCAGATCCGCGAAGTTGATGACCCCGTCGCCGTTCGTGTCGATCTCGCAGAACGACGCGAAGCCCACGCAGAACGCGCGATCATGCGTCGTCGTCCAGCCCGAGCCCGTGCGCCGGACCGCGCCGTTCGACACGCCCACGCCCGCCGCCCAGTACCAGTTGATCTGCGGATTCGTGTGATTGCGAATCTCGACCCAGTACCGCTCGCCCTTCTCCGCCAGCACCGGACCGTGACACGCCCAGTGCTCCTCCTCCGGCGCGCTCCCGCCCAGGATCGGGAACTGCACGCCCGTCAGGAACCGCCGCACCGACAGCGTCCCGTCGTCCTCGCGGAACGGACCGCCGACGATCGCGCCCGGGAGCCCGTTGTTGTCCTCGAAATATGTGATCCGGAAGCGATCACCCACTACCGAGTTCGACCCGCCGCGCCAGCACAGCGAAGAGATCATGCCCGTCGTCGGCGCCACGAAGTCGTCCAGCACGCGGCTCGTGCTCGAGCTGTTGCTCACCTGGCCGGTCTGCCCCAGGTTCAACGTCTGGCAGAAGTCCGCATCAATCCCGCAGAGCGAGTCCGGCACGCACTGAATGCGCAGCGTCCCGCTCCCGCCCGTCGTCGTCGGCGTGCCCAGCCGGATCAGGTACTCCTGCCCGCCGATCGCCACGAACGACACGCTCGAACGCACGCCGCAGGAATTGTCGTTGCACGCCACCACGTAGTCCGACGTCGGCGGACACGGCGCAAGCGGCGCATACACCACCAGCTTCGTATCCAGCGACGACAGGCACGTATCCACCGTCACGACCCCGTCGCAGTCCGCCGTCCAGCGCCACCAGATGTCACGCTCGATCTGCGAGCCGCCGACGCCGTCGCAGTTCGGGTGCGCCAAGCCATCCGTCGTGTTCATCACGCTGGTCGTGCTGAACGCGTGCGTCCCGGACCCCGTGATCGCCGACGCCGTCCCGCAGTTGATCGAACCATTCACCAGCGCCGCCTCGAGGCCGCCGCCGCCCGCCCACGACACGGACGCGCCGACAGCCGCCGCAGCCGCGGCACGGCCGAACGAACTGATAGAGCTGCCCATCCTGTCGGCTCCTCAACCAACCAACCACACCCGCCCAACGCCACCACTGCGGCGCCGGACGCCCACCGGATCGGCATCCACTGCCCCAACACCATCCTGTCACACGAATCAACCCCCCGCAAGCAAATCCGGACCCAAACCACCCCTTCCCCCCGACAACGTCCCAGAATACACATGCCGCTCCAATATCCGTCAGACCCCATCCCCCTCCGTCATTCCACACCAGGCGCGCCCGCACGCATCCTCGCCGCAAGCTAGTGACGTGTGAACATCGATTCTGCGCGCCGATGTCGCCCGCCCGGACGAAAAAGGGCCGCCTCTCCCGAGGCGGCCCATGCACCATCAACGTTCATGCGCCACGCCGCCCGTCACGGGCACTGCGTGTTGAACGACGACACGATCAAATTCAGATCCGCAAAGCCGACCATCCCGTCGCCGTTCACGTCGAGATTGCACGCGGACTCGAAGCCCACGCACATCGCGCGATCCGAGGGCAACTGGTCGTTCGTCGTGTACCCGAACGGCGCTCCGTCCTGCAGCGACCAGCCGTCGCCGCCGACGCCGTCCGACCAGAACCAGATATCGCCGTTGCTCAGGAGATTCGTCACCTCGACCCACACCGTCTGCCCGTGCTGCACCGGAACCGACGGATGCCGCACGCTGTGCTCACGCTCCGGAACGATGTCCGCGATCAGCCGCCCCGTCGGCCGCGGCCCGCTCATCTCCAGCCCCGAATCGAGCAGGAACGTCGCGATCACCGTGCCCGGCGCGCCCGCGTCATCGAGGTAGTACGTCACCCGGAAGTTGTCCTGCGCCGGATAGCCGAGCGAACCACCCCAGAAACACAGCGACGTGATCTCGCCGTTCGCCGGCGGCACGAAGGCGTCGGCCACGCGATATGACAGGTTGTCCGACGTACGGCCATCCGTCAGGGTCGGGTCCTGGCAGTCCGAGAGCGAGCACGGCGACGCGTTCGCGCACTGGATCCGCATCTCCCCGGCGCCGCCGTTCGTCCCGAGGTACGTGCCCAGTCGAATCAGGTACTCCTGCCCCGCCAGTGCGAAGAACGTCACCTGCGTCTGGTCGCCGCAGCTCTGATCGTCGCAGATCGTGACGTACGAATCGTTCGCGCCGCAAGGAGATCCCGGGCCGTAGACCACGAGCTCCGAGTCGATCGCCGTCAGCCCGCACGTCGACAACGTCGTCGGCCCCGTGCACCGCGCCGTCCACCGCCACCACACGTCGCGATGGGTCTGCGGATCGTTGTCCTTGGCGCACAGTTCGTGCGGAGCGCCATCGGTCGTCGCAAGCGAGTTGTTGAACGGGAAACTCCCCTCGCCCTCGATCGGCAGCGCGGTCACGCAATCGTTCGACGCGACCGGCGTCTGCTCGATCCGGAACTGACCCTGGCCGCCCGGGCTCCCCGGGTACACACCGATCCGGATCCGGTACTGCTGTCCGACGACCGCGACAAAGCTGACGCGCGACTGCAGCCCGCAGAAGTCGTCGCTGCACCCGATCAGATCGGAATCATCGGGAATGCACACCGTGCCCGGCGCATACACCGCGATCTTGGTGTCGATGAAGGTCAGCGCGCACGTGCCCACCGACGTCAGACCGTCCGCCGGAGCCGTCCAGAGAAACCAGACGTCCCGCTCGATCTGACTCTGTCCGAAGAACGTGCAGCCCGGGTGTCCGACGCCGTCAGTCCCCGCGAGCGAGTTGTCGAAGCTGTAGACGCCCGTGCCGAAGATCGCCTTCGCCGAGCCGCACACCGACTGATCGCCGGTGCGCTCCGCCGACTCCGCCGGCGACACCCAGTCGGGAGACACCGGCTTCGCGCCCGTGAACGGCGCCGCGTCCCGCGCCCGCAACTCCGACGCCACATGCGTGCTCACCGTCGCCGCCGCGCCGCCCTCCGCGCCTGCGCACACCGACCCCGCCGCCGCCATCGCGGCCACGACATGCACGAACCTCATGAACCCATCTCCTTCCGCGCCGACCGAGGCGAAGCCGCACGCCGACCACACGCCGGCTGGCCGCCCCGTGCCGAGCACCGCAGATTCCCACAACTCCCGCTGTTCGGCAAGATCAATCGCATCGGGAAGAACCCTCGCCAAACGGACTCCGCACCGCGCCGAACCAACGAACAAAGGGCCGCGCACTCGCGCGGCCCTTTCGAATCCTGCCCGATCGCGCGCCCTTACGGGCAACCCGTGTTGAACACCGAGAGCACGTTGTTCAAGTCCGCGAAGTTCACCTGCCCGTCGCCGTTCGTGTCCGTTGTGCACGACGACAGGTAGTTCAGGCAGAACGCCACATCCGTCCTCGCCAATGAGTTCTGCCAGTTCGACCCGGGCGTCAGGTCCTGCAACGCCCCGTTGCTCTCCGCCGCGCTCTGCCAATACCACGTCGCGCCCACGACGTGATTGCGGATCTCGATCCAGTACCGCTCGCCGCCCTCGAGGTGCACCGGCGGGTGCGACGCCGTGTAGAGCTGGATGTTCTGCCCCGAACCGTTCGCAACGCCCGAGTACGCGCGCTGCACGTGCATCGCTTCACCCTGCACGAACGATCCGATCGGCGTGCCGGGGAAGCCGTCGTCGTCCGTCCAGTACGTGATCACGAACGCATCGACGCCGTTCGCCGGACCGATGTACACGCCCGACCAGCACACGCCGTCCACGAACCCCGATCCGGCGACGCCGAAGTCATCCGCCGTGCGGAACCCGTTGCCGCTCGCCCACGCGTTCCCAGCCGAGTTCTCCTCCTGGCACGGCCCCGTCTCGAAGCCGCAGATGTCCGGACTCTGCGCCGACGTCATCGTGATCGCGCCGGACCCCGACGCCGCGGGCTGCGAGGCGCCGTACAGGCCGACGCGGACCCTGTAGATCTGCCCCGCCTGCGCCAGGAACGTCACGCTCGACTGCGTCGAGCATGCATCGTCGTTGCACCCAATGACGTACTCGTTCGTCGGCGGACACGGCGCCGCCGGCGCGTACACCGCGATCCGCGTGTCCGACGACGTCTCGCCGCAGGTCGCGACCGTCACCGAGCCCGTCAGCGGGCTGACCCAGTCGAACCACACGTCGCGCCAGATCTGCTCCGAGCCGAACGCGGCGCACGTCGGGTGCGGCAGTCCGTCCGTCGTCGTGTTGTCCAGGAAGAACGGCATCAGGCCGAGCCCGCCGATCACCGGCGCATCCACGCAGTGATTCGACGGGAACGAGGGCAGCCCGCGCTCCGAGCCATCGCCCGAATCAACGCCCGCCGCATCGAACACCGCGGCCGGCGCATCGCCGCGCCCATCCGCACTCCCCGCCAACGCTCCGCTGGCCATCCACACCGACAGAACACCGATCAGCATTGATCGCATGACAGTTCTCCTGCGCTTCAGGCGCGATCATGGGCAGCCCGTGTTGAACACCGAGATCACATTGTTGAGGTCCGCGAAGTTCACCTGGCCGTCGCCGTTGGTGTCCATGGCGCACGACGACTCGAAGCCGACGCACATGGTCAGATTGCGCCCGATGTTCACCGAGTCTGCCCAGGTGATCAGCGGCGTCTCGTCCTGCAACGCGCCGTTCCCGGTGTTCGCCGTTTGCCAGAACCATGTGCCGGGCCCGTAATTCCGCACGCTCACCCAGTAGCGCTGGCCGCCCGCCACCGGCACCGGCGCGTGCGACGCCGAATAGACGAAATTCGGCTGATTCGCGACGTCAAGGCCGCCACTGATCGCGCGAATCACCGACAGTCCACCGCCCTGAGCAAACTCCGCGATCGGCGCCCCCGGCGCCCCGCCAAGGTCGGTCCAGTACGTCAGCACGAAGTCGTCCGGCGCCACGCCGTTCGCCGGGTACGAGCCCGACCAGCACAGCCCGGTGATCACGCCCGACGACTCGAACGTCACGTCGTCCGCGCAGCGGAACGTCAGCGCGCTCGTGTACGCCGGCTGCGACAACACCGCGTCCTGGCACGGCCCGCCCTCGGCGCCGCAGATGTCCACGCCGCCCGACGCGCTGATGCTCAGGAGCCCCGATCCCGACGCCGATGGCTCGGTCTGCCCGTACCGCCCGATCCGGATCCGGTACGTCTGCCCCGCCTGCGCCACGAATGTCACGCTCGACTGGAGCCCGCACGCGTCATCGTTGCACGAGATCACGTACTCGCTCGTCGGGGGACAGAAGGAGCCCGGCGCGTAGACCGCGATCTTGGTGTCTACGCTGAAGTCGCCGCAGGTGTCGACCGTCACCGGTCCATTCACGACGCTCGTCCACAGGTACCACGCGTCGCGCCAGATCTGCGTCGATCCGAAGGAATTGCACTGCGGATGCGCCGAGCCGTCCGTCGTCGTCCCCGCGAGATCCACCGCGAAGAATCCCAACCCCGAGATCACGGGCGCGTGCACGCAGTGATTCGTCGCCAGCGGCAGCCCGCCGCGATCCTCGACGACGCCCTCGAGCGCCGGCGCCATCTCCAGATTGCTCGCCGGACCCGGCGAGGTCCGACCGAAAACCGGCGAACCACCCGCCGCGAGCATCGCGGCGCCAACGAACACGCGAACCATCGACATGGGGGTGACCCTTCTCAGACCGGAGGCCCCATCCGCCCCGGACGCACCACGCGCCCGAACACGGACCCGACTCCGGAGTCACCCTCCACGCACCAACCACCGCCAACCCGGCTCATCGATTTCCGGAAGAATCGCCAGATGCCCATCGGACCCCCCACCCCCCACGAACAACCCCGCCACCAGGGCGGGGTCGGCG
>JBGTSD010000003.1:0-68741 GCA_041940385.1 Phycisphaerales bacterium | reverse complement strand
CTTCATGGGCCAGGAGCCGGGCACCAACGCCGAGATCGCCGAGTTCTGCTCGAGCGAGTACGGCGTGACCTTCCCTGTCTACGAGAAGATCAGCGTCAAGGGCGAGGACATGCACCCGCTCTATGCCTACCTCACCGGCCTGCCCGAGCCCCTCGGCGGCGAGATCCGCTGGAACTTCGACAAGTTCCTCGTGAACCGCGAGGGCCAGGTCGTCGCGCGATTCTCGCCGAAGGTCAAGCCGAGCGACGAGGAATTCATCGGCACGGTGAACCGGCTCATTGCCGAGCCTCAGCCCTGACGACCCGCCGCGGACTTCAGCGGATCGAACGCCAGCAGGCGCAGCGCATTCAGCACGACGACCACCGTGCTTCCCTCGTGGAAGACCACGGCCCAGCCGATCGTGGCATGGCCCGTCGCCGCGAGCGGGGCCAGCACCGCGATTACACCGAGCGCAATCAGCAGGTTCTCCGTGATGATCCGGCGTGCGAATCGAGCCAGACGAATCGCGCCGGTGAATCGTGACAGGTCGTCGCGCATCAGGGCGACGTCCGCCGTCTCCAGCGCCACATCCGACCCCGCGACGCCCATCGCCACACCGAGCGACGCGGACGCGAGGGCCGGCGCATCGTTCACGCCGTCGCCCAGCATCGCCACGACCTTCTCTTCGTCGCGCAGCTCGGCGACGATGCGCATCTTCTCGTCCGGCAGGAGCTCCGCGTAGTAGGCATCGAGCCCCAGGCGCCCCGCGACCGCCTGCGCGACCCGCTCGTTGTCGCCGGTCAGCATCACCACGCGCCGCACGCCGAGCGACTTGAGCTCCGCCGTCAGGTGCTTCGCCTCGGGACGCTCCTCATCGGCCATCCCGATCACGCCGAGGCACCGGCCCTCGCGCCGAACCGCCACCGCCGTGGCGCCGGCGATCTCCAGTTCCTCGATCGCCGGGCGCGCGGCGCTCATCGCCGGATCATCGCCGAAGAGCTTGAGACTCCCGACCTCGATCACCTGGCCGTTGAGCGCGCCGCGAAGGCCCCGCCCCACGACCTGCTCGACGTTCTGCGCCTCCTGCCCCTCCCAACCGCGCTCGCGCGCCGCCGACACCACCGCGTCGGCCAGCGGGTGTGCGCTGCCGGATTCCACCGCCGCCGCGGCGAAGAGCACATCCTCCTCCGACATGCCGCTCATCGGGCGTACGGCGGTGACCTTGGGCGTCCCCAGGGTCAGCGTCCCGGTCTTGTCCACCGCGACCGCGCGGACCTTGCCCAGCGACTCGAGGTGTGCGCCGCCCTTGATGAGCACGCCCATCCGCGCCGAGCGCGCCAGCGCGCTGAGTGTGGCCGCGGGCGTTCCGATCGCCAGCGCGCACGGCGACGCGGCGGTGAGAAACGCCATCGAACGGTAGAACCACATGCGCCACGCCTCGAACCCGCCGCCGGACGCGATCGGCATCACGACCAGCAGCAGCCCCGTCGCGATCAGCACCGCCGGCACGTACCAGCGCTCGACCTTGGCCGTAAAGAGCTCGGTCGGGCTCTTGCGCGTCTGGGCTTCCTCTACGAGGCGGATCGCCTTGGCCAGCGTCGTCTCGGTCGATGGCTTCTCGACTACGACAGTCATCGCGCCGTCGCCATTCACCGTGCCCGCGAACACGCCGGAGCCGACGCTCTTCTCGATCGGTGCGGATTCGCCGGTAATCGCCGATTGATCAACCGACGAGAGCCCCTCCTCGACGCGCCCGTCGGTCGGGATGCGCTCGCCCGGGCGCACCAGCACGCGCTCGCCGACTTTCAACTCCTCGACACGCACCGTCTTGAGCCCGTCGCTCGTGCGGACCGTCGCGGTGTCTGGGACGACCTCGTGCAGCGACTGGATCGCCTTGCGCGCCCGCGACATGGCGAGATCCTCGCCCGCGTGCCCGAGCGCAAAGAGGACGAGCAGCAACGCGCCCTCCGCCATGTGCCCGAGCAGCCCGGCGCCGATCGCCGCGACGAACATCAGTACGTCGATGTTGAACCGGAACCGCGCCAGGGAGAGCAGCGTGTCGCGCGCCGTGAACCAGCCCGCCGCGACGCACGCGAGGATGTACACCGGCAGCACTGCGACCGGCGGCGCCTGTCCGGCCTTCTCCGCGAGAAACCCGGCGCCCAGCAGCAATGCGCCCGCAATGGCCGCCGTCAGCTCCGTGTTCTCGCGGGGGATCGCCCAGAGCCGCGCGATCCATTCATCCAGTCGCGGCGCCTTGCGGACCTCCACCGCGCCCGCCGCCTTCGCCGGCGCCACGCGGAACCCGATCCGCGAAAGGCGCATCACGACTTCCGGCAGCGCGCACGCCGAACGATCGAACTCCACACGCAACGTTCTCGAGGGGAACGAGGCGGTCGCGTGCACACCCGGCAGGTCAGCCAGCGCGGATTCGATCGCCTCCTCGCTGCGCGGCGAGACCATCCCGTCCACCCGCCAGACGACGTGCCCCCACCGCTCGCGGAACTCCACCCCCGAGTGGCGGGCGATCCGCTGCAGGACCGCCAGCGGAGTGGACTTGGTGTCGATCACCACGCGAAGCACGAGCTGATCGCCGTGCGGGTGGGTCTCGGCGCTGCGCACACCCGACTCGTCGCGCACGTGGCGGAGAAAGAACTCCAGCCGCCGCGCTCGAAGAGCGCCGTCGGAAGGCAGCAGCAACGGGATCTCGAACGTGTCGGTGCGGGCGGCCATGACCGACCACGCTATCGGCGCTTTCGCCCCGGCGCATGTCGAAACCCAGTCTCAACTGCAGCGGACGTCAGCCCTTCGCGGCCGCGATCAGCGCCACGCGCTCCTGGCTCGACACCACGACCCCGCCCGGCTGCTCGACCGTGACGACGAACGCCGCGGGATCGTCCACGCGGAGCTTTGCCTGGATCGGCACACGGACGACGCCCGATGCGTCGGCGGGAATGTCGAAGACGCCGCCGTCCACGGGATGCTTGTCGCGCTCCGGATCGACGATCCAGAGCTGATACTGCCACTGAGTCCGATCGAGCGCCGGCAGGCCCCGGAACTCCATGTAGCCGCTCTGCGTCTCGTCGCTCCACACGACCTCGCCGGTCACACCCTGGCCGGTCTGGTCCGGCCCGGCGCTCCACGCGAGGCGGACCAGATCGGCCTGACCGACCGCGGGCGTGGACGAGTTCGCCCCGCTCCGCAGCGCCGGCCACCAGGCCACCAGCGCGATCGCAAGGCACGCCGCCGCCGCTAGCCAGCCCCAGCCACCCCAGGACGAGCCGATGCGGGCAACGACCGGTTCATCGTCTTCACGCCGACGTTGAACAGGCGCCCGCTCCACCCAGTCCTCCGCGGCCTGATGCAGCGAAATCCGCACCGACGCCGGCGGCGATTCCAACTGAAGCCCGCCGAGCCCCACCATCAGCGCCGTCGCGGCGCGGTCAAGGGCCCACTCGTCCACGTCCGGCATCTCGGCCAGTAGACGATCGAGCTCGGTCGACTCCTCCGGCGCCAATCCCGAGAGCGCGCGGTCGGCGAGCAGTTCACCCAGTCTCGTGTCCACATCGGGAAGTCTCACGACGCGCCTCCCGAGTCCAAACGACCCGCCTCGGCGCCCTCAAGCTCGGCGCGAATGCGCATCAGGCCACGTCGGGCATGTGTCTTCACCGTGCCGAGCGGCATCCCCGTAATCTCCGCAATCTCCGAGTGCGAGCGTCCCTGCATGATCGAGAGCCGCAGCACGCGCTGCTGGTCCTCGGTCAGCGCTTGCATGGCCTCGAGCGCTCGCTCCGCGTCCTCGGTCAGCTCCATCGGCGCCGACATGCCCTGCGCCGGGGCTGGGCCGCGCACGCCTGCGTCCTCGCTCTCGAATCCCGACAGCGCCGACATGTCCGGGCGACGCCCCTGCCGACGCAGCCGATCGATCAGTCGCCGGCGCGCGATCATCGCGACAAAGGTCGATTCCGAGGCGACCTCGGGGTTGAACCGAGCGGCGCTCTTCCAGACATCGATGAAGATTTCCTGGACGGCGTCCTCGGCGTCCGTGCGTTCGCGGCAAAGACGGCGCGCCAGCGACCACACCAGCGGGCTATACGTCTCGACGGACTCTTTCACCGCCGATTCGTCGCCCTGTGCAATGCGCTCGAGAAGTGTCGGGCTCACGGTTGTGCCGATTCTCTTCGAGGCGCGTCCGCTGCGCGCCGTGGGTGTCTCCGAGGATAGCACCTCGCGTCCCTTCGCGCCGCCGATGCCCACCGTTCGGGCCACAATCGTTCCAGTCAGACAGGTCATATCCGCTCCAACGCCGCGGACCATCCGAGGCGATGCACTCCATTGCCGCACGGAGTTCGAAAGCGTTCGAGCGACGGTTCCCCGTCGCCCGACGCGGCCTTTGCCCATTGGCAAAGGCGGGCGAGGATCAGATCAGTTCGAAGGCGGCATGATCACCGCGTCGATCACGTGGATGACGCCGTTGCTCGCCTCGATGTCCGTCTTGACGACGTTCGCCTTGTCGACCATGACCTTGCCGGACTTCGCCGTGATCTTGGCCGACGAGCCCTGCACCGTCTTGGCGCTGTCGATCTTGACGACCTGGTCCGCGTACACGCGGCCCGGGACGACGTGGTACGTCAGCACGGCGCGAAGCTGCTCTACGTTCTCCGGCTTGAGCAGATTCTCCACCGTGCCCGCCGGGAGCTTGGCGAACGCCTCGTCCGTCGGCGCGAAGACCGTGAACGGGCCGTCGCCCTGGAGCGTGGACACAAGCCCGGCCGCCTCGAGCGCCGTCGCCAGCGTGTTGAACGAACCGGCGCTGACCGCCGTCTCCACGATGTCCTTGTCGGCCGGCATGATCACCGTATCGATGACATGGATCACACCGTTGGAGGCCATGACGTCCGGCGTCACGACGGTGGCGCCGTCGATCTTCACCTTGCCGCCATAGGCCTTGATGTCCACGCGCTGACCGTTCACGGTGGTCGCCGAATTCAGCGACGTCACCTTCTCCGCCGTGACCTTTCCGGAGACGACGTGATAGGTGAGGATGTCGATCAGCTTCTGCTTGTTCTCGGGACGCAGGAGGCTCTCGACCGTGCCCGCGGGCAGCTTGGCGAACGCCTCGTCTGTCGGCGCGAAGACCGTGAACGGACCGTCGCTTTTGAGCGTCTCGACGAGGCCCGCCGCCTGAAGCGCCGCGGCCAGTGTCTTAAAGGAACCCGCGGCGACCGCGGTGTCCACGATGTCGGACTTGCCGCCCCACGCCACGGTCGTGGCCGGAGCCGTCGCCGACTTTTCTCCGCAGGCCGAGGCCGAGGCCGTGGCGCCGCAGCCGCCCGCCCAGGCCTGACCGGCCGCCATCAGGCCCGCCGTCATTCCGATTGCAAGGACTCGATTCATCTCAGGGATCTCCAGTTCATCCATGCCAGGTTTGAAGTCCGGAAAACACGTGGCGGCGGTCGCTGCAGTCGCCCGCCGCACCTACCCGTCTTCGCCGTGGACTCCGCCCGGATTCAGGCACTTTCGCCCCGGATCGCTGGCCGGAACGGGCTCCTCCCGTAGACTCACCTCCAGGCCGCCCCGACGCGGCCTGCGAGGAGAACCGAGAGATGCTTCAGACCTTCGTGCCGACCCTGCTGTGCATCACCGCCGCAGCGCACGCCGCCGTGCCGAGCTATCAGCCGCCGCAACTCCAGGCGCGCTCCAACTTCTCCGGCGCGTTCAACCTGCCCGACTCCGCCTTCTTCACCAACTCCACGCCCGCCATCAACGACGCACGCGAGGTCGCGTACCGCGTCGGCGTCATCGCCGGAACAGAGTCCGACGGTCTCTGGTTCGGTGCGAACGGCGCCGGCGGCATCGTCTACCTCTCTCCCAACACCGCCGACTCCGCCGTCGGCGACGCGACACTCAACGCGTCCGGCGTGATCGCCACCGACCAGCGCTTCACGACGCCCGCCGGCGTTCTTCGCGTCGTGGGTTCGACCGGCGCTTCGTCCATCGTCGTCACGCCCGGCGCACCCTTCGGCGTGACGTCCTTCGGCTCGCCGCAGATCAACGACGCCGGCCAGATCGGCTACCGCGGCGGCATCACCGGCGCCGGCCAGATCTTCGCGTCGTGGTCCGCCGGCGCGCAGTCCATCCACGCCGCCGAGGAGGGCTACAGCCCCGGCAGCGGCATTTCGTTCCTCTTCACGCCATCGTTCAACAACCAGCGCCGCATCGCCGGCAAGGTCCGTCTCGGCAGCGCGGGCCAGGTCGGCGAAACCCAGCCCGACGAGGTCCGCGTCTTTGCGTCGGACGGGACGTTCGTCACCATCGCCCGCGACGCCGATTCCCTCCCCGGCTCGCCGTACGCGCGCTTCGACAACTCGGTCGCGCTGACGAACTCCGGGAAGGTGGCCTTCATCAGCACGCTCGTCGCGGGCGGCCGCGCCGTGTTCCTCTCCGATGGCGCCGCGACCGTCGAGATCGCGCGTGAAGGCGTGAACGGCGTCGGCTCAATCGAGTTCTTCTCGCCGAGCGCCAACGACGCCGGACACGTCGCGTTCCGCGCGTTCGATTCCTCCGGCCTCCGCTGCGTCTTTGTCGGCGACGGCGCAACGCTGCGCGTGGTCGCCCGCGAGCACGACCTCGTCAGCACCGACCTCGGCCAGGGCCAGATCAACGAGAACTCCTCGTCCGCGCCGGTCTTCGGCGGCGCCCCGCGCCTCAACGCGCGCGGCGACGTCGTCTTCATGGCCGCGCTCACGCCGCCGAACAACGACGCCATCGAATGGGGCTCCGGCTGCTTCGTCGCCCGCGCGATCCTCGTCGGCGACATCGACGGCGACGGCGATGTCGACTTCGCCGATCTGAACCTGCTTCTCTCCTCGTACAACCAGGTCGGTCCGAATCTTCCTGCGGATCTCGATGGCGACGGCGACGTCGACTTCGCCGACCTCAATCTGCTGCTGGGCAACTACAACGCAGGCGCGAATCGCTCCGACAACTGATGTCCGGCGCGCCTTGAGGCGCGCTGATGGCGCGGCATAGGGTGAACCGACGGACGCGGCGGCGACGCGATTCACGCTCGAAACGCCGTCCAGCGTCGTCTCGCCCCGGTCCTCGATGCATGAAGGAGGCACGCCGTGCGACGCCCCACCACATTGAACCGATTTCATTCTGTTGCGTGCGCCGCTTGGCTGATCTCAGCCGCGCCACTCGCCCTCGCTCAGGACATCATCGTCACCACGCTCAACGACGTCGTGGACTTCGAATCGCCGCAGCACGTCGCCAATCTGCCGGGACCCGACAACGTCATCTCGTTCCGAGAGGCGATCGTCGCGGCCAACAACACCCCGGGTCCGCAGACCATCGAATTCGCCATCCCGCAAAGCGAGTGGTGGCTCGACACGACGATGGCGATTCTTCGGCTCGAGAACAGCACCTTCGTGCTGAGTGGGGACGACACCACGATCGATTTCACCACGCAGACCGACTTCACGGGCGACACCAATCCGAACGGCTGGGAGGTCGGCATCTATGGCCTGCAGCCCAACGCCTGGGGCGTCACCGCCATCCGCGTCACAGGCGACAACTGCACCATCAAGGGGCTCGGGCGCGTGCTGCAGCGCGGCTACGGCGTCTCCATCTCCGGCAGCAACAACCGCGTCATCGGCTGCACGATCAGCGGGCCGCTCTACGCCGCGGTGATCGTGGAGACCTCGATCGGCGCCCCCAACGCCAGCAACAACGTCATCGGAGGAACGCTCCCCGAAGAGCGCAACTACCTCTCGGCGGGCAACGCCGGCGTCCGCATCGACGGCGCCTCGTACGACAACGTCGTCATCGGCAACACGCTGGTGGGCAGCCGCATCTCCGGCGTCCAGGTGCGCGGCGCCTTCTGCTGCGCCTCCTATACGCCGATGAACAATCGGATCGGCGGGCCGACGCCGGAGGAAGCCAACTGGATCGCCGACAACGGCGAGTACGGCGAAGAAGGATTCCCCGTCGGCGATCAGGTCCGCGTGGAGTACGCCGTCGGCACGGTCGTCGAGAACAACATCATCGGGACCACGCAGGACGGTCTGCAGCGATTCCCCAACGCCCACGGCGTGTATGGCGTCCGGGTTCGCGTCGCGGACGACACGGTGATCCGAAACAACCTCATCGCCGGCATCCGAAGGGTCGGCGTCAATCACCATGCCGGCGACGTCTACGGCGTCGGCATCGCCGTGCAGGGCAACGGCGAGCGCACCACGATTCAGGGCAACGTCCTCGGACTCGGCGCCGACGGAACGACGCCCATCGTGAACCGCTCGAACATCTCCGTCGAGTTCTTCTCCGGCGAGGATGCGCCCATCGACACGCTGATCGGCGGCGAGCGCGACGGCGAGGGAAACGTTGTCACGACGAGCGAGACATTCGGCGTCGCCGTGCATCCGTCCGCGCAGCGGACCACGATCCTGCGCAACTCGATCTTCGAGAATGGCGCGCTCGGCATCGACGTCGGCTTCGCGGGCGTCACCACCGCCGGGATGCCCATGCTTTCGGACGCCAACGGCGACGGCGACTCGATTACGATCACCGGCACGCTCTCCGCCAATCCCAACCAGGTCTACCGCATCGAGTTCTTCGAGAACGAGACGTGCGATCCGTCCGGGTTCGGCGAGGGACGCGAATTCATCGGGTTCACCGAGGTCTCGACCGATGCATCCGGCGACGCGTCGTTCAGCGCGACGTTCGATGCGCAGGTGGACGACGGCGCGCCGATCACGGCCACCGCGACCAGCTCCACGACGTGGAACACCTCCGAGTTCTCCGCGTGCGTGAGCGCGTCGATCGATCCGAGCGTCCTCGGCGACATCGACGGCGATGGCGTCGTCGACTTCACGGATCTGAATCTGCTCTTGTCCGCCTACAACGAACAGGGCGAGAACATGCCCGAGGACCTCGACGGCGACGGCGATGTCGATTTCGCCGATCTGAACATCCTCCTCGGCCAGTACAACGCCGGAAACTGATCCCGCGTCGCACGGGATTCGGACGTTGGCGCCCGCTTTGCATTTCCTTCAATTGCCCGCTCGCAGAGCGTTCCGTCGCGCGGCCTGAGCATTCGCCCGCCGCGCCTCGGATCACGCACTGCGACTCCGTAATCACCCCTCCGACCCGAGGAGACCACGATGTCCCGCCGCCCGACCCTGCCCGCATTCCGCCCCTCCATCCGGTCGATATCCGCCGCGTGGCTGATTTCAGCCGTCGCATCCGTCGGCGCCTCTGCGGCCGGAGAGATCATCACCGTCACCACACTCGACGACGTCACCGACGCTTCGCCCGGCATCGCCAACCTGCCGGGGCCGGACGGCAAAGTCTCGATGCGCGAAGCCGTGAACGCGGCCAACAGCACACCCGGGCCGCAGACCATTCACTTCGCCATCCCGCAGAGCGAGTTCTGGCTCGACACCTCGATGGCGCTGCTCCGCATCGAAGACGGCGCGTTCTCCCTGAACGACGACGGCACCACCATCGACTTCACCACCCAGACCGCGTTCACCGGCGACACGAATCCGAACGGCTGGGAAGTCGGCGCGTACGGCCTCCAGCCCAACGCGTGGGGCATCGCTGCGATCTTCGTGAACGGCGACAACTGCACGATCAAGGGCATGGGTCGCGTGCTCCAGCGCGGCTCGGGCGTCACCATCACCGGCTCCAACAACCGCGTGATCGGCTGCACGATCAGCGGCCCGCTCTACGCCGCCGTCGAGATCGAGACCTTCCTCGGCTCCGGCACGAACGCCACCGGCAACGTCATCGGCGGCACGCTCCCGGAAGAGCGCAATGTCCTCTCCGCCGGCAACGCCGGCATCCGCATCGACGGCGCGTCGCACAACAACGTTGTCATCGGCAACACCCTCGTCGGCAGCCCGTTCGCCGGCATCCAGGTCCGGGGCGCCTACTGCTGCCCCGACTACACGCCCATGAACAACCGCATCGGCGGCCCAACCCCCGAAGAGGCGAACTGGATCGCTCACAACGGCAAGTACGGCGAAGAGGGCTTCCCCCTCGGCACACAGGTGCAGGTCGAGTACGCGATCGGCACCGTCGTCGAGGGCAACCTCATCGGCACGACGCAGGACGGCACGGCCATGTATCCCGGCGGGCGCGGCACGGCGGGCATCGGCGTGCGCGTCTCCGACGACACCATCATCCGCGACAACGTCGTCTCCGGCATCCGGCGCGTCGGCGTCAACCACTACGCCGGCGATGTCTTTGGCGTCGGCGTTTCGATCTACGGCGCCTGCGAGCGCACCACCATCCAGGGCAACAAGATCGGCGTCGCCATCGATGGCGTCACACCCATCGTCAGCCGGTCGAGTCTGTCCATCGGCTCGTTCCCCGGAGAAGGCTCGCCCATCGACACCGTCATCGGCGGCCTTCAGCCCGGCCAGGCCAACATCATCGCCAACGCCGAGACCTTCGGCGTCGCCGTCGTCGCCAGCGCGCAGCGCACCACGATCTCCGCCAACTCCATCAGCAATCACAGCGCGCTGGGCATCGACGTCGGTGCGTCCGGCGTGACGAACGTGGGGCTGCCCATGCTCGCGTCGGCCGAGGGCGATTCCTCGTCCATCACGATCTCGGGCACGCTCGCCGCGAACGCCGGCCAGACCTACCGCATCGAGTTCTTCGCCAGCGATGCGTGCGATCCCTCCGGCTTCGGCGAGGGCCGCACGTTCCTCGGCTCAGCGCAAACGACCACCAACGCCTCCGGCGCCGCGTCGTTCAGCGCCACACTGAGCGCCTACGTCGAGGACGGCGCCACCATCACCGCGACCGCCACGAGTCTCACGACGTTGAGCACGTCCGAGTTTTCCGCGTGCATCACCGCGTCGATCGACGCCGCGGTGTTCGGTGATCTCGACGGCGACGGCTTCGTGAACTTCGCCGATCTCAATCTCCTGCTCGGGTCGTACAACGCCATCGGCGAGAACATGCCCGGCGACCTCGACGAGGACGGCGATATCGACTTCGCCGACCTCAACCTTCTTCTGAACGTCTACAACCAGGGCGCCTGACCACCCATCGACTCCCAGCCCGGGGACCGAAAGGAGCAACGCTATGACCTGCCTGCTTCACGGCGCCATCGCCTGCACCGCCGCGATCTCCACCGCCGCCATCGCCGGGGGGCCCTGCGGCGAATGGACCGTGGTGGACAACCCGATCTTCCAGGGCGCCGAGACGTATCCCATCCACATCGAGTCCCTCGGCCTGGATAGCGCCGTCGGCGCCCGCATGTCCAATTCCGGCCTGCTGCGCATGCACTGGGACGGCGATGCGTGGACCGTCGTCGCCGCGGACATGCTCGACTTCAGCAATTCGTGGGAAGTCCGAGCGCTGCACGCGAACGCGCTCGACGACCTCTGGGTCGCGGGCATCGTCGTCGTGCAGACGTTCCAGGCCGTGCCGTTCATCGCGCACTTCGACGGCCAGGACTGGGAGTCGCACCAGGGCTTCCTGTTCGAGATCCCGAACCCCAACGGCGGCAGCCCGCTGCGCAACGGCGAGGGCAGCGAGGTCGTGTACTTCGCGCCCGACGACGTCTGGGTCGTCGGTGCGGGCGAGTCGCCGGGCGGCGGCGTCTCCTGCCCCATCGCGTTGCACTGGGATGGGTCGGAGCTCCGCGAGTCCTCGCCGCAGATCCAGCCGATCTTCAACCGCATGAACCGTTTCGACGGCGCCGACGGCGTCGCGAGCGACGATCTGTGGGTCGTGGGCGAGGGGCGGAACCTCACCGAGAACTTCCGCGCTTCGATCCACCACTGGAACGGCGCGAGCTGGACGCCGCATCCGAACTGGACGCAGCTCCCGGGCTCGAACAGTCTGCAGGATGGCCTCGACGATGTGGTCGCGCTCGCGTCCGACGATGTCTGGGCGGTGGGCAAGAAGCTGATCCTCGAGAACGGTCAGACCCGCAGCGTCTCGCTCTACCTGCACTGGAATGGCTCGGAATGGCGCGAGGTCGTGGGTCCCGATATCGGGCCGCTGACGTCCGTCGCCGCGATCAGCGCCGACGACATCTGGGCGTCCTGCGCGTTCGGCGAGTACGGCGGCCGCCTCGCGCACTGGGACGGCGAATCATGGGCCGAAGTGCAGTCCGCGCCGCGCCCCGGCGCCACGCACATCGGCCTCACCAATCTCGCGGCGGGCGCTGCGGGCGAGGCATGGGCGATCGGCTACTCGGCGATCTACGACGGCCAGGGCGGCTGGGAGGTCTACGAGAACATCATCGAGCACCTGACGCCGAACTGCCTCGTCTTCGGCGACCTCGACGGCGACGGCCTCGTGAACTTCGCCGACCTCAACCTGCTGCTCGGCTCGTTCAACGCCGTCGGCGAGAACATGCCCGGCGACCTCGACGACGACGGCGACATCGACTTCGCCGATCTCAACCTGCTGCTCGGCGTCTACAACCAGGGCGCCTGAATCGAACGCGATCTCGCTGGAGCGCAGTTTCATGATGAAGCTCATGCACGTCGTCTCACTGACCGCTTTCGCCGCCGCGGCGAGCGCCGGCCCCATCACAGGCCAGTGGTCCGTTCGCTCGCCGGGCAACACGGGCATCCCCGGCGAGGAAATCCGCACGGTGGATGTCGGTCCGGACGGGCTCGTATACGTCGGCGCGCGCTGGCCCTTCTGGCAGGACGGCGGCGTCGGCATTCTCGATCGCGAGACGCAGGTCTGGGACAGTCTCGCGCGGAACTATTCTCCGCTGCCCTCGGAGTTCGTGAACGACATCGAGTTCGGCCCAGGCGGCGTGATCTGGATCGCCACCGGAAACGGGCTCGCCCGTGTGCAGGACGAGCAGTGGACGATCTACACCACGTCGAACTCTCCGCTGCTGCACAACGTGGTCCGCGAGATCGATCTGGACTCCGACGGCCACGTCTGGATTAACAACACCAACGTGCAGAATCAGAACGCCGCGCTCTTCGAGTTCGACGGATCGACATGGCGTTCGTGGTCCGTCCCGGAAATCCCGTTCGAGAACCCATGGCGCCAGCTCGCCGGCCTTCACGTGGACAAGGACGACATCGTCTGGATCGCGAACGCGACGCTGTCCGGATTCGCCCGCTACGACGGCGCCTCATGGACGCTGCTCGGCGCGAACGTCGGCACGTTCGACTTCATCACCAGCGACCTGGACCAGAATCTCTGGCTGATCTCCGGCGGCCTGAGCTACACGTTCTACAAGTACGATGGCCAGTCCTTCGCCACGTACTCCAGCGCGAACACGCCGTTCGTGCAAACGACGGTCACCACCATGGCCGTCGATGACAACGGCGACCTCTACGTGGGCAACTGGGCGGGCCAGATCATCCGCACCAGCGACGCCGGACAGTCGTGGACGGCGTGGTCCGTCGAGAACGACATCGTCTTCAATATCGCGCCCGATCCCGCATCAGACGAGGTCTGGATCGGCGCCCGCTCGCTCGTCGTCGCCCGAAACACGGCCGGACAGACGATCCAATCGCTCAACACCTGGAACACTGGTCTGCCCGACTACTTCGTCGATCGCTTCTCTCTCGATCGTGATGGACACCTCTGGCTGCATACCGGAGAGGCCGGCTCCTCGCGATTCGATGGTGATCGATGGCGCAACTTCGGCGATCACAACCTCGGGTCCGAGCCCTATGCGTTCCCCGGCAATGAGCCCACGGGAACCGTCTACCAGGCGCGCAACGGCGTCCATTGGATGGGCGGCAACGGCATCGCCCGCTGGGACAGCTCCGCGAACACCATCACCGGGATGTGGAACTGGCAGAACAACCCGGGCTTGGGCGTGACGCTCTTCCCGTTCTTCGCCGAGGACCACGCCGGCCGGCTCTTCGCGTTCAGCGAGAACGGCGCCACGTTCTGGTTCGATGGCTCCGTCTGGCAGCGCGACACCACCGTGCAGCCCTACGCCCCGCTCGGGCTTCCCGGCGTCGCGGTGGATCCCGCCGGCGATGTCTGGATCGCCGCATGGTTCGAACTCCATCGTTGGAACGGCGCCGTGTGGACCACGGTCGGCGAGGACTGGGGACTCTTCGACCTCGAAGGCGCCACGGACATCGCGTTCGACCAGGAGGGCGTCATGTGGCTCGGAACGGCCGGCGGGCTCATGCGCGTCGAAAACGGCGTACGGACACTCTTCACCGCCGCGAACTCCCCGATGCCCGCGAACGCGGTCAGCGGCGTCGATGTGCGCCAGGATGGAACGCTGGCGTTCAGCGTCTCCGACTTCCAGAGCACAACGCCGTTCCCGAACGGCGTCTGCATCGTCCGCGGCGACATCAACGAGCCGACGAACTGGTCCGTCTGGCAGTACGGAACCTCCCCGATTCCCCACTATCAACTCGGCGACGTCGCGTTCGATGCGAACGGAGACCTCTGGGTCAGCGCAATCAGCGAAGGCGTCGCCGTGCTCGACATCGACGACCTCCCCGTGTTCGGCGACCTCGACGGCGACGGCCTCGTCAATTTCGCCGACCTCAATCTTTTGTTGTCCGCGTACAACTCCACGGGCGCCGGCCTCCCGGAGGATCTCGACAACGACGGCGACGTCGACTTCGCCGATCTCAACCTGCTGCTCGGCGTCTACAACCAGGGCGCGTGAGCCCGAGGTTCACGGCGGCAGCAGACCCGTCTGCAGCGCTCGGCGCGCCGCGCTGATGCGCAGCAGGTCCACCATCGACTCCATCAGCTCGACCGAGAGCGATTCGAGCTCATCGACGCTGCGCGCCCGCAGCGCCGCTTCGATCGCCGGCGCCGCGCTCGCGTCCGGCGCCACGTCCGTCCAGTCCACCGCGCCGAACACCGTGTTCATCGCCCGGTCAAGCTGCGCCCACGCCGGGCCGTCCATCGTCACTGGCGGCGCCACGCCCGCGAGCGGCGCCAGCGCATCGAGCGAACGCGCAACGCGCGACCACAGCGGACCCGACGACACCAACGCGGCCGATGCGGCGCGAAGGCACTCCTCGATCTCCGCGATGGCTTCGCGGCCTGGCATCAGCCCGGCTCTCCCACGAGAACGGCGTCATTGAATCCCGGAACACGAGAGGGGCCGATCCTAGCCCGTCCCCCATCGGGCGCGCAGCGTCCCTCCCCAGTCGGCCGGAAACAGATCGACCGCCACAGCACAGACACGCACGCCTCCCGCGCTCGTCGCTCCACACCAGGCCGCGGCGACGCCGCAGCCCCCGGGGCTCTCAATCCTCGCTGCTCCAGACTACGACGAGAGACCGCCGTTGCAAGCGTGTTTCCACGCTTCCAGACGCGATCCGACACCACAGCCGATATTCCCCGCTGCCGAGGGCCATCCCAGAGTCGCGCGCCGGGTTAACCCTGCCGCGAATCCGAGCGTGCACGGAATTCGCCCGCGCGGCGCGTCACGGGCCGATCGGCGCCGCCGCCACCGCCGGGTCCTCGCCCGGCAGCCGATCCGCGGGCCTCGCGATCGCCCCCACCATCACCGGTTGATCGCCCGGCTCGAAGTCGAACACCACGCGCACCGTCCGCGACACCGGATCGATCCGCGGCTCCACGTACCGCACCCGCGCCGCGCGCACCGACACGGACGCTTCCTCCACGCGCAGCGCGATGCGCTCGTCCACGCGCAGCGTCATGGCGATCGCCGCGGGAAGATGCAGATCGACGCAGGTCTCGTCCAGCGAGAACAGCTCGACGATCGGGTCGCCCGGGGACAGGATCGCCCCGGCCTCGATGTGCGTCCGGATGACGATGGCGTCGAACGGCGCCCGGACGATGACCTCCTCCACCTTCGCGCGCGCCAGTTCTTCCTGGATCTTCGCCTGCTGATGGGCCTCTTCCGCCTCGCGCAGATCGGCCAGCGCGATCTCGTGATCACTCCTGGCCTCCGTCAGCTCCTTGCTGGACACCGCGCTCGACGCGACGGCGGCCTCGAGACGCGAGAGCGTGAACGCCGCATCCTCGAGCGCCGCCTTGGCGCGGTCGACGCGCGCGGTCCGCGCCGCCTCCTGCTCCGCCAGCCGCAGGGACGCCCGCACCACGCGATCATCCAGCACCGCGATGACGTCGCCGGCGCGCACCGTGTCGCCCTCGCGCACGCGCACCTCGGACAGCAGCGTGTCGAAGGGCGAGCCGAGGATCACCTCCCGTCGTGGCCTTACCGCGCCGGGCAGCGACTCCGAGGCCGCCTCCTCGAGTACACGCAGCGGGCCGGCGCCGGTGCTCGCGGCGTCGAACGGCGCCGCCCAGGCGCCGACCACCAGCAGAGTCAGGGCAAACGGAATCGTCGCTCGGTGCATGGACCTTCTCCCGCGCGCCGGCCGACCGGTCCGCGCCGCCTCGTCCCACGTTGAGTACGCCCCATTCATCCGTCGGCCCCCTCCCGAACCGTGTTCAGGAACCGCTTCACTCGGCGCTCGAGGACCTGCGCCGTCGTTCGGTAGTGCGCCGGGAACCGCGCGCGCAGACCAGCGCCGGCCAGTGCCGCGTCCTGCGGATCGAGGCGCAGGCGAATCTCGAAGTACGGATCCGCCGCCTCCCCCGTCGCCGCGTTCACCGGCACCAGCCCGCCCGGCGCCAGCGCCGACACACGCGACGCCACGTCGCGCGTCGCCACCCGCCCGATGTGCGTCACGCGCCCGATCACCGCGCGTTCCGGATGCGCCGCCGCGCGGCACTCGATCGATTCGCCCACGCTCAGCCTCAGCGATTCGAACTCGAACATGCGCACATGGAACACCGCCTCCGGCGATCCCGACGCGTAGACCAGGACCGGCTCGCCCTCCTCGACCGCGCGCCCGGTCTCCCGGACCAGCACGTCAAGCACACGCCCGTCCGCCGGCGCTTCGATCTCGAGCGCCTGCAGGTCGTCGCCCACTTGCGCCAGGCGCGCGCTCGCCTGCCGGACATCCGCCTCGGCCATCGTCGCTTCGCCCGGAGAACGCATTGCCGCGAGCACCGTGCGCGCCCGAGCCGTTTCCAGCTCGGACCGCAGAGCACGCTCCTCCGACTCGAGGTCCGGATTCCGCAGCGCCGCGAGCGACTCGCCCTTCCGCCGCGGCTCGCCGATGCGCACCGGCACGTCCACGACCTCCGCGCGATGCGGCGCCCGGATCAAGGCCACGTCCTCGAACGACACCACGCCCCGCGCATCCACGGGCCACGGCGCAGGAATCAGCAACGCGCCGCCGATCGCCGCCGCCGCCACCGCCCCCGTGACCGCGTACGCGCGCATCCGCACCGGCGCCGTCTCCTCGGAACTCACCAGGTACCGCACCAGCGCCATGAGCGACTTCGCGACCCCCATGCCGATCAGCACCACCCCAAGGCCCAGCCCGATTCCCCCGAACTTCATGATCAGCACCGTCGAAATGGTCAGCAGAACCACCACGCGGTAGCTCACCTGCGCCAATCCGAACGCCACCAGCCCCGCGTGCGGCCGGATCGCCTCTCCGTTCTTGTCAACCTTCAGCCCGTACAAGGTCCGCTTGAGCAATCCGGCGACCGCCTCCGAACAGCGCTGGCGCAGGTTCGGGATTCCGCTCAGATCGCTCACCAGGTAGTACGCGTCGTAGCGCAGCAGCGGGTTGAGGTTGAAGACCGCCGTCGTCACCGTCGAGAGGATCACCACCTGGTACGCCAGCGTGTTCAGCGTCCCGGCCTCCGACGACGCCCACACGAACATCGCGATCGCGCCGATGATCGACTCGAAGTACACGCCCCCCAGCGTCACGATCGCCCGCCGTCGCGTCTCGCTGAACGTCCACGAATCCGTCGCATCCACGTACGCCAGCGGCGTGAACAGCACCAGGAACACGCCCATCTCCGGCACGTGCCCGCCGAACGCCTTGCACGCGTACGCGTGACCGAACTCGTGAATGATCTTCAGCGCGATCAGCGCGCCGAAGAGCATGAACATGTTGTTGCCGTCGAGCACCGTCAGCACTGGCGACGTCAGGTCGCGCCAGCGCGACGCCGCGACCGCCAGGGCCGCGACCGACAGCGCCATCCAGCCGATCAGCGCCGGCCTGGTGAACAGCCAGCCGAACAGCGGCAGCGTCCGCGTGAGAAATTGGTCCGGGTTCACGAGCGGAATCCGGAGGAAGAAGATCCCCATGGCCCGTGACAGGTTCTCGGCCCGTCGCCGGCGCTGGAACCGCTCGTACAGCTTGTCCGCGTCGTTGATCGGCAAGCTCAGGAGACTCCGCTGGTGCAGGTCGAGCACCAGCGCGTAGAACGCCTCCTCGTCCGCCCGATCGAGCTCGCCCGACGCCACCAGCCCATCGAACGTCTCGCCGAGCGTCAGGTCGCCTCGGATCGCGCTGAACACGCGGTAATCCTCGGGATCGATCCGATGCGTCGCGAAGCTGATCGGATCGCGCAGGACGTACGCCGGCCCCGCCCGGAAGACATGTCGGCTGATGTGCAGCTCGCCGCGCGCCGCCACCACGACGCCGCGCAGTCGATCCGCAAGTCCGGGCTGGGTCGGAGGTCCGCTCATCTCAATCCATCCAGAACCGCAGCCGCGCCGCATTGGTCACGCGGTGCGCCATCAGCCACCAGTTCGATCGCTCCCCGACCTCCACCATCGCCACGCCCTCCATGCCCGGGCGCAGCCAGTCCTGCTGCGTTGTCGGCAGCGTCGCCTCCGCCACGAACACCGCGCGCCCCGAACGCTCCACCGACGCCGGCGCGACGCGATCGAGGGTCGTATACCCTGGCGACTCCGGGCGCGCATGGCTCGCGAACCGCAGCTTCGCGCCCGACACCAGGTCGGCGACGCGTCCCTCCGGCACGTGCAGCTCCAGCGCGAGCGACGAGGGATCCGCGATCGCCAGAATCGGCTCGCCCACCGCCATCAGGCGCCCGGGCAGATCGGTCAGCTCCGACCCGATCACGATGCCGGACGTCGCCGCACGAATCTGCGACGCATCGATCTTCCAAAGGACATGCTGGAGACGCGTCTGCAGCGTTCGAAGCTCGCTCTGCGCGATCGACGCCGCCGACGGGTCTCGGAGCGCCACGCCCTCCGACACCTTCAGCTCCGCCCGGCGCAGCTCCGCCTCGAGCTGCCGGCGCTCCAGCTCCAGCGCCGACGTGTCCATCCGCGCGAGCGCATCGCCCGCCGTCACCTGCTGCCCGGCGCGAACCATGACCTCGGCCACCGCGCCGTCGATCGGGCACGCGACCACGTGCTGCCGCTCCGCGACCACCACCGCCGGCGCCGACACGCGATACATGCGCGACGAGAAGAGGATCCAGGTGAACAGAATCACCAGCCCGCCGACGGCGAGCTTCTTGCGGATCGAACCGCGCGTCAGCCACCAGCGCTTCGTCTCCCGCGCCGAATGCGCCAGATGCACGTGCAGCCGGCGCGTCGCGCGCCCGACCAGCGGGATCGCGCCGCTCAAGGGCGCCAGCAGCTTCTGCGCCGCCGCCAGATCCTCCGCATCGAACGGCTGATCCGCCGGACGACGAAACGACACGATCGACACCACCTCATCGCCCGCGAGGATCGGCACGCTCAGCACGCACGATCCCGCCGCCGAAGCGCGCCAGCGCTGATGCAACAGGCCGTCCTCGGCGAACGCCGTTTCCTCCCAGCGATCACGCTGCTGCGCCACCACCGGCCGGCCGCAGTCGAAGCACTCCCCCATCGCCTGCTCGAGGACGCGCACGCCCGGGCTTCGGCGCTTCACCTGGTCCAGCCCGGAGATGCAGAGCACGTCGACCTTGCCGCCGCGCACCACGCCCATGGCCGCCTGATCGCAATGGAACCGCTGACGCGCCGAGTTGGTGATCGTGTAGGCGAACTCGTAGAGGTCGCGGAACTGCCCGGCGCGGGTGAACACGCGGGCGATGTCGTTCATCTCGATCGTGGACTTCGGCGCCGCACGCGAGAGCATCCGCGCCGCCTGCGCGCACGCCGCCTGCAGGTGCAGCTGCAACCGCTCCGCCTGCACCTCGTTGCCGCAGCGGACCAGCGCCGACACGGCGCCCAGCGGCGTCGGGCCGGACTCGATCGGCGCCGCGACGACCGCGTATTCCGGCCGCCCCGGCTCCGCGCCGAAGAGCCGCGCGATCGTCCGGCGCTCCCCGCGCGCTTCCCGCGCCGTCGCGCGCAGCGTTGCCGTCCAGGCCTCCACGCCCTCGACCTCGCGCTTGCGATGCGCGTCGGTCTCCTGACCCCCCAGATCGGCGTCCAGGCAGCTCGCCAGGCACCCGAGGCAGTCCATCACCGCGTCCAGCATCGCCGAGGCACGGCGCGCCGGATCGCCGTACTCCCGCTCGATGGACGCGAGGCGACCCGGAAGGTCCGAAGCATGATGCTCCGCCTCCTGCCGCCAGCTCCCCGCCGCGGCGTCGCTTGTCGCAATCGTCTGCACAGTCGCGCTCATGTATGGATGGTCCTTCGGCGTCACTCAACCGTCAGACGATCGTCTCCGAGCCGCGACCCTCCGCGCCCGCGGGCAGCGTCACGCTCTCCAGGAATCGCAATCCGGCCTCGTAGGCGTCCGCCCGGACGAAACGCCCACGAAGACACAGCGCGTACACGCTCGGCATGTCGAACTCCGCTCGATCGAACGACAACTGATACACGTCGCCGATCTTCAGCGGCCGCGGCAGAAGAATCTGCGCCCCGCCCGCCGAGATGTCGCCCGTCACGCCCTGCAGCCGAACGCCGTCGCGCTCGCTCAGACTGCCCGGCTCCACGAACACCTTCACGCGCACCGACAGACGCGTGTGCTGACGCATCTGCTTGATCGCGTCCGGTGTGCTCTTGGCAAGCTCGTCGATCAACGCATCCGCTTCCGCGTCGACCGGCTTGCTCTGCTGGCGGGAGGTCAGCATCGCTCTCTAACTCCTTCAACCCCTGCGGCCACGAATGCCCTGCTTGGTGGTGGACTCATCGTCAGAGCTCGGCCGGGCGCCCAGCGAGCGCACCAGACCCAGCAACATCGTGAACGCCCGAGCGATCCGCTCCTGCACGCTCACGCCCTCGTCCCCGGCGCCGCCGATGCGCTCGTCCGGAGCCCCCCACGCCCCGCGCCCATCGTCGCCCCCGGCGCCGCCGTCCGACGCACGCTCCGAGTTCTGCGGACGCAGGAACTCCAGCAACGGATCGCTCGGCGGCGGCAGCGGACGACGATCGTCGTCCTCCTCCACCGCGAGCGGCGTCAGCTCGCCGACCGGCCGGAACCCGAATTCGCGCTCCGCGTCCAGCGGCTCCGCCTCGCGCAGATTCAACTCGTTCACCTGCGCATCGATCTGCTCCAGCACCTGGTCCACGCCCGCGATCGGATCGATCACGCCCAGGTCCTCCTGGCCCGACCAATCGACGACGCCCATCTGCGGCGTCGGCCGCTGCCCGCCGGGCGCCGGCTCCTCGTCCGTCGGCTCTTCGCCGCCGGCGTCCGGGCGCGGCGTCGGCTCGACCGGCTTGGCCGGCTCGCCCTCGACCGCGACCTGCAGCGTCGCGCTGCGGCTCGCCGCATCGCCGTTCGCCTCCGTGCTCGTCGCCGTCACCGTCAGCTCGAAGCGACCACCCGCCGAGTCCGAAGACGTCAGGGTCAATCCTTCAAGATCAGACGGCCGCAGCGTCCACGTCCCGTCGCCGTTGTCCACGCCCGCCGAGAGCGTCACACCCTGCGGCACGCCGGACACCACGATCGAGAGCGTCTCCGAACCGTCCGTATCCGTGAGCGCCGCGTCGATGCCCAGCGCGATCGGCGCCGTCGCGCGCCCCGTCGCGTCGTTCACCGAGAGCGTCGGCGCATCCGCGCTCCCCTCGATGTTCACGCCGACCACGCCCACGACCGTCGCCGTGTCGGCGCCGTCCGTGCTCACCGCGGTCACCGTCAGATCGAACGAGCCCGAGTAGTCCGCCGGCGGCGTCAGCGTCAGGCCGCGAAGATCGTTCGCGCTCAGACGCCACTGACCATTGCCAAGATCCGTGCCCGCCGACAGCGTCGCGCCATCCGGCACGCCGCGGATCGTGACCGACAGCGACTCGGAGCCATCGACGTCCGTCAGCGCCGCGGAGATCGTCACCGGAACCGGCTGATCCTCCGCGCCAGACACATGAGCCACGACCAGGTCCGGCGCATCCGCCACCGGGCGCACCTCGACGCTCATCCGCACGCTCGACGTGGCGGTGTGACCGTCCACGTCCGCGCTCGTCGCCGCCACCGTCAGGTCGAACGAGCCCGAGTAATCGGTCGGCGGATTCAGCTTCAGGCCGTTGAGCTGATCGCGACGCAGCGTCCACGACCCGTCGCCGTGGTCGATGCCCGCCGACAGCGTCGCGCCCTCCGGCACGCCGCTGATCCGAACGCTCAGCGTCTCCGTGCCCGAATCGTCCGTGAGCGCCGCGTCGATGCGCAGCGCGATCGGCGAATCCTCCGCGCCGGCCGCGGGGTGCGCCACGAGCGAAGGCGCATCGGCCATGCCCAGGACATTGACCGTGAAGCCCGCGCTGACCGTCGTCGCGTCGCCGTCCGCCTCCGTGCTCGTCGCCGTCACCGTGAGGTCGAGTTCGCCGCGGAAGTTGGCCGGCGGCGTGAACCGCAGACCCTCGAGCTGGTCGGGCGTCAGCGTCCACGTCCGATCGCCGTTGTTCACACCGGCGGAGAGCGTGGCGCCGTGCGGCACGCCGCTGACCACGACCGTCACCGTCTCCGAGCCATCCACATCGACCGCATTCGAGCTGATGACCAGCGGGATCGCCGAGTCCTGCAGGCCGGCGGCGTCGCTCACCGAGAGCGTGGGCGCATCCGCCACACCCTCGACGCTGACATCAAAGGCCGCGACTGTGCTCGCCAATCCGCCGTCCACCTCTTCACTGGTCGCCGTCACCGTGAGCGTGAAGGACCCCGAGAAGTCCGCCGGGGGCATGACTTCGAGCCCGTGCAGCTCCGCCGAGGTCAGCGTCCACGTGCCGTCGCCGTTGTCGACGCCGGCCGACAGCGTCGCGCCGTTCGGCACGCCGCTGATGACCACCTCCAGCGTCTCGGAACCGTCCGCGTCCACGAGCGCCGCGTCGATGTCGAGCGCGATCGCCTGATCCTCGAAGCCCGACACGTCCTGCGCCGTCAGCGTCGGAGCGTCCGCCACCGAGGAGACATCCACCGTCGCCGTCGCCACGACGCTCGACGTGCTGCCGCCCGCGTCCGTGCTCGTCGCCGTCGCCGTCAGGTCGAACGAACCCGAGAAGTGCGCCGGCGGCGTGATCGTCAGCCCGTTGAGCTGCGCCGCCGTCAGCGTCCAGGAACCGTCGCCGTTGTTCGTGCCGGCGGACAGCGTCGCGCCCTGCGGCACGCCGCTCACCCGCACCGACAGCGTCTCCGACCCATCCGTATCCGTCAGCGCTGACGCCAGGTCCAGCGCGATCGCCGTGTCCTCCGCGCCCGACGCATCGTCGAACGAGAGCGTCGGCGCATCCGCCACGCCGCCCACCGTCACCGACATCGCCGACACACGGCTCGCCGTGGCGCCGTTCGACGCCTCGGTGCTCGTCGCCGTCACCGTCAGATTGATCGTGCCCGAATAGTTCGTCGGGGGATCGATCTCGAGCCCCGACAGCTCCGCGGGCGTCAGACGCCACACGCCGTTGCCGAGGTTCGTGCCCGCCGACAGCGACGCGCCGCTCGGCACGCCGCTCACCGTCACCGACAGCGACTCGGACCCATCCGTGTCCACCAGCGCCGAGGTGATGCTCAGCGGAATCGACGTATCCTCGAGGCCCGACGCGTTCGCGACCGTCAGCGTCGGCGTGTCCGCCACCGCGTTCACCGTCACGCGCATCGTGTCCGTCACGCTCGCGGTGACGCCCGTGTTCTCCGTGCTCGTCGCCTCGACCGTCAGGTCGAACGAACCCGAGAAGTGCGCCGGCGGCGTCACCCGCAGACCGTTCATCTGCGCCTGCGTCAGGCTCCACGTGCCGTTGCCGAGATTCGTCCCCGCGTTCAGCGTCGCGCCCTGCGGCACGCCCGAGATCCGCACCGTCAACGTCTCCGAGCCGTCCGTGTCCTTGAGCGACGAGGAGATGTTGAGCAGGATGCTCGCATCTTCCGAGCCGCTGCGATCGTTCGCCGTCAGATTCGGCGAATCCACGACGCCCGTGACCGTCACCTGCAGCGCCGACGACGTGCTCGCCGTCGTGCCGGTGGACGTCTCGGTGCTCGTCGCCGTCACCGTGAGGTTGATCGTGCCGGAGTAATGCTGGGGCGGAGTGATCGTCACCCCGTCGACCTGCGCCGGCGTCAGCTCCCACACGCCGCCGCCCAGGTTCGTGCCCGCCGACAGGGACGCGCCGCTCGGCACGCCGCTGATCCGCACGGAGAGCGTCTCCGAACCATCCACGTCCGTCAGCTCGGGATCGATCGTCAGCGCAATCGCCGTGTCCTCGAGCCCCGACGCGTTCGCGACCAGGAGCGACGGCGCATCGACGACCGGCGTCACCACAAGCGTTTCTTCGCTCTGCGTGGTGGACCACAGATCGCCGTCGAACGCGCTGAAGCGCAGCGACGTCGTTCCCGACCAGTCCTCGTCCGGCTCGAACGTCAGGAGACCCGCGTCCACATCGCCCTGCGCGATGATCTGACCCTCGGTCACCTCGACGCCGTTCAGCAGCAGCCGACCATTCTCGGGCAGCGCGTCGATGCGCACCGACTCCACGTCGTCCGACATGTCCACGTCCGCAGTCTCGAGACGCACGACCACCGGCGTGTCTTCCGTCGTCGTCGTCGTGCCCGCGGCGCCGACCGGCGCATCGTTCACGGGAACCACGTCCACCACCAGCGTCTCCGTGGTCGTCTCCGTGTCGCCCGTGTCCGGCTCCGTCGCCGTCGCCGACACGCTCAGCTGGAAGTCCAGCTCGTAGTTGGGCGTCGGACGAATCGTCAGATTCGCCAGGTCCCATCCCGTCACGTTCACCGGCTGGCCGTAGGCCGTCGCCGAGTTCACACCGTCGCTGAAGATCGAACCCGCCGGCGCGCCGGAGATCTCGACCCTCGTGATGCTCTCCGATCCGTCCACGTCCACGATGGCCGCGCTCATCGGGATCGGGATCACGCTGTCCTCGGCGCCGGACGCGTCCGCGACCGTAACCAGCGGGGCATCGGCCACGCCGCGCACCACGACGCTCTGCGTCGCGTCCGCCGCCGACCACTGCTCGCCGTCGTACACACTGAACTCAAACGACGTCGATCCCGACCAGTCCGGGTCCGGCCGGTACGTCAGCAGCCCGTGCGAGACGTCGAACGCCGCGATCTGATCGCCCGCGTTCACCGCGACACCGTTGAGCAGCAGCGTGCCGTGCGACGGCAGACTCTCGATGCGGAACAGCGACGCGGCGTCGCCCGTGTCCACCTCCTGAGAGCCCAGCGTCACCACCGACTCGACATCCTCGTTGATCGTCAGCGTACCGCTGACCGCGATCGGCGGATCGTTCACCGCGTCGATGTGCACCACCAGCGTGCCGGCGCCCACCGTCGTGTCGCCGTCCGTCTCGCGGCTCGTCGCCGAGAACGTCAGCGTGAAGTCCTGGTCATAATTGCTCGCCGGGATGATCGACAGGCTCGCCAGGTTCAGCGACGTGATGTTCGCCGACCCGTTCCACGCCGTGACCGAGTTCACGCCGTCCGTGAAGACCGACCCCGCCGGCGCGCCCGAGACGTTCACCGCCGTGATCGACTCCGATCCATCCACGTCCGTCAACGCCACGCTGACCGACAGCGGGATCGGCGTGTCCTCCACGCCCGACGCGTCCGCCGTCGTCCACACCGGCGCATCGGCGTCGCCGACCACGACGATCGAATGCGTCGCCGGCGCCGCGGACCAGAGCTGCCCGTCCGAGACGCTGAACTGCAGCGACGTCGAACCGCTCGCGTCCGGCGGGCCGATGAAGCGCAACTGCCCCGCCTCGATCTCCGCCGCCGTGAAGATGTCGCCCGCGTTCACCGGCGAACCGTTGAACGTCAGCGTGCCGAAGGCCGGCAGCGCATCGACCCGGAAGTGCGTCACCTCGTGGCCGAGGTCCGGGTCGGTCCCCGTGAGCACGACGGCCGACTCGATGTCCTCCGTCGCGATCGTCGTCGCGTTGACCGGCTCCGGCGCGTCGTTCACGCCCGACACCGTCACCGTCACCGTGTCCACCACGGTGTGCTCGCCGTCCGTCGTCGTGATCCGGAACGTCAGCTCCGTGTCCTGCGCCACGTTCGGCGCATCGAACTGCGCCTCGAGCGCGTACGGATCCACGATCGTCACCGCCGGACCGCCGATCTGCTCCCACTGATGCGAGAGCGGCCGGCCCTCCGGATCGGACGCCGTCGCCGGGATCGTCACGGTGGACTCCTCCATCACCGTGAAGTCCGGCCCCGCGTCCAGCGTCGGCGCGTCGTTGTCCGCGTTGATCAGCACGGTCACCCGGTCCGTCCGCGTGAACTCCCCGTCCGTGACCTCGACCTCGAACGTCACATACGAGTTCGCCACGCCCTCCGGCGCCGTGAACGTCGCCGTCGGGTTGTTGGCGTCGTTGATCACCACCGGCGTGCCGTGCACCTGACGCCACGTGTACGTCAGCGTGTCGTCCTCCGGATCGCTCGCCGTCGCCGTGAGCGTCACAAGATCGTTCTCGTTCACACTCTGGAACGGACCCGCGTCCACGATCGGCGGCTCGTTGACGCCCTCCACGCGGATCGTGACGCTGTCCGTCACCTCCGCGATCCCGTCCGACACCCGCAGCTCGAACGTGATCTCCTCCACGCCGCCGGTCTGCGGCGCCGTGAACGTCGGCGTCGGGCTCGTCGGATCCGACAGCACGACCGCGGGGCCACCCGTCTGCGTCCAGAAGTACGTCAGCTCGTCCTCGTCCGCGTCCGTCGCCACCGACGTCAGCTGCACGAGATCGTTCTCGAACACGTCCTGATCAGGACCCGCCGAGACCTCAGGGTCCGTGTTCCCCGGATTCATCGTGAACGTCACCAGGTCCGTCGACACGTTCGTGCCGTCCGACACCTGCAGCTCGAACGTCACCTCCGCCGGCTCGGTCAATCCGCGCGACGACACCTGCAGGTGCGGCGAGCGGCCGCTCAGCACGTTGACGTTCGGACCCCCGACCTGAACCCACCGGTACGACAGGTTCTGACCCTCGGGGTCCGAGTTCGTCGAACCAACCTGATAGATGCTCTCCGTGAGCTGCGTGGCGTCCTCGTCCGCATCCGCGTCCGGCGCATCGTTGTCCGCCTCGACGCGCACGTTCACACGCACCGTCTGCGAACCCGTGTCGTCCGTCACCGTCACGTCGAAGACGTACACCTCGTTGTCCAGGTGCTCCGGCACGACGAACGTCGGCGACGCCGTGTCCGACCCGGTCAGCACGACCGTCTCCGAACCGGCGACCTGCGTCCACGAATACGACACATTGCCCGTGGACTGCGGCACGTTCACGCTCAGCGCAACCGTGTCGCCCTCCATCGTCTCGATCATGGCCGGCGCGCGAACGATCAGCGGCTCCGCAGGAGGCGCTCCGCCGCCGCCTCCACCGCTTCCGCCACCACCACCGCCGCCGCCACCGCTGCCGCCGCCACCGCCGCCTTCACCGCCCCCACCGCTACCTCCACTGCCGCCGCTCCCGCCACTGCCTCCACTGCCACCACTGCCGCCGCTGCCGCCACCACCGCCCACGCCGGCGCCGGGTTCAATGGTCACGGTGATCGTGTCCACCGTCGTGTTGCGGCCGTCGGTCACCTCGACCTGGAACACCAGCTCCGTCGTCTCCGTCACCGTCGGCGCATCAAACGATGCATTCGCCGAACTGGCGTTGAAGATGTCCGCCGCCGGACCACTCACCTGCGTCCACGTGTACGCAATGGCGCGGCCTTCCGGATCAGCGCCCGACGCCGACAGCTCCGCCAGGTCGCCCGACTCGACGACAAAGTCCGGAGCCGCCTCGACCGTCGGCGCATTGTTGATCGCGTTCACCAGCACTTCCACCGTGCCGATCGACGACACCGAGCCGTCGCTCGCCGTCACCTCGAACGTCAGCCACGAATTGCTGATCAGCTCGGGAGACGTGAACGAGGGCGTCTGCGTGTTCGCGTTCGACAGCGTCACCGGCGTGCCGCCGGTCTGCCGCCACGAATACGTGACGGGATTGCCCTCGGGATCTTCCGCCGCCGCGCTCAGCATCACGACCTGGTTCTCGCCGACGCTCAGCGTGGGCAGCGACGTGAAGTTCGGCCCCTCGTCGGTCGCGTTGACCGTCACGATCACCGTGTCCGTCGAGACATTCCCGCCGTCCGTCACCGTCAGCTCGAACTCGAGGTCCGTGTTCACCAGACCCTGCGGCGAGAGGAAGCTCGGCGAGAGCGTGTCCGCGTCGTTCAGCACGACCGCCGGACCGGAGACCTGCCGCCAGCTGTACGTCGGCGCGCCGCCCCCGTCCGGATCCGTCGCCGAACCCGCCAGCGTGACCGTGCGCCCCTCGGCGACCGTCATGTCCGGGCCGGCGTCCGCAACCGCCGCGTCGTTCGCGCCGTCCACGTGCACGGTGATGAACTCGATCGTCTCGTTCTCGCCGTCGGAGACCGTGATCTTGAAGACCAGGTCCGCGCTCTCCGTCAGCACCGGCGCGGTGAACGACAGCGAGGAGGTCTCCTCGCCGCTCAGCTCCACCGCCGGACCGGACACCTGCTCCCACGTCTGCAGCGTGGTGTATCCCTCGGGGTCCACGATCGAGGCGTTCAGCGTCACCGCCTCGCCCTCGCTCACGATGCGGTCCGGACCCAGATCGACGACGACCGGATCGTTGTCCGCCGTCACGCCGACCGTCACGAACTGCACGCCCGTATTCGTCCCGTCCGACACCTCGACGCGGAACCGGATCGTCGCGTTCGAATCCAGCTCCGGCGTCTGGAACGTCGGTGCAGACGTATCCGCGCCGTTGATCGCGACGACCGGGCCCGAGACCTGCGACCACGAGTACGTCAGGACCTTGCCCGGCTCCGACATCCCCGTGCCGTTGAGCTGCACGAGCTCCGCCTCGCCGACCACGACATCCTCGGCCGTCGCCAGCATCGGCGCGCCCTCGACGCCATCGACGTAGAAGTGATCCACGTCGCTGAACTCGATCGTGAACGAGCCGCCGCCCGCGAGCTGCACCGTCGCGATGCCCGTCTCGTGGTCGATCTCGATGTCCGACACGTCGAACGCGCTCAGATCGATGACGTTCGATCCCGCGCCGCCCTCGATCACGAAGTGATCGCCGGGATTCGCGCTGCTGATCGCGAACACGTCGTCGTGATCGCTGCCGATCGCGTGCTCGATGTCCGTGCCCGCGAAGTCGAACGTGACCCCGCTGGTCGAATTCTCGAACGACACCGTGTCGTAGCCCGTGCCGCCGCGCACGATGTCGTCGCCGTCCGCGTACAGCACGTCGTCGCCCTCGCCGCCCTCGAGCGTGTTCACGCCCGCGCCGCCGATGAGCACGTCGTTGCCCTGCCCGCCGCGCAGCGTGTCGTTGCCGCCGCCGCCGGACAGCACGTCGTCGCCCGCGCCGCCCTCGAGGACGTTCGCGCCGCCGTCGCCGGTGATCGTGTCGTTGTACGACGAGCCGATGACGTTTTCCGTCTCGGAGATGGTGTCCGTGCCGTCGCCCGTCGCCGTGCCGGCGCCGAGGTCCACCGTCACGCCCTGCGACGCGTTCGCGTACGTCACGGTGTCCACGCCGTCGCCGCCGATGATCGCGTCGTCGCCCGCGCCGCCCTCCAGCGTGTCGTCGCCGGTCCCGCCGCGCAGCGTGTCGTTGCCCGAGCCGCCCCGCAGCGTGTCGTTGTCCGCGCCGCCCTCGAGCACGTCGTCCCCGGCGCCGCCCTCGAGCACGTCCGCGCCGGCCTCGCCGCGCAGGGTGTCGTTGCCCGTGCCGCCGCGCAGCGTGTCGTTGCCCGTGCCGCCCTCGAGCACGTCATCGCCCGCCTCGCCCTCGAGCGTGTCGTCGCCCGCGCCGCCGCGCAGCGTGTCGTTGCCGCCGCCGCCGCGGATGGTGTTCGCGCCGCCGTCGCCGACGATCGTGTCGTTGTGCGACGAGCCCGTCACGTTCTCGAAGCCCACGAGCGTGTCGTTGCCCTCGCCCGTGCTCGTGCCCGCGCCCAGGTCGACGTTCACTCCGCCCGTGGCGCCCTCGTACGTCACGGTGTCCGTGCCGCCGCCGCCGATCAGAAGATCGTCGCCCGAACCGCCCGACACCGTGTCGTTGCCCTCGCCGGCGTCGATCACGTCGTTCCCGGACCCGCCGCTGATCACGTCATTGCCGCCGCGGCCCTCGATGTAGTCGTGCCCCGCGCCGCCGTCGATCGTGTTCGCCTGGCCGTCGCCGCGGATCACGTCGTCGCCCGTCGAGCCCTGCACGTTCTCGATGCCGACCAGCGTGTCGTTGCCCTGACCCGTCGCCGTGCCGTCGTCGAGGTCGACCACGACGCGATTGATTGAGCCCGAGTAGTCGGCCGTATCCGAGCCGGAGCCGCCGTCGAGCACGTCATCGCCCGCGCCGCCCGAGAGCGTGTCATTGCCGCCCTCGCCGTAGAGCTGATCGTTGCCCGCGCCGCCCGACAGCGTGTCGTCGCCGTCGCCGCCGAACAGGTTGTCGGCGCCGCCGAGCCCCGACGCCGTGTCGGACCCGCTCGTTCCGGTGTACGTGTCGTTGTTGTCCGTCGGACCCGCGATCGGATCGCCGGTGTCGGCGTCCGCCCACGTGCCAGAGAGCAGAATCCGGTCCTCGAGCGTCTCGGGGCGCTGACGCTTGGCGTCTTTGCGCGACGTTCGTGAGCGACGCGAAGGTTGCTTGGCCACAACTATCTCCGGTTGGGGGAATCAGGGGTCCGCTCGTGCATCGGACACGCGCCCAACCGAATTGACACGCCCATTCAAACCCCGGGCTTTCGCCGATGCCAAACCCCCGCGCATCCGGACTTTGCGCGCTCTCGGACCACAGCGCACGCACACCGCGCGTCCGAGAACGACGAGCGCCGGCGCCACCTGCTGATTTCCGCCAACCCCCAAAGCCCAAACTGAAAGCCCAACCCCAACCCACGCGCACCACCAACTGCCGCTCTCACCAAAGTCCCAATGGCGATGGGCGGACTCGAACCGCCGACCTAGGGTTTATGAAGCTGGAACGGGCGACCCGACGACCGTCGCTAAACCCGCTTGCCAAGCGGACTTGCAAGCATCTCCAAATCCGACGCCCGAGTCCAACTCAGCGAAAAGCGCAGTGCCGCCGGAGCCCGATGCCCCTCCGAGCCCCGAAATGCCCTCACGCGCCACTGACCCCGACCTCGCGCTCGTCATCGACGCTTGGCCGCGGCTGCCGAGCGCGGTGCGCGAGGGGATTGTGGCGATGATCCGCGCATCGATGAATTGAGCACCGCCGGACGCGCGACATCATCGCGGTATCTTCTCCGCACTCGACGGCGTGCACGATCGCACGGCCGTCGAGGCGGAGAACGAGCGCGTTGGTCCCAATCGAACACTCAGTCCGCGACCTGCGTCGGCGCTGGAAGCCGATCAAGGATGGCCCCGCCGCGGCGGACGAGCACGAGGCGATCCGCGTCCGGCTGCACCGCTGCTGGAGCTGGTTGCAAGCCGTCGAGGATTTGCCCGCCGACATCCCCGGCCTCGACGACGCCCGCCTGATCTATGGATGGATCGCCCTCAACAGTCTCTACGGCCGCTGGGACCCCGCGCTCCGCGAGCCCGTCGCCGACAAGCCCGCGCTCGATGCGTTCCTTCGCCGGGTCTTTCAATTCGACCGCGAACGGTTGCTGGCCGCGATGCTGACGGCGGAGCGTGAGCTGGTAAAGGCGATCGTCGGCGACGAGTACCTCAGCCGTTACTACTGGCGCGACCCGGGTGAGGAAGAGGCCCGGCGCGCCCAGACGGCCGCCCGCAAGCTCGGGTCGATGTACGTCGAGGGCCGCTTCGAGAGCATCACCGACGCCGCGCTGCAGAGGGTCTACCTGGCCCGGTGCCAGCTTGTGCATGGCGCCGCGACGTACAGCGGGCGCCTGAACCGGACCGCTGTCGAGCGCTGCGCAGCGTTCCTCAGCCTATTCCTCCGGACCGCATCGCAAGTGATCATCGATCACGCATGGAGCGAACAGTGGGACGACCTGTGCTATCCGCCGATCGACAGCTCAAGCAAATTCAGCAAAGACCGATAAGCGGCCGCACGCCGCGCCTTTAGTCGGCCGGAATGGGCCTTCTTTGCCCCCGATCGTCATCGGCAGGGACCTCCTGAATCGGTGACAGCATAGTCGTTTATACTGGGCGCCTCATAGTCTGAGGGGCACCATTGCGGCGGGTTAATCATGAGCATCGCGCAAGCCGAGGATAAGCCATCCTGCATACCGCCGTCGCCCATTGACGTCGCGTTGGTATACAGCGACCGCGTTAACTTCGCGTTTCAGCAGAACGGAATCCCGCTTGTGAGCGCCGTTCGCCTGACGGCATGCCACTCGGAGCCCATTGACGATGTTGAGATCGAACTCTCGCTAGGCAACGGCGATGCTGCGAGCTGGACCGGGCGTGTCGCTCGGCTCGATCCCGGTACCACCGCCCTGATTGAACCGCACGAGTTTCGCTTGTCCGCGCAGACGTTGGCCACCCGCACCGAGGCGGAACGAACCGAGATCATCTGCCGCGTTTCGTGCCCAGCCGGATCTTCGGACAGATCACTTCCGATCGACTTGCTAGCTTTCGATCAATGGCCTGGGGCGGGTCACTATCCAGAGATCACCGCGGCGTTCGTCACGCCAAACCATCCGGTTGTTGCTGAGCTGCTCGGCCTCGCCCGCCAGGCGATGCGCGGCCTGAGCGGCGCCGACGCACTCGACGGCTACCAGAGCGGGAGCCGCCAACGCGCCGCACAACTCGCGGAGGCATGCTTTAACGCGGTGGCATCGCGAGGCATCGGATACATCAACCCGCCCGCGAGCTTCGAGACGTCAGGTCAGCGCGTCCGACTCGTCGACCGGATTGCACGCGAGCAGTTCGGGACATGCCTCGACCTTTCGCTGCTCATCGCCTCGGCATGGGAGCAATGTGGCCTGCATCCGCTAATTCTGCTGCCAGAAGGGCACGCGATGCCCGCGATTTGGACGCACGACGCTCACTTGCCGGAAGCGGTCATCGATGAACCGGCGACCATTCGCAACCTCATCGAACTCGGCGAGGTCGTCCCGGTTGAGTCCACGCACATAACGCAGAGCGGCGCAAGCTTTCAACAGGCTATGGAGGCCGCGAAGGCCCGCATGCGCAAGCCCGGCGCCACCTTCCTTGCAATCGACATCCGGTCGGCGCGCAAGCGTGGCGTCCGCCCGCTGCCACTGCGCGTCGATGGCCAAGCCGGCGTCGATCTTGAGCGGTTGCGTGAAGGCGCCGATCCGGCGGCAGCAGGAGCCGCGATCGATCGTGTCGCGCTGGCCGAGCGCGCCGAGCGCGGCAGGACCGGAGACAAGGTGCCCGGCGAAACTCCCTCGCAGCGCATCGAGCGTTGGAAAACGCGACTGCTCGATCTTTCCCTCCGGAACCGATTGCTGAACTTCAAGACCACAGGGCGGGCGCTCGATCTCACCATCCCAAGTCTCAGCGACGTTGAGAACGCACTCGCCGACGGAGCCGCATTCTCCATCCTACCCAAATCAGACCCGGCCGAGCAGTTTCTAAAGGAGGAGCTCGAGGCAGGACACCTGCACAGCGCCCAGTCGCCCGCGGAAACAGACAAGCGGCTTCTCAACCTCTTCCGCCTCGCCCGGACGAGCATTGAGGAAACGGGCGCAAACGTGCTGTATCTCGCCCTGGGGTTCCTCAAGTGGTACGAGGTCGAATCATCGGATTCGCCGCGCTCCGCGCCGCTCATCCTGCTCCCAATCACATTGCACCGTTCTTCGGCCGGTTCTGGATACCGCTACGCGATCAGCTTGAACGACGAACCGCTGCGTCCCAACGTAACGCTGCTCGAGAAGCTCCGAGTTGACTTCGGCATCGCGACCGATGGCCTCGACCGGTTGCCGGAGGATGAGCACGGCCTCGACGTCGATCTCATTCTGCGCAACATCCGCGCCGCGATCCGCAACTCCCCCCGCTGGGAGGTTCTGGAGTCGGCCGCTCTTGGCCTGTTCTCGTTCAACAAGTTCCTGATGTGGAAGGACCTACAGGAGAATGCCAATCGCCTGAAGCAGAACCGTTTAGTCGGCCACCTCGTGGATCGCCCCGGGCACGATTTCGATCCGGACCCTTTCCCAAGACCTGAAGACCTCGACGAGCAGGCGAAGTCGGACGACCTCCTCTGCACGCGCGACGCTGATTCTTCCCAGCTCGTTGCGATCCGCGCCGCGGCGGATGGGCGAACCTTCGTGCTCGAAGGGCCTCCCGGGACGGGAAAGAGCCAGACCATCGCGAACATGGTTGCCGATTCGCTCGCGCGCGGAAAGCGTGTGCTCTTCGTCGCCGAAAAGATGGCCGCGCTCACCGTCGTGCGGAAGCGGCTGGAGCAAGACGGTCTCGGCGCCTTCTGCCTGGAGCTTCACTCCGCGAAGGCGAGCAAGAAGGAAGTCCTCGCTCAACTCAGCGAGAGTCTCCTTGCCTCAACTCTCCGATCCTCCGACGGCTGGGACATCCTTCGCGCCGACTTGGCGACGGCCCGCGAGCGGCTAAACACTTACGTGCGCGAGCTCCACGCTCCACGAGGCACCGGCGAGAGCTTGTACCGCATGCTCGGCCGACTGGGCCGCGTCGGCGACGGCCCAACGACTCTGCCACCAACCACCGATCCCGCCTCTGCAACACCGGATGAACTGGCTCATTGGCGCCGGGTCATCGCCGAGCTCCAGAAGCGCGGCCGTGCGGTCGACCCCCCTGCGGCCTATCCGCTCCGCGGCATCGGCGGAGTGGAGTGGAGCTTCGCGCTCCCCCAAATGGCGAGTGACTCAATCTCCAACGGGACCCGCACGTCCAAGGAATTGCTGAAGGTCGCCGCCGCATTCCTCCGCGACGGCGGCTCAGATTTCGCGTGCGACGAGCCGGGCCGCAACGGGATCCATGCCCTAGCGGTCGTCGCGTCGCTGCTCGCCAGACGCGCTGCGCCCGATCGCGCGTTGTTCTATGGACCCCACGCCGCTGGGCTGCGACGACGCGCCATCGAGCTGGTGGCAGTCGGCCGTCAGCGCGACACCATCCGCGCCGAGTTGCTTCAGCGGTATCGAGAGGAGTTCTTGGACCTCGAACCCCTCGATCACCTGGACGAGATCACGCGTCACCTGAAGCAGCATAAACTCCTGCGCGTCTTCACCGCGCAGCGAATCCGCAAGTCGCTCCGCAAGTACGCCCTCTCCGGTCTGCCGTCGCTCGATGAGCTCGCGTCAGACCTGGAGCGTCTGCGTGAACTGCGCCGCCTCACCAACTCGATGAACCCGGAGTCCGACCTGGTCGATGCGCTCGGCGATCAGTGGAACAATGGCGCAGCGTCATGGGACGCCATCGAGGAGGTGTGTCAGTGGTGCGAGAAGCTCGCCAAAGCCCTCGCCGCCATTGACGCCGACACTGCCATGCCCGGCTGCGCGACGCGCCTCGCTGATGCCGCATCGAGTCCCGACGGCGCGGCCCGCCTCAGGGCCAGCGGCGCATCGCTCGCTCGCGCCTGGGTCGAATGGAGCAACACATGGCAGTCTATCGAGCGCGTGCTCGCAACCAACGCCGATCACGCGTTCGGAGACCCCTCGCGCCAGTGGTTGCGGCAGGTCGGCTCGACCCTCCAACGCTGGACCGACAATCTCTCCTCGCTGAACACCTGGTGCGCTTGGCACAGCGCCCGAACCGAAGCTGTCAAATGCGGACTTGAGCCGCTGGTCCAGCTCTACGAACGAGGCGGCTGCCCCCTCAGCGAACTCGAGGACGTCTTCTGGCGCAGCTTCGGTCGCGCGTGGTTCAACACCGTAGCCGACCGCGTAGACGCCATCCGCTCATTCAATGCCGACGCACACTCCGACGCGATAGAGACGTTCAAGACGCTCGACCTGCGCTCCATCAAGCAGGCCCAGGCGGTAGTTGCAGCTCATCTCGCCGCCAGGGCGCCTGCCACCTCCAGCTCCGCGTCGCCGCAGTCCGAACTCGGCATACTTCGTCGCGAGCTTGAGAAGAAGCGCCGTCATCTGCCGACCCGCCGTTTAATCGAGTCAATGCCGACGCTGCTGCCGCGCCTGAAGCCCTGCTTCCTGATGAGCCCGCTTTCTGTTGCGCAGTTCCTCGATTCCCAATTGCCGCCGTTCGACCTCGTCATCTTTGATGAGGCGTCGCAGATTCCGGTATGGGACGCCATCGGCGCCATGGCCCGTGGTAGGGACGTGATTGTCGTCGGCGACTCCAAACAACTCCCTCCGACCTCGTTCTTCAGCACCATCGACAGCGACGACGAGTTCGAAGCCGACGACCACGCCATCGACGATATGGAGTCGATCCTGAAGGAGTGCAACGCTTCGGGCATCAGCAGCATGCGCCTGCGTTGGCACTACCGCAGCCGGCACGAGACGCTGATCGCCTTCTCGAACCACCATTACTACAACAACGAACTGCACACATTCCCCTCGCCCGAGGAGCGATGCGAGCAGCTTGGTGTCACCTTCCGCCACGTGCCGAACGCTGTTTACGATCGCGGCGGTTCCCGCACCAGCCGGATAGAAGCGGTGCTCGTGGCCGACGAACTTGTTCGGATGCTCAGGGCGCAAGACGCCGACTCCGATGCTGAAAGGGAGTCAATTGGGGTCGTCACCTTCAGCCAAGCGCAGCAAAGTCTCATCGAGGACCTACTCGATGAGCGCAGGCGCGAGCATCCGGAAATCGAGCGCTATTTCAGTTCGAGCGTCCTCGAGCCCGTCTTCGTGAAGAACCTGGAGAACGTCCAGGGCGATGAACGCGATTGCATCATCTTCTCCATCGGCTACGGGCGCGACCAGCACGGTCGAATGCCCATGAACTTCGGGCCCATCAACCGCGACGGAGGTGAGCGGCGCCTGAATGTCGCCGTCACCCGCGCCCGACGCCGGCTTATCGTCTTTTCCTCGATCACCAGCGACGACATCGACCTGCGTCGCACCCAATCCGTCGGCGTCGCGCACCTCAAGACGTTCCTCGACTACGCCAAACGCGGCCCTGAAGCTCTTGCCTCCGTGTCGCTACCGACGCATCGCGACTTCGACTCCGACTTCGAGCGCGCGGTCTGCGATGCTCTGATCGAACTCGGGTGGCAGGTCGATTGCCAGGTTGGTTGCGCCGGCTACCGCATCGACCTTGCCGTACGACACCCCGACAAACCTGGTCGCTACTTGCTCGGGGTCGAATGCGATGGCGCAATGTACCACAGCGCGAAGACCGCGCGCGATCGCGATCGCCTCCGGCAGTCCGTCCTTGAAAGCCTTGGCTGGCGCATCGCCCGTGTGTGGTCAACCGAATGGCAGGTTGACAGAAGAGGGTGCCTCGCGAAGCTCGCTCATGCTCTGGAGGATGAAATGAGTTCGCCGCGCACGACCGCGCCGGCAGTTCCCCAGCCTCCAGACGTGCAGAGCCCGAATCTCACGCCCACACAGCCCCAGCGGATTGTCGACGGTCCGGCGTACTCGCCCCAGCCGGAAGTTCTCCCGACACCAATCGCGTCTGGCCCCTCGACTTTGCCCAACCAGGATCTGCCTCCATACATTCCCGCCAAGATCACCGTAGGACCCCTCGGGGATTTCGGTGTGTACGACCCCGCCTCGACGCCACACCTCATCACCGCTCTCGGCCGTATTGTGGCGATTGAATCGCCGGTGACGAAGTCGCTCGCCATGCGCCGGCTGGCGGACGCGACCGGCATGCAACGTATCCGGGAGCAGTTCCGCGACCGATTTGACGCGGTTCAATCCGCCGCGATACGTGCGGGTGTCATATTCGCGCGCGGCGACGACCTCTGGTCGCCCGTCCAAGCCTCCGCCGAATTCACCCAATTCCGTGTCCCCAGCGATCTCCCGGACTCGCATCGCGACATTGAGGACATCCCCCTCGTCGAACTCCAGAATGCCGTAGTCCATGTGCTCACTTGCCAGTTCGGCTTGCTACGTTCGGATCTCATCCGAGAAGTCGCGCGGCTGTTTGGCAGCCGCCGAACGACCTCGCGCATGTCGGATCGAATTGGCAACGCCGTTGATAATCTCATCGCGAGAGGCTCTGCCCAATCTGTGGATGACATCGTTCGAATCGCGACCGCTCATCAGTAGTGAGAGCCCCATGAAGGAAATCCGCGGCGACGCCAAGAACATTCGCTCCCTTCTCGGTGGCGCCAAATACGCCATCGACTACTACCAGCGCGAATACCGCTGGGAGCAGAAGCAGATCACCGAGCTGATCGACGACCTCATCGAGCAGTTCCTCGAGAGCCATGATCCCGACAACGACCGCACCGCAGTCGAGAGCTACGGCCACTACTTTCTCGGATCGATCATCATCAGCGACAAGGACGGGCACAAGTTCATCATCGATGGTCAGCAGCGACTGACCTCTCTCACCCTTCTCCTCATCTACATGCATCGTCAGCTCGCCGATGAGGAGCAGAAGGGCCAGCTCGCCGAGCTCATCTTCTCGCAGAAGTTCGGAAAGAGATCGTTCAACCTCGACGTTCCCGAGCGCACCCCCTGCATGGAGGCGCTCTTTCTCGGCAAGTCGTTCGAGGAGAGCGGCCAGCCGGAGTCCGTCGTGAACATCCTCGAACGTTACCAGGACATCGAGGAGCGCTTTCCCGAAGACCTCAGGGGCGTCGCCCTCCCCTACTTTGCCGACTGGCTCATCGAGAACGTGTACCTCGTCGAGATCACCGCCTACTCCGACGCCGACGCCTACACGATCTTCGAGACCATGAACGACCGGGGTCTGTCGCTGACGGCAACAGACATGCTCAAGGGTTACCTGCTCGCAAATATCACCGACTCGGATCTCCGCAACCACTGCAGCCGGCTCTGGCGCGATCAGATCGCGCGACTGAAGAAGCTGTCGAAGGAAGAGGACGCGGACGCCATCAAGGCATGGCTCCGCGGGCAGCATGCCGAGAGCATTCGTGCGCGCGAGCGGGGCGCATCCGCCCGCGACTTTGATCTTATCGGAACCGAGTTCCATCGGTGGGTCCGCGACAAGGAGGAGACGCTCGGCCTTCGCAAGAGCGCCGACTTCGCTCGATTTATTCAAGAAGACTTCTCGTTCTACACCCGTTGGTACGAGCTCGTTCGTAAGGCGTCGGAGACGCTCACCGAGGGGCTCGAACCCGTCTTCTACAACGCTCAGAACGATTTCACGTTGCAGTACCCCGTCCTCCTTGCGCCGCTGAACCGGAACGATGGCGAAGAGGCAATCCTTCGGAAGCTTCGGATCACCGCAAGCTATCTCGACATCGTCATCGCGCGCCGCGTCTGGAACTGGAAAGCGACGGCCTACTCCACAATGCAGTACTCGATGTTCCTGGTCATGAAGTCCATCCGCGGGATGGCGCTCCCGGAGCTCGCCGCCCACCTGGTGGAGCGCCTGAACGCCGAGGAGCAGACGTTCGCGTCCAACGAGCGCTTCGCGCTGCACGGCATGAACGGCAAGCAGATCCACCGCATCCTTGCCCGAATGACCGACTACATCGAAACCAAGGCACACCGGCAATCGCACTACGCCGAATACATCGTTCGCCGCGGCAAGAACGGGTACGAGGTCGAGCACATCTGGGCCGATCACTTCGACCGGCACAAGGACGAGTTCGGCCACCCCGCCGACTTCGCAGAGTACCGAAACCGCATCGGCGATCTGCTGCTGCTGCCCAAGAGCTTCAACGCCAGCTACGGCGACCTTCCCTACGCCAAAAAGCGCGAGCACTACCTCAAGCAAAACCTTCTCGCGCAGAGTCTCCACGAACTCGCCTACGAGAACGACCCTGGCTTTCGACGATTCATCAAGGAGTCAGGCCTCCCTTTCCAGCCCCACGCGAAGTTCCGTAAGGAAGACCTCGACGCCCGCCAAGAGCTCTACCGCCGCATCGCCGAACAGGTCTGGAACCCGCAGTCGCTACTAAATGAGGCGGCTCGCTGACCCGGCATCTGGCGATCAGAGCCGGTGGCAAAGCGCTTTCGCGTCCGCGCTCGTCCGGACTTAGTGAGCTGTCGCTTCCTCTCGCAGAATCACCCCCATCATCTTCTCAATGTACTCCGTCGCATCATCTTCCTGAAACAGAACGCCGAGCGCCTCGATCTCATCCTTCGTCATCCGCGTGGTGCCCGAGGTCCACTTCAGCTTGTCGAGCGGCGTGTTCGACACGATGAACGCGTGCAATGCGAGCTCGGGAGACTGTGCCTCAACAATCTTTTGCAGCCGCGGAATATCCTGGGTCGCAAAGAGCACCTTCGGATCGCTCGGCCCGTGATTGTGCAAGCCCTTGGGATCGACTAACGCGAGATGCTGCCGCTCGCCGTCCTGCACCCAGAGCAGGAAGTCGGGATAGAAGTTCGCCGCCTGGAAGAAGCCCAGCCCGGTCACCGCCTGGTTGCGAAGCAGGTAAACCTCTGCACCCTTCTGACCTTTGCACCATTTCGCGAGATCCTCGACAAACTTGGCCTCGTGCTTGTCGAGCGCGACCGGAAGCAATCGGATCTCTGAGTTCCTACCGACGTAGAGCAGTGGCTGGTACAGATGCCCCGCGAACGGGACCGTCCGCCAGCGGCCCTCGCTCTTGCGCCAATCGATCAACGCGTCCTTCGCCACCGCCTCTCGCAAGTCGCGAACAACGCCCTCGATCCGCTCGATATCCTTCGCCGTCCTCGCAAACTCGGTCGTCTCGATCGCATAGCTCTCGAGTAAGTTCGGGTCGTCCTCCTGCATGTCCACGACCTCGATATACGGCGCCTCCCAGCGGCCACGAATGTACCGGTAGAACTTCTCCGCATATGCGTTCAGAAGCTGTTGCGCCATCCTCTGCCACTGAGCACGGTTCTCGATGCGATCGAGCCGCATGTCGTCATCCGCGGCGAACAGCTCGTACCAAGTTGCATCCGCCAGCAGTGCACGGATCGCATCGCGGTCCACATGCAGCCGATCCAAGCCGCGGCCCGCCTTGAATTCCTCAATTCCGAACAACAGCCCGTCGACGTCGAACATCAGCGTTGGCAGTCGGTCCAGCCGTTGCCTGGGACGATCATCAACCTGCCCCACGTCCTTCGAGACTTCCTTGTCCTTCCCTACTAGCCCCACAACCCGCGGCAACCAGTTCAGCCGCGTCGGGTTGTTTCGCAGCCAATCGTCCTTCGAATCTTTCGGATCGGGCGGGCGCAGCCGGACGAGGGGCCCCAGCGTGCGAAACGCCTGCCCGCGCTCCACCTTGACCCCTTCGATGACGTTCTTGATCTGAATCGTCTTCAGCTTTCTCTTCGGCAGCGTCTTGACGACAGGCAGGTCCCAGACCGCGCGTTCCTGTGCCTCGGGGACTTCTTCGTAGATCCAGTCGCGGAACCGCTTCATGTAGTCGGCCTTCACACCGAAGACCTGCAACGTCTCCACCTGGCGCAGATTCCTTGGCGGCGTCGGCTTCTCCGCCAGCACGGACGACCGGCGCAGACCCATCCGGTAGCCGCGCAGCCGCACGCCGCGGCCGAACAGCTGGATGATTTGGGCGCCCTCGTTCTTACCCAGATTCATCAGGCCGATCGTCGAAACGCGCCAAGAATTCCACCCCTCCGTGAACTTGCGCGAACCGACCAGAAGATTGATCGGGCTGTCATCGTGGTTGATCCGCTCGAACAGCGAAGCCCGGGACTGGTCGTCTTCCAGCTTCGTGATCTTCTTCTCCTGGCAGGCCTCCGCCACGGCGCCAGGGTCACCGACGTTTACCACACCAAACGGCGGCGCCTCACCGACCTTGAGCGCCAACTCACCCTCGACGGACTTCAGCAGCTGCACCGCAAGCGAACCACCGCCGGGGGCGTTGAACACATCCCGCAGAATGCCCTCGTGCACGTCCTTCGCCAGTGCCCCCTTGTCCCCCGTCGTGTCCAGGTGCTGGAGCCGATTCGCCAGCAGATTCCTGCCGTGGCTGTCCGTGAAGCCGTTCTCGAGCAGATCGCGGATCAGCGCCCGCGACGCCGCGGCGTCAGCGAGAAACCCCTTCACGAACAGGAGAACCTGCACCACATCCGAGACGGACACCTCGTCGTCCTTCGACGTCGATTTCCCCACGACCGTGTGCCCCACGAAGACCCACAACGGCTTGTCGATCCTGAACGGTTTGATCGCCTCGCCGCCATCCTTCCAGACCCGCAGCTGCTGGTAATAGAGCAGCAGCGCGGCCGTCAGGTATCGCGTCTGATGCTTGTTGTCCTCCAAATTCAGGATTGTGAAGTCCTTGCCGTAGCCGTCGCGATAGAAACTGCGATAGGCGTAGTCGAACAGGATGCTCCGCGCGTACCGAAGTCGCATCTTCTCGTCGCCCGTGACGGCCTCCTTGAAGGTCGCGGAATACTCGATCGTGAATCCGTCCCTGGCGAGTTGATCCCGCCGCTGCATCCACTTGCCTTCTTCGCCGCGCCCGGCGCCGCGATGGCCCTCGTCCACAAGCACCAGGTTCCGCCCCTCGAACGCCTCCGTCGCCACCGTCTTGTCCCCGTGGTCATCGCGAAACTTGTGGATGTCGATGATCTTCACCGCCACCTGCCCGCCCGACTGAGCGAAGAGCGTCGCGCTGAGCGCATCGGCCTCCGTCAGCGGCTTGAAGCCGGCTCGCGCGAGCTCTGTCGCATGCTGCCGCGTCAGCCCCTCGTTGGGCGTGACGAGCAAGACCTGCTCCAGCTTCTCGCCCCTGCTAGCTCCTGCCCGCGCCTGATACCGGCGGAACTGCAGGATGTGCATGTGCATCAGCAGCGTCTTGCCCGCGCCGGTCGCGCACCAGAACGCCAGCCGCCCCAGCTGCCGGCGCGGGTCCGCGTCGTCAAACTCCTTTCCGTGTCCCGTCGGCTCTATCGGGAACGGCGAGACGCGATCGACCTCATGGACGCCCTCATTGTGTCGGAGGATCTGCTCGTTGATCTCCGCCCGGAGCCCGGCCGCGTCCGCGAAGTACCGATCCAGGTACATCTCCGTGAACAGCAGCGCCAAATACTGGTGATACTTCCACTGAATCGTGGGCTCGCCGTGCCGTGCACGAGCTGTATTGATCGCCAGCGTGTCGGCGAGGATGTTCTGCTCGTACTCCGCCAGCCGGTCCGCGCGAATTCGCGCTCCCGCCACCGGTGCCAATGGGTTCGACAGCGCATCGAAGAAGTAATGCCGACCTGTCTCCGCAGAGATCCCCTCGCGGCTGTCCGGACCGATCTGGTACTTTTCGCGCAGGTCGGCCAGACTCGTTACACCAAGCTGATCCAGCGCCCATTGGAACAGCACCGTTTGCCGGTGAAAGTCCGGTTTCGGCGCCGACTTCGACCTGGCGCCCCCACGCTTAGCCACCCACGCCCCCGTCGCAGTCCTCGAACATCTTCGCCTTGAACGTCTCCTCCAGCGGATACACCGTCCGCACTTCCTGCGTCGGCTGTGGCAGCGTCACCGGTCCGTTGATGTAGATCACTTGGTAGTCCCGGTGCTCACTCCGCTCCTTCGTATTCTCGCGATGCCGCTCCATCCATGCCTCGAGAACCGCTGCATCCTTCTCAGGATCGTTTGTCAGCTTGCGCCAGACCACCAGAACCCGCGTCGCGGCGCCATCGTTCAACTCCCCCTCGACCCGTTGAAAGACAAACGGCCCGTCCGCGTCGCGGTTCAGGCGACCCCTCACTTTCAGTCGGCCCAGCCCATCGGCGTGGTCCGCCCTTTCGAATTCCGCGGCGTAACGCTCCATCGGTCCGTAGGCGCCGACCTTGAGCCCTATGAGGTAGTTGAAGGTCTCCACCAGGTCCACACGCTGCGGCCGGATTTCGTCGTCCCCGGCTAGCTGGGCATGGATCGTGCAGGACCACGGATCGAGGAATGCATTGAGATCGAGCAGCTGGGGACCAAGCTCAAGGTCGAGGGAATAGCGAATCAGTGCATCCACCCTCTCCTTCGGCGAGCCTTCGAACATATCACTAGCTAGTGCCGGCAGGTTGTTCAACGCGTCCTCGTACGACTCAACTGCAAAGCTCTTGACGAGGGCCGACAGACCCTGATCGTGTGCTTGCGCCTGCCCATCCTTCCACGCCGAGCTGTAGATGACCTTGGCAACACGCGGGCGCAACACACTCTCGTAATACCATCCCATTTCAGCGAGCACAAATGACATCGCCGCACCATTTCTATTTAGATGTATGACCGCATGCCCAGATGTGCCCGATCCTGCAAAGTAGTCGAGAACGATCGCGTGCGTATCTGACACGGCGACAATCGAGTCGACAACCGTATGCAATGACTTAGGATAGATATCGTCACTGACCTTCAAGCCAAGGTCGGTCAGCCATTTTGTCCCATAATCGCCCGCGATGTACCGAGGATCATCCCACACAGTCTTAATCGCGCGCTCAGCAACGGCCTTCTGAATCTGGATCTCGCCGTTGGTCGTGACGTGCACCTTCAGTAGCTGGCGAATTCCCTCGACGGTCGCCCTCGCATACCGCCATTTTCGCTCAACCCCCTTGCTGTCGATCGGATAGACCGCAATACACGCACCATTGCGAACATTAGAACTGGCTGGATGTTCATCGTCGTCACATACGTCGCCGAATCCCACGATCTCCCCGTTTTCCACATAGATAGGTAGAAGCAGTTTCGGGCGCTCTTGCGATCTGACTCCCGGCCCCACTTTCGAAGATTCGCGTACTCCCATTCGTCCTCGGCAACCGGCTGACCCCTAGTCTCCGGAAGACTGGGTGGAATGCAGAAGAACGCGTATTCATGATTGAAGGAAAAATAGTTTCCTTGAATCCCTTTCTTATTATGTATTACGGCAACTTCAACCTTTTCGTGACTTGGAAAGCATTGTGACAGCAGCTGACCTAACACTTCATGTTCATTCTCATCGATTGCAATCACATGCGATCCGTCGTCGGTGGACAGCGGCCTGCTAAGTGACAGCCGTCCGTCCATCAGAGCTAACCAAGACGAGTGCTTATAGCTATTTTTGTACGCAATCTCAGAAGTGTTAGAGTTGTACGGCGGGTCGATATAGACGCACTGTATCCGCTCTCTGTACCTCTCTTGAAGCAGCTGCAATACTTGTGAATTCTCGCCGTGAGCGGTGATGCCGAGGAGTCGAGAATCAAACAGCCCATTTGTTGCAAGTGATTCTGTTGCCAACAACTCCGCGATGAAATCGTCGCCAAAGTGGCGAGTATTTAGCGGCAGTTTGTCGCACACGTCCAGATATTCTCGAGTCCCCCACGTCGCTCCCCGGAACAGCCCGTCAGCTGTTTCCTCCGGCTTGAACCCCAGCCGCTCCCACTCCTCCCACTGCGCCTTGTTCGTGGCGACGACATCGCGCAGCTTCGCCGGAACGCGGTCGATGGTCACCAGCCAGTTCGTGTTCAACACAAACTTCTTCTTGAGCCACATCTTCTTCTGGAAGTCTTCGATCGACGCCAGCAGGTCGATCACGCGCCCCGCCACGCGCCGGATGGCCTTGACGCGGCCCTGCATCCGCAGGAGTTGGTCCGGAGGCGCCGCGTCGATGTCGTCGAGGCGCACCACCTCGTTCTTGATGTAAAAGTCCAGCTCCCGCCGCAGGAATGCGCCCAGGTCCTTGTGGATGAAATAGTCGAACGTGTTCCGCGCCGTGAACTGGTCCAGGTGTTTGCCAAGCAGCGTGCGCGACGGCTTCGCGTCCGTCGCGGCCGTCGCATCGACGCGCTTCCGCCACACTTCCGACATAGCCTCCATTGCCCGCATCTCGGCGTCCGCGCAGAACTGCTCACGCTCGTCACCCTTGGTGGACGCGGCGAACTTCCCGCCCCAGATCGCAACGGCGCCATCGCCCGCGCGGGCCTTCTCGCCCTCGGTCGGCGCCCGGAACTGAAACCGCAGGACCAGCTCGCGCTCGCTCGCCTCCACGGGCTGTTCCTCGTCGAGGACATACCGCCGCTTCGCGTCATCGCGCTCCTTGTTGTTCCCGACCTCCTGCGTCGCCTCGACCAGCTTGAAGCGCACGGAGTGGTCGCCGATCCGGAACCGGTAGTCCCGGTGCCACTCTCCCGACTTGATGTAGTACTGGTCCTTGTTCGCCCAGTGGAGCGTGACCTCCTCGCCGCTGTACGGGATGGCGTACGTGTCGCCCTTGTACCGGCGCTTCGAGATGAAGTCGCCCTCCTCGTAGTACCGCGAGAAGAAGTTGAGCAGGTGGTTGTAGACGTCGGCCTCGATCTCGCCGGCCGCCCCACCGCCCGCCGCGGCGACCTTGGCCCGTAAGGCCTTCACCTTCTCCGACGTGTCGGGATCGACACCCAGCTCCTTCGCTTGGGCAATGGCCTTGTCCAGCTCCGCCTGGGCGGCCCCTGCCTCCCCTGCGCCATGCTCCGCCAGCGTCTCCGCCACCCCCTGCCGCAGCTGGCGGTCGAGAAACTCCGTGATCTCCTTGTTCCGCGCGTTGATGATGCGATAGATGCCGAAGTCCAGGTCCGATTTGTCCAGCTCGAAGAGCTCGCGCAGCTTCGCCTTCAGCAGGTCGAAGCGGGACTCGGTGATGCTCGGCGTCTTGGGTTCGGCGGAAGCGGTCGTCATGGCTCGAACAGGGTGGGCTCTCGGTTTGGTGGGCGGAAGGCCGAGATCGTAATCGCGTCGTGTGGCGCCTGCGCAACGGCGACGGGGACCGCGGGCAACACGGCTCTCGCCACGGGCATCACGGGCGCGACCGCGCCCTCGGCCGGCGGCGTCCCGTAGCCTCGAGCGGCAAGGAGCTTCCGGAGCTTGAACTCCGCCTTCAACTGGATCTGGCGGATGCGCTCGCGCGTGACGCCAAACCGCTCGCCGATCTGTTCAAGCGTTCGCTCCTCCTGGTCCCCGAGACCATATCGCTCACAGATCACCTGCCGCTCTCGGGGCGTCAGCTGACCGAGGCAGTCCCAGACATCCTTCAACCGCTCGGCCAACGCCTCGGCCGCCAACAGATCAGGGACGGGCGCCGCCTTTGGACAGTCCCGAGTCAACGGCTCCGCGGCCTCGATCGCGTGAATCCGCCTCAAACGCTCGTACATCGCCGTGTCGGAAGACATGATTCGATCGCGCGCATCGAACCAAGCCGACCTCGTCGGCGCGTCCGCCACGTGCTCCCGAAAATGCTGGTACATCCCAAACAGATAGTCGGGCATCCGGGTTCGCGGCACACGCTGCTTCCGGAAGCGCATGACTGCCTGTCGCAGCCAGTGATAGGCATACGTGGAGAATTCGTGGAGGCGCTCAATCTCGAACTTCTGAATCGCGCGCGCCAGCCCGAGTTGCGCCTCCTGGACGGCGTCAGCAATGTGCTGTGGCGGAACACGGTGCCGATTCACAACGCTGAAGGCGAGCCGCGCGTGTTGAATCCAAAGTCGCTTCCATGCTTCAGGATCGCCGCTCTGCGCCGCACGGATGAGCTTCGACTGCTGGAGGTAGCCCAGCGGCGGAAGGCGAGGAAGGTCGATCTCGTCACTGGACGCGGCGACGGCGTAGTAGTGACGCCGCACCAGCCGCCTTCTCCGGCGCCGTGTCGCGGCTTGGCCATCCTGCTGTGCCCCAGCCGCCTGACCCGATGTGGTCCCCTCGACGCTCACACAACGGTCCATCGCAGCAAGAAGAGCGGCTCGTGGGACGATCGCTGCTCGACGCGAGCCCGGATCTCCCCGATGAGCTTCTTGCGCTGGTCTTCCAAGTCATCCTCCAGCTCGAAGATTGCCTTCCGCTGTTGCCGCTGCTTGCGCTCCAGCTGGGCGACCGCCTCCTCCGCCTCGGCCCGAATCTGCGTCGTCTCGGCAAGCTCTGCCGATCGACGCATTGCACGGAGCTGCTTCTTGATCGAATCCAGCTCCATCTCCGCGGCCTTGATCTTGTCGTCCGCCCACTGATTGATCTGCTGCTGCAGCTGCCTGAACCGGGAATTGAAGTTCTCGGTGGCGCGTGCCAATGTGGCCTGAACAAGCCGATCGCAGTCGGCGTCCAGTTGGGCTCGAAGAGACGCCGCAGGCTCGACCTCCCTGGCGTTGACGACGGAGCCCTCGACCTCCATGAGTCGCTGCGACTGGTCCTGGTCGAGGTTGCCGCCATCATCGGTGATGGTCGTGAAAAGAAGGAACTCTTCTCGCTCGTCAGACTCGATCGTCAGCTTCTCCAGTCGAAGCCAGCCGGCCTTGCCCACGAGCGGAGATAGCGAGCTGATGATGCGCCCATGTCCGGACACGTCGAACTCAACCGTACATGCCGGCGTCGGCGCGTGCTTCGCTGTCTCAAGAATCCATTCGCCGAGTGGTGACTTCAGTCGAAGGAGATGGGCTTCTGGTTCGGCGGCATCGTCATCCGCTGCCGCTCCAGTCATCAGCCGGTAGCGTCCCGTCGGAATCCCGGCTTGAGGCGCTGCGCCGAGCACGAACTCGAGTCGATCATGATCGAGCTGAACCCGATCCGAGAGCGCCCACGTCGCGAGTCGCCAGAATCGCGATCCGAGCCGGTCGAGCGCGACCCTCGCAGACTCCCCACGCATTCGAAGTCGATCGTGCACGTCCGCGTCAAAGTGATCGAACAGCTGTTGCTTCGCCTCCGTCATCCGCTGGCTGATGGTCTCTTCCAACTCGCGTTGAAGCTCGACGAACGCAGCCTCGATCTCTCGATCTGTCCGGCAATTCTTGAGGATCGCTAGGACACGCTTCTCGAAATCCACGCCATCCTCGATCGCGCCAAGCACCTCGTCGCTAGCGCCAAAGAGCCCATCGAAGAGGCTGAATTTCTGTTGCAACAACTCCTGAACCCGCCGGTCCGCGAGATTGTCGTGGGAGAGGAAGTTGACGACGATGACGTCATGTCGTTGCCCATACCGGTGACATCGCCCGATCCGCTGCTCGATGCGTTGCGGATTCCAAGGAAGGTCGTAGTTGACCACCAGCGAGCAGAACTGAAGGTTCACGCCCTCCGCCGCGGCCTCGGTGGCAAGCAGAATCTCGCCTCGATCTCGGAACTCCTCGATCAACGCAGATCGCATGTCGATCGCTTTGGATCCCGTGAGCTGGTCCCCGCCGGCGTGCTTCTTCGTGAATCGTTCATAGGCCCGCTGCGCGCTCGGGTGGTTGTTGGATCCGTTGAAGACAACGACCTTGCCAGCGTATCCGTTGGCCTCCAGATACGAAGCTAGAAACGCCTGAGTCTTGCGACTCTCCGTAAAGACAAGCGCCTTCCGTGCTGCACCGACTTGAACGAGTCGTTCGAACGCGTTCTCAAGCGCCGTCAGTAGAGCCCGGGACTTGCTATCGCCACCGATGCCGTCAGCACGTGCGATGAGCGAATCAAGGACGCTGAGCTCCTCGGCAAGGAGCCGACCCTGAAGCCCAATCCCCCCTGCTTCCTCGCCCTCCTCGACCGCGTCCAGATGCTCTGCCAGCGCGTCGAGATCGAAGTCCTCATTCTCTTCGAGGTCATCGAGCAGGCCGTCATTCTCCTGATCCAATAGCCCATCACGAATCCCGATCACACGTTTTCGCATCGTGCGAAGGGTGCTCGCCAATGCCTGCGGGGAGGACGCGAGCGTCTTGAACAGAATGATCTCGATCAGATGGCGCTGCCGCTGCGGGAACGAATAGCTGATCTCGCGCCGCATGAACTCTAAGACATCTCGCTGAAGCGACTTCTCCTCGGTCGTTTGCGAGAACGGGTGCGTAATCGCGTGCCGCTTGGTGTACGCGACATACGGACACTCCCTTCGAAGCGTTCGCTTGCAGACTTGCGCCAGCCGTTCCTTGAGCCCGACCAAGTCCCCGCCAGCGTTGCAATACCTCGCCTGAAAGGCGCCCTTGTCGCCGAAGACGTGGTCATCGATGAGCCAACCAAGCCCGTAGAGCTCAAGGAGGCTGTTCTGGAGCGGAGTCGCAGTGAGCAGGATCTTCTGACGCAACTCAAAGGCCCAGCGAACCGCTTGGCCGCCCTTCCGGCTGGGTTGGTAAGCGTTTCGAAGCTTGTGCGCCTCGTCGAATACAACGAGATCGAACGGCGTTGCACGCAAATCGTCCTTCATCCGAGCGGCGAACCCGTAGGAGATGACGGAGATCACACCGGAGTCAAACGGATTGACGGCGCCGTCGTCGCGCAACTGCCGCCAAATACGTCGGTCGAGGACAATCGAGGGCAGCTGGAACTTCTCGGCGAGCTCCATCTGCCACTGTTTACGAATGTGAGCCGGGCAGACCACGATCAGACGGCGCTTTCGCTCCGCCCAGCGTTGACACAACACGAGCCCCGCCTCGATCGTCTTTCCGAGGCCAACCTCATCCGCTAGGATGACGCCTCGCTGCATCGGATTCGCAATGGCGAAGAGCGCAGCCTCGACTTGGTGTGGATTCAGATCAACCTTTGAATCGAATAACGTCGCGCTCAGACGATCGATGTCTCCGACCGCTCCAAGGCGAGTCAGATCATGGGCGAAATAGCACGCCTGGTGATCGGAGAGAGTCACGCTCTAGGGCTTTCAGTCCTCGGCCAGGCATGAAGGGGGACACCCCACACAGGCACCCTAGTCCGCCGTAATGTAGTTGGCTTCCATCTCGACCGCCAGACTTCTTGCCCGCGATTCTGGTGCGGCCGGCGGTTCCGCTCGGTTCGCGCACATACAGGCGGGGGGTGGCTGCGATCCACGGCATCTCGGCGCGCCGAACCGGCGCACGGCCCCGGCTAAGACTTCCCGTGGCGCGCCGTGTCGGGCCGTGAACAGAGATCTCGCGATCCCTGCGACATCGGTAATGTTCTTGAGCGCCGGATTGCCGCCGCTCCAACGGAGGCTTCCTGCACTAGCCGTTTATGCCGCGCGGATTGGTGCATCGCAAGGACGGAGGCAACGTCTATGACCGATCGACATGGAGAGTCGCACACGCGTGGTTCACGCATTTCTGCGCCGCTCGGCAGCGGCGAGCGAATCAGCGCTGCGCTGGATTCCATCGTCGAGTCGCTTGCCCGGCTCATGCAGACTGGTTTAGCTCACTCCGGCGTCGTCACGCCGCCGTTCACGGCCGATGCTGATCGGATGCCGCCACAGAAGCGGACGCAGCTGATGTTTGACTTCTGCGACAGCGTGCGATCGCTCGCGAATACCGCCCGCGAACGGGCCATCGATGCTCAGGATCTCGTCAAGGCCGGAGACGCTGATTGCCTGCTGCGGGGGAAGTCGAGGAAGCCCGTAGACGATCTCGCAGAATTCCTGATCATCGTGGCTGAGGACCTGCAGGCGTTGGATGGACACGCAGCGAAGCGCAATGCCGGCGGTATCTGGCACGACATCCACCGTCGCCTCTCGAAGCTGTCGGGCGAAGCTTCAGCTTGGCTGCGAAAGCTCTCGATCGCCACCGGAACGTACGGCAGGGCAGAATCATTCCCACGTAACGTCCCAAGCGGCGAGTTGTTCTGGCCGATTCACCAGATTTGCGCGGACGACAAGCTCAAATCGAGGATTCGAATGGCGGCGGGCAAGGGCCGTAGGACCAAGCGGGTCGCCAGCCGAATCGAGGGTGGTACGACCCACTACTGCGTCGCAGACATCCTCCGTCATTGGCCGGATGACTTCCCTGAACTGCAGGCGAAATCTCGGGCCGCGACGCAGCCTGGCGCAAGCAAACGCAAATAGGCGCAAGGCTGGGCGCAAGCCCCTTGAATTTGCTTTTGACGCGGACATCCTCGTGCCATGTGGGCCGCGCCGGCCCGCGAAGGGAGTCCGCATATGACGAAGGAAACCGGCCCGCATCGACTCTTGCGGAAATCTGAGGTCGCGCGGGAGCTAGCGGTCAGCGTTCGCACGGTCGAAAGGCAGATCGAGGCGGGGCGGTTGGCGTATGTCCAGATCGGACGATCTACCAGGATCGAAGCGGCCGAGTTGGAGCGCTTTATCAATGCCCTGAAGCAGGATGGACAGTGCCGCGTTCGCCCCCGCTGACACAGCCTTCAAAACTCGGATCTTGGAAGCGCTCCCGAAACGCCCCGTCACGACGCACAGCGACACGCTGGTGGAGGTCATTGCCATGTCGAAGATCGATGCTAAGCTCCAGCAGCAGCAGCAGCAGCAGCAGGGTTCTACATCTGATGCAGATCGGCGCCTCGCTTACGAGGCATTGGCCAAGGCCAGGGTCTTTGGCCGCTTCGCCGACGAACTTGTGCTCGCGTTTGCCGCCGACCATGTTGAGGCCGTAGCGCTGGAAGTCATTGATTTGAAAGCGGGCGGCAAGCGGATCTCGAGTATGGGCGGCTTCATTCACAAGAAGCTCGTTGATGGCGAGGGAGAAGGGCTCGCAAAGGCCCTTCGTGAAGAACGTGAGCGAAAGAACACGTCGATCGGCGGACACGCCGCAACGCCTGAGGAGGTTGCGGCGGAGTACACGAAGCGCGGATATCGATGCATTCAGGTGCAGCGGCCTCGAGGACGCGGTCATGACTGAATCATCTGCCCACAATCCAAGAGGTGGACCGACGTTCATCGAGCCGGGACCCGCTCTCCCGATTCCGGGCGGTGCCAACACATGACGATCGCTCGTCCGAATCGCTCCGACTATTTGCTCGCCGCCTCGCACGCATTACACCGCGCGCCCCTTCGCGCCGAACAAATCCTCCGGGTTGTTCTCGACAACCACCGAAGCGCATGGCATCATCCCGACCGAGGTGACACGACATGGCGACACTCTTCACCATCAAATCGAGAAGCGCGAAGAAGAAGCCGTCGCGCGCGATCGACTTCCGTGATCCGCATCCGCCGCACCAGAAGCGCCGCGTGCTCCTCGGTCAGGTTGACCGCCAGACCGCCGAGACCGCGAAGATCCACATCGAGCGCCTCATCAGCGCCCGCGCGGCCAACACCTCCATCCACACCGACACCGCCGCATGGCTGAGCGGACTCGCCCCCGAACTGCACGCCCGCTTGGTCAAGGCCGAGCTCGCGCCGGAGCGCGCGGACGTCGTCGCCAGGTCGCAGGCGCTTGCCGTCCGCTGGGATGAGTACCTCGACCGCCGTCGACCGGAGTTGAAGGCGTCGTCGCTGAACGGCCTCGACCAGGTCCGTCGCGGCATGGTCAAGTTCTTCGGAGCCGACCGCGGCATCAGCTCCATCACCGCCACCGACGCGAAGCGCTGGCGGGCCGAGATGCTCGAGACGGGTCTCAGCGAGGCGACCGTTCGCCGGTTCACCCGAGGCGCCAGCCAGCTCTTCCGCGACGCCGTTGAAGACCGCGTCATCGACGCCAACCCATTCGCCGGTCTGCCGAAGGGCCCCATCGCCGCGGACCGCTCCCGCTACGTCTCGCGCGACGACGCCGCCCGCGTGCTCGAGGCGCTCCCGGACCTGCAAATGCGTCTCCTCTTTGCCCTCGCCCGCTTCGCCGGCCTACGGACCCCCAGCGAGACCCACGCCCTCCGCTGGTCAGGCATCGACCTCGAAGCCCGCCGCATGACCGTCTACGCCCCCAAGCTCCACCGCCGCGCAGGCGGCAGCCGCGACAAGGCGACGCGCGTCGTCCCGATCACGACGGACCTGCTGCCCTTCCTCGTCGAGGCCGTCGCCGCGCACGACCCCGCAGACGACCGCGTCATCACGCTCAGCAAGAACAACTTCAGCCGCCGCCTGCGTCAGGCCATCGAGAAGTCCGGCGTCGAGCCGTGGGAGGATCTCTGGCAGGCACTCCGCCGCGCCGCCGAGACCGACTTCCTCGACGTCGCCCCGCTCCATGTCGTCGCCAAGACCATGGGCCACGCCGCGCTGGTCTCCGCGAACCACTACGCCCAGACCAACGACGCCCACCTTGACCGGATGGCCGGGGTGACCCAGGGTGTGCCCGAAGAATCCCCGAGTCAGCGCCCCGTCGAAGAGCGCTCAGCGAAAAGCGCAGTGCCCTGCCGAAGCCAGAACGAGACCGGCCGCGACAGCGCCGGACAGCCCTCGGATTCGCAATCCTCGCAAACCCCCAAAAACAAAGGACTTGTCGCGTCCAGACGCTCCAAGTCCCAATGGCGATGGGCGGACTCGAACCGCCGACCTAGGGTTTATGAATCCCTCGCTCTAACCAGCTGAGCTACATCGCCTCAAAAACCGCTCTCGCGGGACCGCCACTGTAGCCCGCGGCACACCGTGGTCAATCGACCCGCCCCGCACCCTACTTCGCAAACCCACCCAACCCCGCCACAGGCCTCACGCCCGCGCGGGTGCGGCCCCATGCGCCGCCCGACGGCCGGTCCACACGCTCCACCGTCACAAACGCGTCCGGAGACGCCTCCTTCAGGATCTCCTGCACGTCCGGAACCTCGCGCCGACGCACCACGGTGAACGCCATCTCCACCGGCCCGTCGCGGCCGTGGCCCTCCACCGACGTCACGCGGAATCCCCTTGAACGCAGCAGCGACGACAGGTTCAGACCCCGATTCGGATTGATCACCCGAAGGATCCGGTACCCGATCGCCATGCGATCCTCGATCAGCATCCCCACATAGATCCCCGCCGCGAACCCCGCTCCATACGCGAGAATCGCCGACCACTCCGTCAGGTACTTCAGCACGCCGCTCACCGCCAGCACCCACACCGTCACCTCGAAGAACCCGAGAATCGGCGTCAGCCAGCGGTTCCCCGACACCAGCAGCATCGTCCGCACCGTGCCGATCGACACGTCCACGATGCGCGCAAGGAAAATCAGCAGCGGGATGTACCAGGCCATGGTCGACATGTTCGCTCAGCTTCCGTCCGCGGCGCCATCACGCGACAGTCCCTCGTCGCCTCAGCGCGCCGCCGTATGCGAATCCGATTGTTGGCGCCATCCGACGCGCTGTCGCTAGCACACCTGCGCCACCGCGTCCGATTTCGAGTTCCGCGCCGGCGGACGAATCCACCGTCCCACGTCCGCGTCCGGATGCTTCCGCTTCAGCGCCGCCGCCATCAGCCCCATGAACATCGGCTGCGGCTTCAGCGGACGACTCGTCAACTCCGGATGGAACTGCCCGCCCACGAAGAAGGGATGGCCCCCCGCCTGCTCCGGACCACGCAGCTCCATGAACTGCATGATCGGATGCTGCGGGTGACGGCCCGAGAAGATCATCCCCGCGGCCTCCAGCCGATCGATGTACGCCGGGTCCACCTCGTACCGATGCCGGAACCGCTCGCGCACCGACCGCTTCCCCTCGTACAGATGCGCCGCCAGCGTCCCCGGACGAATCGCCACGTCCTGCCCGCCCAGCCGCATCGTCCCGCCCAGCATCTCGACCTTCTTCTGCTCCGGAAGCTCGCTGATCACCGGATCCGGCGTGCTCGGATCGAACTCCGTCGAATTCGCGTTCTTCAGGCCAAGCACGTGCCGCGCATACTCGATCACCGCGACCTGGAACCCAAGACAGATTCCGAGGTACGGCACGCCCTGCTCGCGGCAATACCGAACGCACGCGATCTTTCCCTCCACGCCGCGCGAGCCGAACCCGCCCGGAACGATCACCGCGTCCAATCCCGCGAGCCGCTCCCCGACCGTCGTCTCGTTCACGTCGTCCGACTCGATCCACACGATCTCCGCGTCGCAGTTCAGATGCGCCGCGCAATGCTCGATCGCCTTGTCGATCGACGCGTACGCATCGCGCAGCGCGGCGTACTTGCCCGCGAGCCCGATCCGCACCCGCCGGCTCTTCGGCGCCGTCAGGCCGCGCGCGAACGCCATCCATTCCTCGCGCGCCCGGTCTTCCGCCTCCGAATCCACCCGGTCGTGCAGCTCGAGGATGCTCATCACCTCGCGATCGAGCCCCGCCCGGCGCATCGCGTCCGGGATCGTGTAGATGCTCGGACGATCGTGCATGCTGAATACCCGGCGCAGCGGCACGTTCGAGAACATCGCGATCTTCTGCATCACCGTGTGCGAACACGGGTTCGACGCGCGGCACGCGATGATGTGAGGCTGCACGCCCGCCTCCATCAGCCGCTTGATGCCGAGCTGCGCCGCCTTGCTCTTCTGCTCGCCCAGCGCCGGCGGCTCGATGACGTACGTCAGCGCCACCATGCACATCGAGTTCGGCCCCTCCTCGAACGCCAGCTCGCGCAGCGCCTCGATGTAGAAGCCGTTCTCGTAGTCCCCCACCGTCCCGCCGACCTCGACGAACACCACGTCCGCCGGATTCTTCCCGTCCCCGTACATCGCCAGCTCACGCAGCCGACGCTTCACCTCGCCCGTCACGTGCGGAATCATCTGCACGTCCCGCCCGAGATACTGCCCGCGCCGCTCGCGCTCCAGGATCTCGCTGAAGATCCGCCCCGACGTCACGAAGTTCTTCCGCGACAGGTTCTGGTCGAGCATGCGCTCGTACGTTCCCAAATCCATGTCGCACTCCGTGCCGTCGTCCAGCACGAACACCTCGCCGTGACGGAACGGATTGAGCGTCCCCGAATCGATGTTCAGGTAGCCCTCCATCTTGATCGGCGCGACCACCAGCCCCTTGTCCTTCATCAGCTTCGCGAGACTCGACGCGAAGATGCCCTTGCCCAGCCCGCTCATCACCGTGCCGAACACGGCGACGTAGCGATGCCGGCCCTTGCGGTACCCATCGGGCACGGGGCTGTAGAACTCGGTGGTGTGAGAGGTGTGCCCGGCCCCGGCCAGGAGGTCAGATCCCCGCGCCGGGCCGTCGTCCTGACGCTCGCTGCCGCTGTTCCGTGGCAATTGGGGCATGTCCTATCGTACCTCAACCCCGACCATAAGCACAACTCCAGCCCCCCCACACCGTTATATTCATCCACAATCCCGCCGGATTCCCCGGCGACGTCACCCCCCTCGGGAGCCCCCGCCTATGCCGCGTGCCGACCGCGCCGTCGCAGCCCTCCTCGCCGCCGCCCTCGCCTCCGGCGCTCTCGCGTCGGACCTCTTCGACTCCGAGGAGTTCGAGTGCCTGCACACGCGCCTCGGATTCGGCGCTGCGCACCACGCCGCCCCCTGGGACGCCGCGACCGGCCGCGACACCCGCAACTACGCCCCGAGCCGCCTCGCCGACTACGAGCGCATGGTGCTCGAGATCGACATCCCCGACATGAACGAGCGCCGCTTCACGGCGCACCAGACCCTCACCTTCACCCCCATCGGCAAGCCCCTCAACGCGCTCACCCTCAACGCCGAAGGCCTCTCGATCAGCGGCGTCACCATGAACGAGCGCGACGTCGACTTCTCCCACGACGGCCACACGCTCACCGTCCGCTTCGATCCCCCCCTCGAGCCCGGCGAGCGCGCCACCATCGTCACCCAGTACGCCGTCCAGAATCCCGCCGACGGATTCATCTGGACCCCCGAGCATCCCGCGGCCCCCGATCGCGCCGCGCAGATCCACACCCAGGGCCAGCCCGAGACCAATCGCTTCTGGTTCCCCGCCCACGACTCCCCCAACGAGCGCCTCGCCACCGAGATGATCGTCACCGTCCCCGACGGCTTCCTCGCCTCCTCCAACGGACGCCTGAACAACGAATCCTCCGACGGCGGCCGAACCACCTTCCACTGGATCCAGGACAAGCCCCACGCCGCGTACCTCGTCTCCCTCGTCGTCGGCAAGTTCGACGTCGTCGACGTCGCGGCGCCCGGCTCCGATCTGCCCCTCCCCTGCTACGTCGCGCCCGGCGACGCCGAGAAGGTCGAACGCACCTTCGGCCGCACCCGCGACATGATGGAAGTCTTCGAGGAGCGCTTCTCCGAGCCCTACCCCTGGGACCGCTACGCCCAGCTCCTCGTCTGGAACTTCGGCGCCGGCGGCATGGAGAACACCTCCGCCACCACGCTCTACGAATGGTGCATCCTCGACGAGCACGCCACGCAGGACGGCGACCAGGACGGCCTCATCGCCCACGAGCTCGGCCACCAGTGGTTCGGCGACTATCTGACTTGCAAGACCTGGGCGCACCTCTGGCTCAACGAGGGCTTCGCCACCTACTCCGAGGCCCTCTGGTTCGAGAAGCGCGATGGCTTCGACGCCGGATACCTCGACGACATGTGGTCCAATATGCGCGGCGTCGCCGGCCGCGATCGCCTCGACGCCAAGGACGCCGACGCGTGGAAGCGCCCCGGCATGGTCTCCAACGTCTACGACGATCCCGGCGAGAACTTCTCCCGCCGCTCCAACCCCTACCCCAAGGGCGCCAGCGTCCTCCACATGCTCCGCACCATGCTCGGCGACGAAATCTTCTTCGACGGCCTCGAGCAGTACATCGACACCTACGCACTCTCCGAGGTCGAGACCGACGACTTCCGCAAGGTCCTCGAGCACGTCAGCGGCCGCTCGCTCGAGCAATTCTTCCACCAGTGGACCGTCCGCCCCGGCACGCCCGAGCTCACCATGAGCGCGAAGTGGTCGGAGCAGGACAAGGAACTCCGCCTGACCATCGATCAGACCCAGCGCGTGGACGAGAACACCCCCGCGTTCAACGTCGCGCTGCCGATCCACATCGAGACCGCTTCCGGGGGCGGGTCGCAGACCATTACCCTCGACATGGACGGCAAGCGCATCGAGCGCGCCATCCCGCTCGATGCCGAGCCCGCCTTCGTCGCGCTCGACCCCAACCTCGCCGTCCTCATGACGCCCACCTACAAGGCGCCCGTCGGCTGGCTCCGCGCCCAGGCGCAGCGCGGCCCCACGGTCCCCTCGCGTCTCGACGCCGTCCGCGCTCTTCGTGAACACGCCGGCGCCGACACGACCACGACCCTCGCCGCGATCGTGCGTGACTCCAACGAGCACCACCACGTCCGCCGCCTCGCCGCCGATGAACTCGGGCGCATGCGCCGCTCCGCCGAACTGATCGACATCCTGAACAGCGGCGTCGCCGACGCCCGCGTCCGCCGCGCCGTCGTGTCCGGCATCGTCGCCGCCGGCGACAAGCAGGCCGCGCTGCCGATCATGCTCCGCATCGCGGCCGACGACACCGAGTCCTACGCCGTCCGCGCCGAGGCCTTCGAGTCTCTCGGCACGCTGGGCGACGACTCCCATGTCCCCATGCTCGTCGAAGCGCTGAACATCCCCTCGCAGGGCGATGGCATCCAGCGCGCCGCGCTCACCGCGCTCCGCCAGCTCGACCACGAGGACGCGCTCGAGCCCGTCCTCGCCCTCTGCACCCCCGCGCTCTCGTCGCGCGTCGCGTTCACCGCCTTCCTTACCGCTGCGGAACTCTCCCACCACGACCCCGAACGCGCCTGCGACGTCGTCGAACCGCTCCTCTGGAGCCCCATCGAGCGCACCCGCAACGCCGCCGGCTCCGCCCTCTCCCGCATCAAGGACGACCGCGCGCTCGCGTCATTGCGCCAGGCCGCCGACGCCCACGAGATCAAGTCCTTCCGCGACTCGTGCAAGTCTTGGGCCGACCGCCTCTCCGGCCTCATGCAGGCCGAAGACATCGACACCGTCCAGGAAGAACTCGGCAAACTCCGCCGCGAACTCGACGACCTCAAGACCAAGCTCGAGAAACTCGAAGCCGACGAAAAGAACGGCTGATCAAACACTCGATCACGTTCCCCCGTGCCACCGACTGCGGCTCTGAGCAGTCGGTGCTCTCCGCACGCCTGATTCCCCCGTGCCACCGACTGCAGCTTTGGGCAGTCGGTGCTCTTCCACTTGACTCAATCGTGCCAGCGACCGCAGCCTTGGGCGGTCGCTGCAATTCGCGCAACCATCGCATCGCGCCACCGAACACGGTCCTCCGTGGTCGGTGCCACTCCGCCGCGAAGCGGCCGAAGGTGCCTAGCCGGGGGCGCCCCGCCCCCGGTAGCGCGCCTTCAACTTCTCGCTAGCCGCGCAGCGGCGCAGGTCTCCGCGCCTTACCGCCTCTTCCCCCACCTCCCCACAAACCGCTCATACTGCTCGCGCGTATCGATCCCCACATGATGCGTCTCGCGCACCGCGACCGCGATCACATATCCGTGCTCCAGCACGCGCAACTGCTCCAGTTTCTCCACCTGCTCCAGCGCCGTCGGCGCAAGCCCCGCGTAGGTCCTCAAAAACCCGCGCTGGTACACATAGAGCCCCACGTGCCGCAGCGGAAGGACATCGCCATCCCCATCCCGATCGCACGGAATCGGCGCCCGCGAGAAGTACATCGCCGTCCCGTCGCGCCGCAGCACCACCTTCACCACGTTCACATCACGCAGCTCGCCGGCATCCCGGGGAACCGGCGACGCCACCGTCGCCACCGGCGCGTTCGAGCGCCGCAGCGCCTCCACCGCCGCGTCGATCACCTCGGGATCGATCTCCGGCTCGTCCCCCTGCACATTCACCACCACATCCTCGTCCCCCAGCCCCAGCCGCTCCGCCGCCTCATTCAATCGCGACGTCCCGTTCGGGTGCTCACCCGTCATCACCGCCTCGACGCCCCCGTCGCGCACCACCCGCGCCACGTCCTCGCTGTCCGTCGCCACCACCACGCGCCCCACGCTCGTCGCCCGCGCCGCGGCGTCACAAACGTGCAGCACCAGCGCACGCCCCGTCACCGCCGCCAGCACCTTCCGAGGAAACCGCGTCGAGCCGAGCCGCGCCGGGATGATCGCCACGGCCTTGCCCATGCGCTCCACTCCGCTCACGCGCTCCTGAGTTCCTTCACCAGCGCCTGCAGCGCATCACGCCGCGCGCGGATGTCGCGATAGTTGATCTGCTGCATCGCGATGCCGGAGGCCACCTTGTACGCCTCCTCCGCCGTCGTCAGGTCCTTGTGGTCCTGCGCCTTGCGCTCCATCGCCTGCATCAGCCAGTACCGCACGTCGAGCCCCAGGTCGTCGTTCGGCATCTCCACCGACTCGAGCGCCCGGCGCAGCGTGTCCACCGCCTCGTCCGCCCAGCCCATCTTGAGGAACGACTGCCCGAGGTAGTTCAGCGACCGCGCGCGCGACTTCGGATCGTTCTGCGCTTCCTGGAACATGGCGATCGCCTCTTCGCTCTCGCCAAGCTGGAAGTGCCGCACGCCCAGCTCGTACTTGAAGCTCAGGTCCGTCGGGTTGTTCTCCACCCGCAGCTTCAACTCCTCGATCTCCAGCTTCGCGAACGCCTCCCGCGCCTTGGCCAGTTTCTCCTGCGCCGCCTCGTCATCCGCCTTCGCCTCCGCGGCCTCCCGGATCTGCGCCAGCTTCCGCCGCGCCACCCGGATCCGCAGATCACCCGCCGACTGCCGGAAGCGGAACTCATTCGTGTCCGCGTGCGCCTTCATCAGCAGCTCGTACGCCGCCTTCTCGTCCTCCGGCTTGCCGCGCTCGATCAGCGCCCGCGCATACCGGTTGATCGAATTCCGATCCGTCGGGCGCGACTCCCAGTCCTTCTTCGCCGCCTCGACCACGCGCGACGCCGCGTCCTCCGACTTGCTCAGCCGCTGCTCTTCCTCGAGCTGCCGCTGCGTCGCCGCGTCCTTGATGTTCGCCCGGAACCCGCCCTCGGCCGTGTTCTCGTACCCGCCGCGCGACATCGTCATCTGCGCCGCAAGGTTCCGAACCTCCGACTCCAGGTTCGCGTCGCTCCGATCCACCGAGAGCGCAAACTCACCCGCCTTCACCGCGAGGTCGAACGCCAGCAGACGACGGAAGATGTCCATCAGCTTGACGAACGTCTCCTTCTTCGGCTTGTCGCGCATCAGCATCGGCAGCACACGCTCGCCGACCCAGTACCCCGGCTCGTGCAGCTCCAGCTTCGCCGCGGCGTCGAGCAGCTTGATCGCCAGCCCCCCGTCCGTCGGCTTGATCCCCCAGTACAGCAGCGCCTCGAGATACTTCTCCAGCGGATCGCGCCCGCGGAAGTTCTTCGACTGGTCCTTCGTGGGCTTGTCCTTCTTCTCCTCGTTCGCAAACGCCTGCGCCGAGCGGAAGAAGCTCTCCAGCCCCGTCATGCTCGTCGGGTCCTTCCGGAGCCCCTGCAGCCACAACGTCGTCGCGTACTCGTACTGTGCCGAATCGTGCACCGTCCGCGCGTGGCTGAAGAACGACGCCGCCTTCACCGGATCCGGCAGCGGACGACCCGACTCCGAAGCCGGGGTCTCCTCCGTCTCCGTCGCCGTCTCGTCGCCCTTCTTGCGTCCGAATAGCGCCAAACGATGCCTCCCAGTCGCGCCCCGGCGCCGCCAGACCGCGGCCTCGAATCGCGCTCATGCCCGATTCGGCCCATGCTACGGGCAGGTTCCAACCACCGTCAATGCACGCACCAGAACCCCGCCCCGCCCCTACACTGCGGCCGCGTTGAACACCGATTCCCTCCAGATCGTCCACTATCCCGCCGACGTCCTCCGCCGACGCGCGCTCCCCGTCGATCCCGTCACCGACGACGTCCGCGCCGTCGCCGACCGCATGATCCACCTCATGCGCGAGGCCGAGGGCATCGGTCTCGCCGCGCCCCAGGTCGCGCTCCCCTGGCGCCTCTTCGTCCTCGACGTCCCGCCCTCCGACGACGGCGAGCGATCCCCCGACCACGATCCCCCCACCGCCACCACCGGCCCGCTGGTCTTCATCAACCCCGTCATCACCACGCTCGAGGGCCCACCCGAACCCTTCGAAGAAGGGTGCCTGAGTCTCCCCGAGATCAAGGGTGAGGTCCTTCGCCCGCCCGTGGTCACCATCCGCGCGCTCGATCGCGACGGCGCCGAGTTCACCCTCCGCGCCGGCGGCCTGCTCGCGCGCTGCATCCAGCACGAGTTCGACCACATCGAGGGCGTCCTCATCATCGACCGCATGACCCAGATGTCGCGCCTCAAGTCCCGCTCCGCTGTGCGCGAGCTCGAAAAGGCGGCAGGACTGCGGTGAACCTCGTCTTCCTCGGCTCCGGCGAGTTCGGGCGCCCCACGCTGGAGCGCCTCGCCCAGCGCCACACCATCCGCGCCGTCGTCACCCAGCCCGATCGACCCGCCGGACGCTCCAAGGCGCTCACGTCCACGCCCATCGGCGCCTTCGCGGCGGAACACCTCGCCGACGTTCCCCTGCTGAAACCCGAGAACATCAACGCCGCCGATCCGCTCGCGCACATCCGCTCGCTCGACGCCGACGCGTGGGTCGTCATCGCCTACGGCCAGAAACTCTCGCGAGCGCTCCTCGACGGCGTGTTCGCGATCAATCTGCACGCCTCGCTGCTCCCGCGATGGCGCGGCGCCGCGCCGATCAACCACGCCGTCCTCGCCGGCGACGCCGAGACCGGCAACTCCGTCATCACCCTCGCCGATCGCATGGACGCGGGCCTGGTCCTCGCGCAATCCCGCCGCGCTATCGACCCGCTTGCGACCGCCGGCGAGCTCCACGACCTCCTCGCGCAGGACGGCCCCGAGCTGATCGAGCAGGTCCTCGCGCAGCACGCGGCGAACTCCCTCTCGCCGCAGACGCAGGACGAATCCCTCGTCACCCTCGCCTCGAAACTCTCCCGCGCCGACGCCTGGATCGACTTCGCGCACCCCGCCGACGCCTGCCGCCGACGCATCCATGGCCTCACCCCCTGGCCCGGCGTCTCCGTCCGCCTCGAGCCCGGCGATCTCACCCTCAAGCTCCTCCGCGCGCAATCGCTGGACGCCCACGCCGAACAAACGGCGGGTGCGGCCGGCGGTTCCTCCGGGGATGCGAATCCCCGCCGCCGGCCCTTTTCACCGGGCGCGATCATCGACGCCGGCGCCGGCCTCGTCTCCTGCGGCCAGTCCACGACGCTGCGTCTGATCGAGGTCCAGCCCGCCGGCAAGCGACCGATGTCATGGCAGGATTTCACGCGAGGGCGCCGCATCGCCGATGGAGCCATACTGGCTTCCGAAGTTTCTCCGCCATGAAGCAGTGGACGATCTGGGACCTGATCCGCTCGCGCGAGCCCAAGCTCGAGCGCACGGTCCGCGCCCGCAACGGCTTGGCGAAGACCACCAAGCACAAGCCGCGCTCCCCGGAAATGCAGGCGAAGTACGACGCGATGGTGCGCGAACTCCTCGCCGAGCACGGCGTGCGCGTGCGCCGCTGGCGCTCGTCGATGACCGGATGCGCGTGGGAAGTCCTCTACCACGACGGCTCCATCTCGCGCCTCATCGAAGCGCCCAAGCCCAAGGGCCCGATGTCCGCCGCGGTCTTCCTCCACGAGATCGGCCACCACGCCATCGGCTTCAACCGCTACAAGCCCCGCTGCCTCGAGGAGCACATGGCCTGGGCGTGGGCCGTGCACGAGATGCACCGGCGCGGCCTCAACGTCACCGAATCCGTCGAGCGACGCGTCCACATGTCGATGCGCTACGCCATCGCCAAGGCCGAACGCCGCGGCATCAAGGCGCTTCCCGAAGAATTGCATCAATACCTCCGCAATCCCGCCGCATGAGCGGCGCGCCCGACTCGCTCCGGCGCGCGCTTCGCGAGGCGCGATCCATTTGCGTGCTCACCGGCGCCGGCGTCTCCGCCGAGAGCGGCGTGCCCACGTTCCGCGATGCGCTCACCGGCCTCTGGTCGAAGTTCGACCCCGCCCAGCTCGCCACGCCCGAGGCCTTCGCGCGCGACCCGCAGCTCGTCACCCGCTGGTACGACGAGCGCCGACAGCTCCGCCTCACGACGAAACCCAACGCCGGCCACCACGCGCTCGTGACGCTGGAGAAAAAGCTCGTCGCCGAAGGCCGCGGCTTCCTGCTCGCCACGCAGAACGTGGACCGCCTCCACCACACCGCCGGCGCCGAGCGCGTCGTCGAACTGCACGGCTCCCTCATGGTGTGGCGCTGCATCCATTGCCACGAAGAGCGCGAAGAACTCGGCCCCGCGTTCACCGATCACCCTCCCCGCTGTCACTGCGGCGGCATGCGCCGACCGGCGGTGACCTGGTTCGGCGAAATCCTCCCCGAGCACGCGCTCCGCGCCTCCGTCACCGCCGCGGCGACCTGCGAACTCTTCATCACCGTCGGCACGAGCGGCGTCGTCTACCCCGCCGCGGGCCTCATCGACATCGCGCTCCAGCAGAACACCCCGGTCCTCGAAGTGAACCCGGACCCCACGCCGTTCACCGATCGCGCCACCTGGAGCATCCGCGGCAAGTCGGGCGAGGTCCTGCCGGGGTTGGTCGAAGAAGCGGTTGGGTGACGTCGTGCCACCGACCGCGGCTTTGCGCGGTCGGTGCTCCTCCACATGAGTCAATCGTGCCAGCGACCGCAGCTCTGTGCGGTCGCTGCATTTCGCGCAACCATCATCGTGCCACCGAACACGCTCCTCCGTGGTCGGTGCTCCTGCGCCCCGCAGGGGCATCGGTGCCTAGCCGGGGGCGCCCCGCCCCCGGAAGACGCCGTGACATGCGCGCATAGCCGCGGAGCGGCGCAGGTCTCGACGACTCCGATCCTCTCTACCCTCGCCGCGACGCGGCTCCAACATTCATTTCATCGCAACCGGGGGCGAGGCGCCCCCGTCTATGCACCTGCGCCGCTTCGCGGCCCGCTATGTCCCGCCCCCACACCCCCCTCCCCGGCTGCTCCTCTTTCCACAATCTCAACCAAAAGGACACATCTGTGCGCAGATTCGTTGTCATGCGCGCAAACCCCCTTGCCAACGCGCCCACCGACCGTACGTTCCCGCCATGACGATCACACCCAACACGCCCACCGCCGACGCGCTCCTCAACACCGCGCCCATCGACATCCAACTCCTCGAACTCGCGCGCCGGCACCTCGTCCGCGCCATCGCCCGCCTCGCGGCCACGATGGACGACGAATCCGCAACCCCCGAAACCCGGCGCAAGGCCGCCTCCGGCCTCATCCGCCTCTACGAACGCTTCGAACGCCGCCGCGAACTCGCCGCGCCGCCGACACGCCTCCCACCCACGATCGAACCGCGCCGTCCGCAGCCCCAAACGCCCGCACCATCGCGCGCTCCACATCCCCAGGCATCTCCCCTCGAAACGAAGGCCGAAGCGTGCGCACTCGACCAACGCGATCACTCCCCCACCTCCCCACCCCCCAACCGCCGCCAACGCCGCGCCGCCGCGCGCATCCTCGCCAACGAAACCAAACGCGCCGCCCGGCGAGATCTCATTGATGCCGGATAGGAACAATCTTCGCCCCGCAGGGGCATCGGTGCCTAGCCGGGGGCGCCCCGCCCCCGGTGACGACGCGAAATGATCTCAAAGCCGCACAGCTGCGCAAGTCACCGCGAATCGCACGCCAAAGAGCACGCTCCCTCACGGTCGCGTCTCGCCAGAGCCACTCTTCTTCGCACCCTTCGCGTCCTTCGCGTTCACTTCCGACCGCTCTACGCCCCCGCCATCGCCGCATTCCGCGTCGCGCGCTCCGCCTTCCGCCGATCCGCCTCGTTCAGCAGCCGCTTGCGCAGGCGCACGTTCTTCGGCGTGATCTCCACCAGCTCGTCGTCCTCGATGTACTCGAGCGCCGCCTCCAGCGACAGCTTGCGCGCCCCCTTGAGCGTCACCGTCGCCTCTTTGCTCGCCGCGCGGATGTTGGTGAGCTGCTTGAGGCGCACCGCGTTGACCGTCAGGTCGTTCTCGCGATTGTGCTCGCCGACGATCTGGCCCGTGTACACCTTCTCGCCGGGCTCGACGAACATGACGCCGCGGTCCGCCAGGCCCTCCACCGCGTGCGACGTGACCTGCCCGCTCTCGTTCGCGATGAGCACGCCCGCCAGCCGGTGCGGCGTCTCGCCCGCCGTCGGCGCGTACCGCTCGAACGTGTGGTGCATGATCGCCTCGCCCTGCGTCGCCGTCATCAGGCGCGACTTCATGCCGATCAGCCCGCGCGCCGGCGCCTCGAAGACCAGGTGGCTCGACTCCGTGCCCCGGTTCTCCATGTGCTTGAGTTCGCCCTTGCGCTGCCCCACCAGCTCCATCACCGAGCCGACGACGGCCGTCGGGCAGTCGATGACCAGGCGTTCGATCGGCTCGCAGACGACGCCGTCGATCTCCTTCTGGATGACGATCGGCTTGCCGACGCTCAGCTCGTACCCCTCGCGCCGCATCGTCTCGAGAAGGATGCCCAGGTGCAGCAGGCCGCGCCCCGAGACGTTGAACTCATCGCTCGTGCGCCCGGACTCGACCTTGAGCGCGACGTTGTGCTCGAGCTCGCGCATAAGGCGGTCGCGGATCTGCCGGCTGGTGACGTACTCGCCCTCGAGGCCCGCGAACGGCGAATCGTTGATGCGGAACGTCATGCGGATCGTCGGCTCGTCCACGCGCACCGTCGGCAGCGCCTCGGGGCGCTCCATGTCCGCGATCGTCTCGCCGATCTCGATGTCCTCGATGCCGACCACGGCGCAGAGATCGCCCGCCTCGACCTTGTCCGTCTCGACGCGCCCGAGGCCCGCAAAGCGCATGAGCTTGACGACCTTCGCGTTCCGCTGCTCGCCCTCGCGGCTGATGACCTTGACGGTGTCGCCGCTGTGAATCGTCCCGCGGAATACGCGCCCGATCGCGATGCGCCCGACGTACTCGGAGTAGTCGAGCGTGGTCACGAGCATCTGGAGCGGCGCGTCGGGCTCGCCCTGCGCCGGGGGGACGGCGTCGATGATGGCCTCGAACGCGGCCCGCATGTCCGTCGCCGGCTTGTCGAGGTCACGCGTCGCCCAGCCGTTGCGCCCGGAGGCGTACACCACGGGAAAGTCCAGCGCGATGTCGTCGGCGCCCAGCTCCACCAGCAGATCGAACACCTCGTTCAGCACCGCGTCCGGGCGCGCGCCGTCGCGGTCGCACTTGTTGATCACGACCACGGGCTTCAGGCCCGACTCGAGCGCCTTGCGCAGCACGAACTTGGTCTGCGGCATGGGGCCGTCGAACGCGTCCACCAGCAGCAGGCAGCCGTCCGCCATGTTGAGGATGCGTTCCACTTCGCCGCTGAAATCCGCGTGACCGGGGGTGTCGATGATGTTGATCGCGATGTCGCCCCAGTCGATGGAAACGGCGGCGCTGTTGATCGTGATGCCCTTCTGCCGCTCCAACGGGTCGAAGTCCGTGGTGGTGTCCCCGTCGTCGACGTCGCCGACCTTGTGCTTGGTCCCACTGTAGTAGAGGATGCGCTCCGTCGTCGTGGTCTTACCCGCGTCCACGTGCGCCATGATCCCGATGTTGCGTACTTTGTCGAGCATCGTCGTCGGCCGCCCCCGTCTCGGGGCGACTCCTGGAAAAAGGGGAAACGAACCAACCGGGCAACCCGCCCGGGGTCTGGCCATCGTCGCGCCGACAACGGGCGAGCGGTCCGGCTTCAACGATTAGACCGCCCAGGGGGCGGTCGGGGTTCGTGGGAACGCCCACGAAGGCGAGACGTTATATCGTATCAGAGACTACCAAAACGTCCAGGCCGCCGTGAGAAGGTTCCGAGAAGGGTTGCCATATGAAGCGGGCCGTGCTCCGTGAGGGCCTCCTGGCGCTCCTCGTCGTCGACGGCGTGGAGACCCACTTCACCCGGCCGAAGGACTCCTCGGCTCCTGAGCTCGTCTCCAATGCCGCTGATGATGGCCCTGCACAGCTGCTTGGGGTACTTCGCCGCGTCTCGGGCGGCACGCCCGGAGCACGGCGTGTGCGTTCCCCCTCTCGGCCGCGAGCACTCCCCGTGCTCACCTCGGCACACCCTCGACCGTCTCCTCAGAAGGTGA
>JBGTSD010000002.1:0-68965 GCA_041940385.1 Phycisphaerales bacterium | reverse complement strand
GTCGCGCGTCGGCGGCAGCGCGCAGGTGAAGGCGATGAAGAAGATCGCCGGCTCGTTGCGGCTGGACCTGGCGTCCGCCCGTGAACTCGAGGCGTTCGCGCAGCTCGGCACCGAGCTGGACCGTTCGACGCAGCGTCAGCTGGATCGCGGCCGGCGCATGGTCGAGCTGCTCAAGCAGCCCCAGTACGAGCCGTTCAGCATCGTGGACCAGGTGATCTCGATCTACGCGGGCACCAAGGGCCTGCTCGACGACATCGACGTCAAGGACGTGCCGGCGTTCGAGAAGGCCCTGCTCAATTCCTTCACCACCGTCAACAAGGCGCTGTGGGAGGAGCTGAATCAGAAGAAGGCGCTCGACGAGGCGCTGGAGAAGAAGCTCGTGGACGCGATCAACTCGTTCAAGAGCCAGTGGAAGAGCCAGCACAAGAAGGGCTGAGCCCCGCACACCGACATCGACCCCGAACCGGCGCGAGAGCGCCGGTTTTTTCTTGGCGATCCGCAGCGCGGCCGGTAGGCTGCATCGTCATCGATCGGAGGTTGCGATGCTGGGTTGGACGATGTCGATGGTCGCGGCGATGGCGTCGGGCGGTGAGCCGGACGATCGCGGCGTGAGCGCGGGGTTGCTGCACTGGTACGCCGCGGAGGGGGACGCGACGGACTCGGTGGGCGGCGCGGACGGATCGATAAGCGCAGGGGTGGCGTTCGTGAGCGGCCCGGCGGGTCAGGCGTTCGACTTCACCGGGGCCGGACAGATCACGCTGCCGCCGTCGGTCGGCGCGTTCGGCACGGGCGACTTTTCGCTCGCGTTCTGGGTGCGCGGCCTCCCGGCGACGTCGGGCCGGCAGGTCATGTCCAAGCGGGACAACTGCGGCTGCCATCAGTTCTGGGATGTGCGCGGCGGCGTGTCGCTCAACATGGAGATGTACGAGGTCTGCCTGAACGAGCCCGGGAACATCAATCTCGGCGGGGAGCCGGTGCTGGACGAGCGTTGGCATCACGTCGTGTTCGCCCGCGAGGGAACCCGCCGGCGCGGATATGTCGATGGCGTGCTCCGGTCGGACGTGGACACGGGCGTCGTCGCGATCATCAACGTGAACGATCCGGTGCGGCTCAACGACGGGCCATGCGTCGATCTCGACGGCACGACGAAGTTCAACGGCGCGCTCGACGAGATCCGCTTCTACGACCGGGCGCTGACGATCGACGAGGTGCGCGAGCTGGCCGGGAGCTGCGCCGGGGACGTGGATGGCGACGGCTTCGTCGGCTTCGCCGATCTGAACGCGGTGCTGAGCGCGTTCAACACCGTGAGCGGCGACGCGGGCTACAACGCCGCGGCGGACCTTGACGGCGATCTGGACGTGGACTTCGGAGATCTGAACATCGTGCTGAGCGCGTTCAATACGGGGTGTTGACGCTCGCGCGCGTGGGAGTTCGGCGATGATCGAGATGTTCTGGTTGTCGGCGATGATCGTGACGGGCGGGGTGTCGGACGGGCTGCTGCACTGGTACGCGGCGGAGGAGAACGCGATCGACTCCGCGGGCGGTGAGCACGGCGCGATCATCGGGACGGTCGGCTTCGTGCCCGGTCCGGACGGCATGGCCTTCGACTTCTCGGGCGGGGGCGAGGTGCGGATGCCGCCGACGGTGGGCAACTTCGGCATCGGCGATTTCTCGATCGCGTTCTGGATCCGCGGACAGCCGGGGTTCGTGGACGTGATGTCGAAGAGACAGGATTGCGGCTGCGGCGCCTTCTTCGACATCTCGTCGGGCTCGGGGCAGCCGTTCGACGCGAGCCTCCTGATGGAGATGTACGCGTCGTGCCCGGGCGGCGCCGCGTGGATCGCGCTGGCGCTCGAGCCGGTGCTCAACGGAGAGTGGCGGCACGTGGCGTTCGTGCGCCATGGGGCGCAGCGGCTCGGTTACGTGGACGGCGTGCTGCGTCAGTCGGTGAACGAGGGCACGATCGGCCATGTCGACAACACGGCGCTCTTCCGGATCAACGGAGGGCCGTGCGCGGGGCTGGACCGTGGGCAGTTCAACGGCGGCCTTGACGAGCTGCGCCTGTACGGCCGCGCGATCTCGGCGTCGGAGGTCCGGCAGCTTGCCGGCGTGTGCCCGGGCGACGCCGACGGCGACGGCTTCGTCGGCTTTTCGGACCTCAACATTGTCCTCGGCGCCTTCAACACGGCGATGGGGCAGCCGGGCTACACCGCCGCGGCGGACTTCGACGGCGACGGCGATGTGGACTTCGGGGACCTGAATGTCGTGCTGAGCGCGTTCAATTCGGACTGCTAAGTCCTGGAATTCGGCGCGGCAGAATCTGCGATGGGGGGCTCGAATTCCCTTGTCCGGGGGATCGTCTGCGTGGATACTCGGGTTCGAACCGTGGCGAGGCGGGCATGGCCCGGCGCGCGCGGCGGAGGGCCACCGAATGAACTGCAATGTGTGCCGGGGTCGGGCGCGGGGTGCGCGGTTGGTGTGGGCGCTGGGCGCGTTCGCGGGCGGAGTCGCGTTCGCGGGCCAGACGTTGGATTTCACCAGCGCCCTGTTCGGCGGTGCGCTCAGCGGCGCCCAGGCGGCGGGGAGCGGGCGATTGCTGGACGCGTTCGAGACGTTCACCGGTCGCGGCGGCGTGTTCGGCGATGGTTCGACGCTGACGGTGCTCGCGCCGGTGGCGTCGGGCCCGAATCAGATCTCGATCCAGACCGTGAGCGCCGACGCCGGCTCGCGCGTGGAGGAGGCCCGCTACATCGGCGAGGGATTCATGGGCGGCCAGTCCTTCCGCTCGTGGTTCGTGCGGACGCAGGACGGCGTGGTCATCGCCAAGCTCTCGGGATCCGGTCCGTACGCGCTGTCGATCATGCCGCTCGCCACGGGAACGTTCGGATCGAGCAACACCAACGGCCTCGCCACGGCTGACGTGACCGGCGACGGCGTGCCCGACATCGTGGTCGTGAACAGCGGGCTGTCGCAGGTCGTCGTGTACCCGGGCCTCGGCGGCGGGATGCTCGGGGCGCCGATGGTGACGCAGACCGCGGCGCCGGCGGGCACGCTCCGGGGCGTGGTGCTCGCCGATCTCGACAACGACGGGGACCTGGACATCAACGCGCTCTCGAGCCCGGGCGGTGTCTACCCGCTCGAGAACAACGGCTCCGGATCGTTCGGAACCTTCAGCCAGAATCAGCCGACGACGACGTACGGCACGGACGCGCGCACGGCCGTGTCGTCGGACTTCAATCTCGACGGCTTTGTCGATCTCTACAAGCTCAGCGCGTCCGGAGAGGGCCGATTGCTGATCGGCGACGGCGCCGGAGGGTTCCTCAACGGGGCCTCCAACACGCTGCCTTCGGGCGCGGGGAATCCCATCCTCGGGGATTTCGACGGCGACGGGCTCGACGACGTCATCACGGTGAACTTCGGACACGACACGGCGGCGTACCTCCGCAATGACGGCGCGGGCGCGCTCAACCTCAACCAGCTCTTCGCCACGGGCGACGGGCCGGTCAGCGCTCTGGCGGGCGACTGGGACAACGACGGCGACACGGACCTGATCATCTCGCACGCCGGCGTCAACTTCCCGCAGGGGCCGCTGCTGGTCGAGCACACCGGCGTCTTCGGGCTGACGCTGTACGAATCGATCCTCACGCGGAATCTGCCGGATGCGCGCGCCATGGCGGTCGGAGACTTCAGCGGCAACGGCTATCGGGACGTGATCCTCGGCACGACGAACAACTGGCTGCGGATGTACTTCGGTTCGCCGTCGGGCCTCAGCACGTCCAACATCATCGTGACGACGAATCTGAACGCGCCGATCCTCGGCACGCTCGAGCGGCTGGAGGGCGATGCGCACGACCTGCTCATCTTCGCCACGCCCGCGGCGCCGACCGCGGGCGTGCTGCGCTACAACCCGGACACCGGCGTGATGGAGTCGGCGGGCTCATTGCCGCTCGCGGCGCCGGCGCTGGCCGTCGCGACTGGAGACACCAACGGCGACGGGATCGACGACGTCTTCCTCTCGCACGAGGGCGGCTCGCCCGCGGTCACGATCTTTCCGCGGTTCGCGGACGGGACGTTCGGCAGCCCGATCCTCGTCCACGGGCCCGGCGGCGGGCACGTGCTCGTCGTCAAGGACATCGACGGCCTGCACGGGCCGGACATCGTGCTGGCCGACGATGGCATCGTGCGCTACGCGCGATCGACGGGGAGCGCGGCGTTCGCCGCGTTCGTGAGTGCGCACCTGACGGGCGATCTGTACATGTTCGACCTGGACGTGGCGGAGGTGGACGCCACGCCCGGCAAGGACCTGCTGGTGGCGAGCTCCGCCGCGAGCGAGTTTGACGGGCGGATCACGATGGTCCCGCAGATTCTGAACCCCGGTCCGCCGCAGGTTGCTCCGGTGCAGGGAGCGCCGCGCCGTGTGCACGCGGAGGACATCGACTTCAACGGGCTCATCGACATCCTCTTCACGCTCGATCGCGCGAACGGCGCAGGCGCGGTCTGCACGTCGACGCCCGGCCCATCCTCGGGGCATCTGCTCGAGGACCTCTTCGTTCACCTGGCGGCGCAGACGCCCACGGACATGATCGTCGCCGACATGCATGAGTCGGTCCATGAAGAGGAGGGCGGCTTCATCACGCGCCCGTCGCCGGAGGCGATCGTGCTCAACACGGGCAACCCGGCGCTCGGCCTGCGCGGCATGACGATCAATTTCAACATGACCGAGCTGCGACCGGCGACGAAGACGCCGTGCCCGGGCGATGTGGATGGCGACAACTTCATCGGCTTCGCCGATCTGAACGCGGTCCTGAGCGCGTTCAACACGGTCGTGGGGCAGCCGGGCTACAACGCCGCGGCGGACTTCGACGACGATGGGGATGTGGACTTCGGCGATCTCAACGTGGTGCTGAGCGCGTTTAACTCGGCCTGCTGACGCCGGAAGGCCGCTCGGCTCGGGTGAACCACCGACGATCTCGCAAATCTCTTGCGAACGCCGCGGCGATTCCTACAGTGATGGGTGGGGTGCGCTAGGGTGGGGGCGGCGGGCACGAAGGGAGAGCAAGATGCTGGGCGTGATGGCGATCGGTGCGCTGGTTGCGGTGACGCCTGCCATGGGGCAGGTGCTTCAGCCGCCCTTTGACTCGTCGTACACACTGGCCGACCTGGGAACGCCGATGGGCGTGGCGTCGCCGCTCGGCGGGCTGACGCTGAAGGCCAACGACCCGAACACGCTGCTGATCGGCGGCGCCGCGAACACCGGGTCGGGCGCGATCTACGCCGTGCCGCTTGTGCGCACGGACGGGCACGTCACCGGGTTCGCCGGCGCGGGCGTGCAGTTCGCGACGGCGCCGAACATCGACGGCGGGCTGAGCTACGGGCCGGGCGGCGTGCTCTTCTTCACGCGTTATCCGATTCATGAGCTGGGGCAGATCCTGCCCGGCTCATCGGTGATGAATCTGTCGCAGTCGCTGTCGATGAGCGGCGGCCTCGGCAGTTCGGTGGGCGCGCTGCAGTTCGTGCCGCCGGGCTACGGCGCGGCCGGTCAGTTGGCGCTCGCCTCGTACAACTCCTGGCATTGGGCGCGCGCCACGCTGGCGCCGTCGTCGACGGTGCCTGGCGCGTACGACGTGACGTCCATCATCCCGGGTCCGCTGCTGCAGGGCGGTCCGGAGGGAATCATCTATGTCCCCGCGGGCTCGCCGCACTTCCCGAAGCCGAGCATCCTGCTGAGCGAGTACAGCGCGAGCTCGGTGTCCGCGTGGGAGGTGGACGCGACCGGCGATCCGATCCCTGGCACGCGCCGAGTGTTCATCACGGGCCTCGCCGGCGCCGAGGGCGCGTACATCGAGGCGTCCACGGGCGACTTCTTCTTCTCGACGTTCAACGGTGGGAACCGGGTGATCGTGGTGCGCGGGTTCGCCGCGGCGCCGTGCCCCGGCGACGTGGACGGCGACGGCTTCATCGGCTTCGCCGATCTGAACGCGGTGCTGAGCGCGTTCAACACGGTCGTGGGGCAGCCCGCGTACAACGCCGCGGCGGACTTCGACGAGGACGGGGATGTGGACTTCGGGGATCTGAATGTCGTGCTGAGCGCGTTCAATACGAACTGCTGACGAGCGGCTGGCTTCGACCACTGGCTGATCTCCGCCGCACGAAGACCGCGTTCAGGGCTTCCCACGGGCGATTGGCGCCGTGGCCCCGTTGTTGCACCGGGTTCAGTCCCGAGGTGGCGGCGCCTCGGACCTGACAACCTCCACGAACGAGGACCCGACCCATGACCCTGCCCACGATTCGATCGCTCTCCTGTCTTCTTGCCCTGACGGGCGCCTCCGCGGCGTTCGGCGGCGAGGACCTCCTTTGGGACACCCCGTATCCGTCCGCATCCGTCTATGGCACGAGCCAGAGCGTGAAGTACGGCGGCACGTCGCCGCGCGATCGCGAGGTTGCGGACGACTTCAACGTCACGGGTCAGATCGAACGTCTCGTCGTGACCGGCCGGGGCTGCGGCAACTGCAGCACGCCGGTCGTGGACGGTGTGTTTGTCCGCTTCTATGAGTGGACGAGCACGGGGCCGGGCGGGCTCGAGCAGGAGTTCTTTGTCCCGACGAACCAGGGCTTCACGTTCGCGGGCTCGTACCCGTACACGCTGAACATCCAGTTGCCCCAGCCCTTCCAGGCCAGCGGCTGGCACTTCATCTCGGTGCAGGTGAAGTACGGCGACTCGACGGGCGGCACGTGGAACTTCGTCCAGTCCAACCGCTTCAACTTCATCAACTCACCAATCCAGTTCCGCGACAACCGCATCGACGGCGTCTGGCGTCAGGACTCGTTCTTCAGCGAGCCCCAGCCGGCGGACTTCGTCATCTCGATGTACGGCGAGGCGGGAGCGGTGCAGCCGACGGTGGCGGGCGTGTCCCGCTCGACGGTGACGGGCAGCGACCGGATCATCATCACGGGCGACGGTTTCGGCGCGCCCGGCGACGGCACGTTCAACGTCAATGGGGTCGAGGGCCTCGTCAAGCACTGGTCGAGCACGCAGATCATCGGCTACGTGCCCGAGGGCGTGTCGCCGGGCCCGGCGTCGCTGACGGTGACGAATCTCGGCGTGGTCAGCGATCCGCTGCCGATCACCATCGTGCCGCGCGAGCCGAACGGGCGCGTGCGCTGGGTGTTCGAGGGCGACGGCGACTACGTGTCCTTCCCGCCGACGATCGGCCCGAATGGGAATATCTACTTCAGCGACATCGACGGCGACCTGTACGCGATGAGCGCGGACGGCGCGCTGCTGTGGATCGTCGATGCGCTGCTCGGTCAGCAGGGCTCGGCCGACGAGGCGCCGGTGCAGGTCGGCGCAGACGGGACGATCTACTGCGCGACGAACCCGCTCGGCCCGACGGTCGAGCTGGTCGCGTTCCATCCGGACGGTTCGCGCAAGTGGACCTTCACCGTGCCGCACGCGCTGACGTGGCAGGCCGGGCCGAGCATCGGCCCCGACGGACGGCTGTACGGCGCTCTGAACGCGGCGGTCAATCTGGGCCTTGACTACGACGTGCTGCAGATCAACGCCGACGGCACGCCCGGATGGACGCGGGCCGCGAACCCGACCGTCATCGAGAACGCGGCCCGGGGTCAGAGCGTGCTCTTCGTTCCGTCGTCGCCCGGCGGTCAGCCCGACCGGATGGTGTTCACCGCGGATCGCAACGGCGACGGCCGGAACTTCGGATTCGACATCGACAACGGCGCGCAGGCGTTCGCCACGCCCACCGCCGGCGGCAACGACGTCGGCCAGGGCCAGCTCGCCGCGGCGCGCGACGGCTCGGGCGAGTTCTACATGTTCGAGTTCACCGGCGTCGGCGGGCTCGGCTGGGGCTTGCAGGCGTTCGACGGCGACGGTGATCGCACGTGGCGCTACGACCCGGACATCGCGTCCGGCGCGACGCGCCCGGTCGTCGACGTGGATGGAACCATCTACTTCGGGTACGACCTCGGGCGCCTGACGGCGGTGACGCCGGAGCCCGATGAAGTCTGGACGAAGTTCCAGCAGGTGATCTATCGCGAGCCGGCGCCGAACCCGGCGGGCCCGTCGGTGCTGGCGGTCGGCACGTTCTCCTTCAACCAGCCCTCGTTCGCCGAGGGTCGGCGCAAGTCGGACGGCGAACTGCTGTGGACGCAGACGCTTGTGGATGACGCAGGCGCGAACGTCACCGTGTACACCGGCCCGGCCTTCGGCGCGGACGATACGGCGTTCTTCTCGACGCTCGAGATGACGCTCACGCCGAACTCGGTCTTCCGCATCTTCGCGGTCGATGCGTCCGAGGGCGACTTCTGCCCCGGCGATGTGGACGGCGACGGCGTCATTGGATTCAACGATCTGAATCTGCTGCTCGGCGACTATGGCCAGAGCGGCGCAGGACTGCCCGGCGACATCGACGGCGACGGCGACGTTGATTTCTCGGACTTGAATGCGCTGCTGGGCGTGTACGGGCAGAACTGCTGATACGCGGCCCCTACGGTGAGAACGACACCGATGCTCCTTGGGAGGAGATTGACGATGCACGCAGCGAGTTTCGCCCGATTCGCCACCACCTTGACGCTCGCGTCGTCGCTGGCGCACGGCGCACTCGCCGGGCAGGACCTTCTCTGGGAGGTCCCGTACCCCTCTGCGACGGTGTATGGATCGAGCCAGAGCGTGTTCGTGCAGAGTGCGCAGGTGAACGTCAATCGCGAGGTGGCGGACGACTTCAACGCCACCGGCACGATCGAGCGGCTGGTCGTGCCGGGACGCGGGTGCAGCCAGTGCGGCACGCCGGTCGTGGACGGTGCGTACGTGCGCTTCTACGAGTGGACGCCGAACGGTCCCGGCGCTCTGCAGCAGGAGATCTTCGCGAGCAGGTCCTCCGGCGCGATGTCGTACAACGGGACGTACCCGTACACGGTCTACATCGATCTGCCGCAGACCTTCGAGGCGAGCGGCTGGCACTTCGTGTCGGTGCAGGTCGCGTTCGCGAACGGGGGTGTGTGGAACTTCGCGCAGAACAACCGCAACAACGCCATCAACAGCACGGCCTACGCGCGCAACAACCTGGCGGGCGGCGCGTGGGGCCCGGACCAGCCGAACAATCCTCCGTTCCCCTTCGACGTCGCGATCTCGATGTACGGCCAGGCGGGCGCGGTGCAGCCGAGCATCGAGGAGGTGTCGCGCTCGACGGTGACCGGCAGCGACCGCATCATCGTCACCGGCGCCGATTTCGGCGCGCCCGGCGACGGTCAGCTCGAGGTGAACGGCCTCGAGGCGATCGTCACGATGTGGTCGAGCACGAAGATCATCGGCTACGTCCCCGAGGGCCTGACGCCCGGTCCGGCGAGTCTGACGATCACCAACCTCGGCGTCGAGAGCGATCCGACGCCGATCACGATCGTGCCGCGCGAGCCCGACGGGCGCGTCAAGTGGGTGTTCGAGGGCGACGACAGCTACGCGAGCTTCGAGCCGGCGATCGGCGCGGACGGGACGCTCTACTTCGCCGACATCGGCGCCAATCTCTACGCGGTGACCGCGGACGGCGCGCTGCTATGGATCGTCGATGCGCTGCTCGGCCAGGAGGGCCTCGCCGACGAGGCGCCGGTGCAGGTCGGCGCGGACGGGACCATCTACGTCGCGACCAACCCGCTCGGGCCGACGGTCGAGCTCGTCGCGTTCAATCCCGACGGTTCGCACAAGTGGACGTTCACCGTGCCCACCGCGATGACGTGGCAGGCCGGGCCGACGATCGGGCCCGACGGGCGGCTCTACGCGGCGTTGAACAACTCCCAGTTCAACGGCCTCGACTACGACGTGCTCGCGATCAACGTGGACGGCACGCCGGCGTGGACGACGCCCGCGGACCCGGCGATCTTCGAGACCGCGGCGCCCGGGAGCCGCATGGTGTTCGGCCCGTCAACGCCCGGCGGCCCGCTGGACCAGATGCTGTTCACCGAGGCGGGCCTTGCGCCGTTCCTGAACTACAGCTTCCGCATCTCCGACGGTCAGCAGAACTTCACCGTGCCGCTGGGCTCGGGCAACGACTCCAATCAGACGCAGCTCGCCGTCGATCAGGACACCGGCGACTTCTACATGCTCGAGTTCAACGGCGTCGGCGGCCTGGGCTGGGGCCTTCAGGCGTTCGATTCCGGCGGCGCGCGGATCTGGCGATTTGATCCGGGCATCGCGTCCGGCGCATCGCAGCCGGTCGTCGGGCCCGACGGCGTGATCTACTTCTCGTGGGACGGCGGGCGCATCAGCGCCGTGTCGCCCGTGGACGAGGACGACCTCTGGACGCGCACCTCGAACCGCTTCTACGGCGAGCCGGTGCCAAGCCCGACCGCGCCGGTGCTGCTCGCGGGCGGTTCGCTCGGTTTCGGTCAGCCGGGATTCATCGAGGCGCGTCGCACGACGGACGGCGAGCTGCTGTGGTCGCAGATCATCACGGACGACGTCGGCGATGACGTGTCGGTGGATTCGCGCCCGATCTTCACGCCGGACGGCGCGACGGCGTACTTCACGACGCTCGAGACGCCGCACATCACCGACTCAGTGGTGCGTCTCTACGCGGTGGACATGAGCGCGGGCGACTTCTGCCCGGGTGATGTCGATGGCGACGGCGTGATCGGGTTCAACGATCTCAATCTTCTGCTCGGCGACTATGGCCAGAGCGGCGCGGGGATGCCGGGCGACATCGACGGCGATGGCGACGTCGACTTCTCCGACTTGAACGCGCTGCTCGGTGTGTACGGGCAGAGCTGCTAGCGGAAAACAGGGCTCCGTGACCACGGGCCGCAGCCCGGCGTCTCCTCGGGAGTAGGATGGTCGAACACGACCCGATCCATTCCCGAGGAGACGCCGCATGACGCCAGCCGCCGCCGCTGACCCCATCCGCAAGGCCAGCAAGCCGTACGACGAGCTGTGCGCGCTCTTGCGCGAGGCGGCGGTGCTGCACTCGGTGCAGGCGCTCCTGGGGTGGGATCAGGAGACGATCATGCCGCCGGCGGGCGCGGCGTTGCGGTCGGATCAGCTCGCACAGATGTCGGGCGTGGTGCACAAGGCGTGGACCTCGCCGCGGATCGGCGAGCTGCTCGAGGCGTGCGCGTCGGACACGTCGGTGCAGGGCGACGAGGGCGCCGCGGCGAACGTGCGCGAGGCGAAGCGTGAGTACACCCGCGCCACCAAGCTGCCGCGCGAGCTGGTCGAGGAGATGGCCAGGACGTTCTCGCTCTCGATGGAGGCGTGGAAGGACGCGCGCAAGGACTCGGACTTCAAGGCCTTCGCGCCGTGGCTCGAGAAGGTCGTGACGCTCTGCCGCAGGAAGGCCGAGTGCTACGGCGTGCCGAAGGCCTCGCAACCTGGCGAACAGACGACGCTGTACGACGCGCTGCTCGATGAGTACGAGCCGGGGATGACCTCCTGGCGCGTGGACCGCGTGTTCGCGCCGTTGCGCGAGCGCCTGACGCCGCTCATCGCGGCCATCGCATCCGCCAAGAAGCGTCCGAGCGACGCGATCCTCAAGGTCCACGCGCCGATCGACCGGCAGATCGAGTTCAACCGCTTCGTCGCGGAGGCGATCGGCTACGACTTCCGCGAGGGACGGCTCGACGTCTCGACGCACCCATTCTCCGAGAACGTGGGCCCGGGCGACACGCGCATGACGACGCGCTACGCCGAGGACCACGCGCTCGATGCGCTCTTCACCACGCTGCACGAGAGCGGGCACTCGCTCTACGAGATGGGGCTGCCCAAGGACACGCGCTTCGGCCAGCCGCTGGCGACGCACATCAGTCTCGGCATCCACGAGAGCCAGTCGCGCATGTGGGAGAACTTCGTCGGGCGCTCGCTGCCCTTCTGGAAGTGGTGCCTGCCGCAGGCGACGCGCGTGATGGGCAGCGGCTTCGAGCCCTTCACCGCGCAGCAGGCGTTCGAGGCGGCGAACCTCGTGCGTCCGCACTTCATCCGCGTGGAGAGCGACGAGGCGACGTACAACCTGCACATCATGCTGCGCTTCGACCTCGAGCGCGCGCTGCTCTCGGGCGACCTGAAGGTCCATGACCTTCCGGGGGTCTGGAACGAGCGCATGAAGAAGGACCTTGGCCTGACGGTGACGGAGGATCGGCTCGGCTGCCTGCAGGATGTGCACTGGTCGATGGGCGCGATCGGGTACTTCTCGACGTACTCGCTCGGCAACTGCTACGCGGCGCAGTTCTGGGAGAAGATCCACAAGGACATGCCGAACCTCGACGGCGCATTCGCGGACGGCGAGTTCCGCCCGCTGCTCGACTGGCTGCGCGAGAACATCCACCGCCACGGCCAGCGTTACCGCGCCGAGGAGTTGTGCAGGAACATCACCGGGCAGGGCCTCGGGCACGAGGCGCTGCTGAGGCACCTCGAAGGCAAACTGAAGCCGATCTACGGCCTCTGATCCATCCGAACCCCGAGCGCGAGCTCTTTGCTCAGCGAATGAGCCGCATCCGCCCGAAGTCCGGCACCACGCGGTGCAGCGTGCTGCCGATCCGCACCTCGTGCGGCGCCGGGAAGTAGACGAAGAACGCTTTGCCGAGCAACAGCCGCTCCGGCAGCACGCCCATCGTCCCGTCGATCTCGTCCGCGACCCAGGGGTCCACCATGTCCCACAGGCGGCCGTCCTTCGACGAGGCGCTGTTGTCGCCCAGCACGAAGTACTGGCGACCATTCAGCAGCGGCAGGTTGCCCGGGTGCGTCGCGAGCGCCGGGCCCATGGGGAGCGCGCTGCCGAGGTACTCGGACGGTTCGTAGTGCAGGTCGCGATCGAGGCCGACGCGCGTCAGCGTCGCCGCGGCGCCGGCGAAGCGCCACACGACGACCGGCTTGACGTACTCGCCGCCGTCCAGCAGGAACGCGTCGCGCGCATCGCCGAGGCGCTCTTCGAGCGCCTCCACCGTCGAGCCCGTGGCGTGGGCGAGGCGCTCCCACGGGCCCCAGTGGTACTCGCCGCGCGCGATCTGCCGCCCGTTGATCCAGACCGAGGCGCTCTGGTCCACGTGGCGGAACTCGATGCTCGTCGCGCGATCCGGCTCGAGCGTGCGCGACGGCGGCGCGGCCTCCGCGAGCGTGGTCCATTCCGTCTCGCGCGCAATCCCCGCGACCGGGCGCACGCGGATGCGCACCGACTGCTCCGTGACCTCGGCGCGGAACTCGTGCCCGCGCGCGAGGATGGACGCGGCGACTTCGAGGCCCGGGGCGTCGGGGCGGACGGCCGCACGCACGCGCAAGTCCGACACGGGGAAGCGCGGCGCCCTCGTGCGCACGTCCGGCGCATCGTTGTAGGGGATCCAGTCATCGATCGGCCAGCGCGCGTTGTCCCAGGTCAGGAGTCCCGGCGACGCCGAGCCGATGCGCATCGCCGCGCCGTGCATCGACCAGTCGCCGCCGGCGTCGGGCAGCCACGGGCCGCGCCAGGGCACGCCGGCGTGCTCGGCGTCGATGGGCGTGAACTCCGACGAAAAGAGCGTCCACCAGAGGTCGCGCTGCACGCGCTGGGGTTTGCGCGCGATGCGCCACGTCGCCCGCGCCTCGTCTCTCGAGCGCGGCTCGCGCACGAAGACGTCGCCGTCGGCGATCCACACCTGCTCGTTCGGCAGGCCGACGAGCCGCTTGATGTAGTTCTCGCCCGGGCGCTCGGGGTTCTTGAACACCACGACGTCCCATCGCGACGGCCGGAAGATCGCGCCGAGGAACTTCAGCACGAGGATGCGATCGCCGGGGACGACGTCGTTCGTGCGCATCTGGAGCGTGAGTCGCGACGAGGGGTCGAGCGCATCGACGAAGGACTCGCCGTCGGTTCGGTGGCCGCGCCACGGGTTGACCGCCCAGTCGGCGCCGGTCTGCGGGCTGCGGAAGCGCATGTGCCGGCCGTTGAGGGTCGGGGCCATCGATCCGGTCGGGATGACGAACGCCTCGACGACGAACGCGCGCACGACGAGCGTCAGCACGAAGGCGATGACCAGCGACATCAGCGTCGCCTTGATCGTGTCGTTCGCCGGCGCAGGAGCGCCGTCGCGGGAAGACGCGTCGATCGGCGTGTCGCTGGGGTCTGCCATGGGGCGGGAACCATATCGGCGGATGCGCGGCGATCCGCCCGTGAAACATCACTCGCCGGACGAACCCCCGCCCCCGCCCCCGGAGTCTCCGGAACCCCCGGAGTCACCGCCGGGGCCGGAGTCTCCGCCGCGGCCACGTCCGCGACGGCGCCGACGACGCCGGCGCTTGCGCTGCTCCTGGCCGCCCTCGCCTTCCGCGGGACCACTGTCGGAGTCGCCGCCCGAATCACTGCGATCGGCGCGCGGCTGTTGATCGTTCGGGCGCGCGCCATCCTGCTGACCCTGCGGCGGACGATCACCGGGCTTGCGCCGACGCCGACGGCGCTTGCCGGAACGCGATTCGCCCGAGCCCTCGGCGCTCGGAGCGCCTTCGCCGGGGGTGGCGGGGCTTCCGGGGGTTCCGGGGGTTCCGGGGGCGCCTTCGCGCTCCTGAGACTGCTTGCGGTAGCGGTCCTGTTGTTCGTGGCGGGTCGGACGATCGGTGCGTTGGCGTCGATCATCGGTGCGCTTCGAGACCGCGGCCGGCTGGGCGCCGCGCAGCGGGTCCTCGACCTGCTTGCGCACGCCGGGCTCGGTGAGGTCCTCGACGGGGACGGCGATGTTGCGCTGTTCGTTCTCGAGCGCGACGAGGACGAGCTGGGTGAGGATCTGTGTGTCCACGACGAAGCCGTCGCCCTCGGGCGTGCCGACGCGGACGTTGCGCTTGGGGAGTCGCTTGCGCAGGGTCTCGTAGGTCTCGTCCTCGTAGCGGAGGCAGCACATGAGCCGGCCGCAGCGACCGCTGATCTTGAGGGGATCGAGCGTGGCCTTCTGGGTCTTGGCGCTGCGCATGGAGACGGGCTTGAGGACCTTGAGGAACTGTCGGCAGCAGCAGTGCTGGCCGCAGCGTTCGTAGTCGGCGGTGAGCCGCGCCTCGTCGCGGGCGCCGATCTGGCGGAGTTCGATGCGCGTGTGGTGGTCGGCGGCGAGGAGGCGCACGAGCTCCCGGAAGTCCACGCGGTTTTCCGACGTGAAATAGAACGTGAGGCGTTCGCCGCCGAGGATGGGCTCGGCCTCGACAATCTTCATGTCGAGCCCGAGCGCGGCGACGTGGGCGCGGGCCTGCTTGACGAGCGGGGTCTTGGTGGCGTCGAGGCGCGCCTGGGCGTTCATGTCCTCGACGGTGGCGATGCGCAGGACGCGGCCTTCGGTGAAGAAGGGGTAGTCCTTGCCGCCGGAGTTCTCGATGTACTGGAGCATCTCCTGTCGGGAGACGCTCTTGGAGCACCCGGAGTTGGGGCAGGTGCTGGTGAGCATCTCGCCGAGCTCGACGCCGCGCGCCGTGCGCACGACGATCTTGCTGCCGCAGCCGGGCTTGGCCTTGCCGTCGTAGGGGAACTCACCGATGAGGCCCATGACGCCGAAGCGCACGACGATGGTGGAGGGGGGCTTGAGGCGTTCGTAGGCCTCGCGCTCCGCCTGCTCGAGGTCGGCCTCGAACTGCGGGAGGGGGACGATCGACATGATGGGTCTCGGTCTGCGTCGGTGCGCGATCGGCGCGCCGCATGGTGGGCGGGTGGCGCCGAGCGGGCGGGGGTCGGACTGTCGCCGGGCTCTGGTTTCTTGGGGCCGCACGTCGTCCGGCGAACGGGCGGTTTCAGACGCAGACAGGCCGCGGGCGAGCCGCGGCGGGGATCATCTTACCGGCGTCCACCGCCGTCGCGCGCCTCGGCGAAGAGCTGGGGCAGGTCGACGGTCTCGCGGAGCTCGATCGAGTTGCGGTTGACCACGGAGTAGAGAAGCAGCTTTTCGGCGCGGGAGTCGAGCACGGCGAAGACGTCCTCGCCGACATCGACCTGCGCCGTGGCGATGATCGTGTCCCCGACCTCGGAGACTTCGGCCATCGCCTGCGCGCCGGCGCCGAGGCGCCCGGCCTGGATGATCACGAGCGCGAGAATCAGCATCGCGCTGGCCCAGAGGGTCGCGGCGCCGGCGTCGATGCGGGTGTCGTCGGTGCGGGTGTGCATCGGTGGTCCTCCGGAAGACCTAGCGGACGCGCGCCGGCGGGCGGCCGGCGTCGGCGGTGACGTTGCGATAGCCGATCGGCGTCATCGAGCGGCGGCTGCGGTCGTACAGCACCGCGATGAACTCGGCGTTGGCGTTATCGAAGATGAAGATCGCCTCTTCCGTGCTGCCCTGCACCTTGCCGGGCACCATCGTGTACGAGCCCCGCGCCCGGGCGCCCTGTCCCTCGGCGCGCGGCGCCAGGGTCACGAGCGTCAGCGCGCCGAGCAGAACGGCGTTGAGCGCGACGAGGTTCCGGAAACGGCTGCGGCTCATCTGGACCATCTGGGGTCTCCCGGGAAGGCGCCGTCGATCAGTCGAGGTGTGTCCGCTTGCTCGGCATCACGCTGACCACGAAGGTCACGATCAGCAGCACGGCGATGACGGCGTAGTAGATGATCAGGTTCGGCGACTCGGCCGTCGTCGGCACGGGCGCGCTGGTCTGGGCGAGGACGGCGTTGGCGATGTTCATGACCATGGTCAGCGGGACGATATGGGCCCTGTGCGGGGGTGTAAAGCCCCTTGAGGGGCGTCGCCGGCGGGGTGGGACGCACGAGGGCGACGCGGGATCCCCGGCGCCGCGCAGAACGGGCTGCTGATGCGTTCGAACACCGCCGCGGGCACGTGGACGGTCCTCCAGCGGGCGGAGCGGGTCTTCATGGATTCGACATACGGATCGATGAGGGCCGCCCGAACGGCGTACCAGCGGCCGCGATGCTCGAAGACCTCCTGGAAGAGCCCGTCGGGGGGCTGGTCGTCGCACCAGTAGAGGAAGACGAACGCGGCGTCGAAGCCCGCGCCGAAGAGCCGGCGCCAGAGGAGGAGACTGTCCACGTCGTCGCGCGTGGCCCAGGAGTCGAGGCGCGAGCGGGTCGGCGCGCTGGCTGCCCGGCGCGCGACCTTGCGGCCCTTGATGTCGATCAGCAGGTTGACGTCGTCGCCGTAGACGACGAAGTCGAAGGACTTGATGGCGCGTCCGGTCTCATCGCCGAGGGCGGCGCCCTCGGGGAGGAGGGCCTTGCGCGCCTCGTCCACCGATACATAAGGAATGCGCCGGGCGCGCAGGTAGTGCTCGAAGGCGTTCTCGTAGTGGTGCCGACGTTGCGCCACGGGCACACGGTACCCGGGCGCGTGGAGCAGGGGCGCGGGCCGCTACTCCTCCTCGGGGGGTGTGATCGCCGACATCTCGGCGTCGCCCGTCCAGGGATCGACGAGGACGGAGATCGTCCCGGCCTCGTTGGTGAGGATCAGCTCCGCCGCGACCGCCGGGTTCAGCCGGCCGAAGGCGTCGTACACCACTGCGCCGCCGGTTTCCTCACCGACGAGCGAAACGGCGACGTCGCGCAGCACCTCCGCGTCGTCCAGCCCGAAGAGCACCTCGTAGGGCGTGCCGAGACCGTCCTTCGCGAGCGGCGTGGTGGGCGTCGCGGCGAGCGCGAGCCAGTAGCCCGAGCCGTCGTCGTGGAGGACGAGCGTGACCGGGTCGTCCGGCTTGCCGATGGACGCGGCGCGGGCGTACTCGAGGTCGGAGACCACGCGCGTCGCGCCGCCGATGAGCCGCCCGCGATCGTCGGGGCGCATCGAGGGCAGCGCGACCGCGGCGAGGATGAGCAGCACGAACACCGCGATGACCAGGTCCACCAGCGTGAACCCGGGGCGCGAGCGCATGGGCGCGCCGGGCCGCTTCCCAAAGGAAGCGCGCCCGGCCGCCGCCCTCTCCCGCCTGCCGTTGGTGGCGCTCATCGCTTATTTGTCCTCGGCCGGAACCTCGGCGAGCACGTTGTCGATGAGCAGGCCCTTCGACGATCCGCTGCCCTCGGCGGTCGACTCGATCGCCCGGGCGAGACTCGGCCACTTGTAGTCCTTGGCCGCGTTCTGCGTGCGCGGCGTGGGCTCGTCCTCCGGCGGCTCGGGCTTGGTCGTCACCGTCTTGAGGAACGCCGTCAGGCCGAGCAGGTCGCTCGCGGCCTCGGTGACGGAGGCAAGCGCCTCGACCAGACCGTCCACCGGCGAGCCGTCGCCCTTGTAGAGCGGGCCCGTCAGATTGGTGAAGCCGAAGCCCTTGTTGAGCGCGTAGTCATAGAGGAAGAGCGACCGGTCCTTCATCGTGAAGCGACCGGCGACGGCGTTGCCATGGAGCACGCAGTCGGCCTGCACTTCCACGGCGGCGCGGGGCATGAAGATGAGGCCGACCGCCAGGGCCCTGCTCTGGAGCGTGAACGACTGGTCCGCGCTGCCGCCCGCGGCGGGGGTGAGCGAGAAGACGCGCAGTCGGCGCGGGTCCGTGTAGGCCGTGACGCTCGACGCGGAGCGGCTGCTGTTCCGCGCGATGGTCGAGGAAAGGCCAAGGCACGCGTTGTTCACGATCACGTCGTCGGCGACGAGGAAGGTGACCTTGGAGTTGGCGTCGGCGAAGCTGACGGTGCCATAGCCCGTGATCTCGAGATCGTCGCGGCAGATCACCACGACGTCGCCGCTGATGCGCAGGATGCTGCTCTCCGTGATCTTCAGGTCGAGGAAGGAGTAGACGCCCGTGAGCGTCACGGTCGCGCTCTCTTCCAACAGAAGGTCGCGGTAGTAGCCGGCGCTCAACGTTCGCGAGCCGCCCTCGTACGTGGTATCCAAGACCACTCGGAACGCGGGCGCATTGGCCGGGAGGTTGGCGCGGATCGCGGGGACATCGACCGGGAGCACGGCGCCGCCCGAGAAGCGGGCGCTGCCGACCTGGCTCTTGAGGGCCGCGCTCGCGGTGGCGCGGACGAAGAGCTTGGTGATCGGCGTGAGCGCGCTGCTGCCGATGCTGTACTTGGTGGAGTCGGTGAATCCCAGGCCGACCTTCAGCGTCTCACCGACCTTGAAGCCGGGGCTGATGGCCCAGGGGCCGATGGCCGAGCCGGATTCCAATTGGAGCTGGTCGGTGGCGAACACCGAGAACTCGCCGAGCTCGGGATCGATCGCGTCGCCGATGGGCATGCCCGGGGGCGTGCGCTTGACGACGCGCTGGGACGTGGTGGTCACGCCGCCCTTGGTGGCGCTGACGGTGACGACGACTTCCGCCGCGTCGGGCGCGGGCTCGTTGCCGTTCGCGTCGGTCACGGCGACGTCGACGGTGGCGCCGGCGAGGGTCATGCCGTCCATGAACTTGTCGGGGTCGGCGAGGTCCGCGGGGTCAAGGCCGGTCTCGAGCGCGGCGACCGCCAGGTCGCCCGCCGACTCGCCCGCCCACTTGGCGGACATGGACTCGAGCACGTTGGTCCCGATGTCGGGCGTGCTCTCGCGGCTGGCGATGTAGGTGGCGGTGACGATGGAGGCCGTCGCCACGGCGCACATCGCGAGCAGCATCGCCACGCCGCGCCTTTGCAGGGCGCGCCGGCGACGAGGGCCGATCGTGTTGTTGGAGGTGTTGTTCATGTCGTTGCCGCTCCTTTTTCCCCCGGATCATTCCGGCAGCGTGTGATCCTTCAGACCGAAGGCGTAGAGACTGTCGACGGCCTCGCCCTCGGCGTCGATGGTGAGCTCGAGGCGGGCGCGTTTGGATTGCTGCGTCGTCTTCTCGCTGAACGCCCAGGCGCCGGCGTCCACGTCGCTGAGCAGCGTGGTGGTCTTGGTGTAGCCCAGCGCGCGCTGGGCGGCGATCGCGGCGATGAAGTCCGCGCTGGGCGCCAGGACGACGTCCGCCGCGTCCTTCATGGTGTCCGTCCAGTTGTCCGGGAACGACACCCACTCGGTGGTGACGGCGCCGCCGGACACGGTGATGAGTCGGATCTCGCGCAGGTTGACGGAGTCCGGCGAGAGCTGGTCGTAGAGCCAGATGGCGGCGACGTTGGCGTCGGCGTCGTGCTGGAGCACGCAGAGCGCGTTGTCCATGTAGGCGCGCAGGCGGACCTGAGCGGCGTGGGCGCGGAGCAGGGCGGAGCGCATGATGCGATCGGAGTCCGACACCGCGCCGACCATGGACATCATGGAGCCGATGGCGAGCCCCATCATCGCGGTGATGATGAGGGCGATCATCAGTTCGATGAGCGACAGGCCCCGCGCCGTGCGCACGATGAAGGTGGTGGGGCGGCTCACGACGCAGGCTCCGGGACGAAGGTCTCGGCGGCGGCGACATCGCGCACGCCGTCGAAGGCGGTGACCACGATCCGCATGCCGCGGACCTTCACGCCCAGATCGGGCACGTCGATTTCCTGCTCGGTGACCGAAGCGCGCCGGCCGAGGGCCCAGAAGGCGTCGGGGTACTCGGCGCCGTCGAGGGTCGCCAGGGCGCCGACGTTCTGCTGGAAGTTGTTGTAGCCGGAGAGCGCGGTGTAGCCGACGGTGTTGAGCTCGGCGAGCAGGTCGTCCACGACCATGGCGCCCAGGACGGTCTTCTGACCCTCCTGCGACGCCTTCTGGCCGGCGCTGATCGCCAGGCCCAGCGCCAGGACGCTGATCGCGAGGATCACGCTGCCGAAGAGGGCTTCGAGCAGGGTGAATCCCCTTGTTCGCCGCGATGAATGGACTGGGTCTCTCGTTCGCATGGGGCCCGCTCCTGTGGGGCTTCGGATATGGACACTCCTAAAGGGGTCGGCGCGCGGCAAGCCCCGGCAGCGGCCGGCGCACGATTCGCGCTCGCCCTCGCCCGGCGCAACCCGACCCACCGCTACAGACCTGCGCCACGCGCCTTTCCGCCGCGTTCCGACGCCTTCGGCGTTCCCGGACTTGCCGGATCGACGTCCGATCACAACGATGCCTTCTTATGCGGGCGCGCTGGCCCATCACGCTCTGGCGGTACCTCGGGGGAGACCTCTGGCGGCTGATCGCGCTGACCGCGGCCGTGCTGGTGGGCGTCATCGCCTTCGCCGCCGCGATCAAGCCCCTCGCCGACGGCAAGCTCAACCCCGCGCAGGCGCTGAAGTTCATGGGCCTGGCGATCCTGCCCATGCTGCAGTTCGCGCTGCCCTTCGCCTCCGGCTTCGGGGCGACGCTCGCGCACCATCGCTTCGCCTCCGATAACGAGGCCACGGCCGCGATGGCCGGCGGCGTCAGCCATCGCGCCATCCTGATCCCCGCCGCGCTCACCGGCGTCGTGCTCTCGGCGTTCCTCTTCGTTCTCAGCAACTCCGCGATCCCGCGCTTCCTGCGCACGATGGAGATGCTGCTGGTCGAGGACGTCGGACGGTTCCTGACCAACGCCATCGAGAGCGGCGCGTCGGTCCGGCTGCCCGACGGCGTGCTCCTCCACGCGGACCAGATCGACCAGCTCGGGCGCGATGAATCCAGCGGCGCCTCGGACGTGCTCGTCATGCAGGGCGTCGTGGCGTTCAAGCCGCTCGAGGACGGGGCGCCGGAGTGGGAGGCGACGGCGCGCCGCGCGGGTGTGTGGCTCTATGTCGGCGCGTCGATGAGCGAGACGAGCGTGCGCATCTCGCTGCGCGACGCGGTGGTCGTTCGCGCCGGTGAGGGCGCCGCGGAGAGCGGGACCGTCGGTTTCCGCTTCGCGCTGCCCGGCGGCTTCAGCGACGATCCGAAGTTCCACACGTGGGCGAGCATGGAGGAGCTTCGGCGCAACCCGGAGCGCGTCGGCTCGATCGACTATCGCCGGCGCGAGCTGGTGAGCGCGATGGAGCGCGGGCGCATCGAGCATGAGCTCCTCTCCTCGCTGCGCGGCACGGGCGCGCTGAAGCTGGTGGACGCCGACGGTCAGCAGGTGCAGATCCGCGCCTCCGCCGTGCGCCGGCAGGAGGACGGGCGCTGGCGCCTGGTCCCCGGCGAGAGCCGGAACGCCGTGGACCTGACGTGGCGGCTGCGCGCCGATCGCGTGCGCATGCAGAGCGCCGGCGGCGCGTGGCTGGCGCTCGATGAGACGCCGATGACCGCCGCGGAGCCGCGTCAGCGCCTGCTGCTCGAGCTCGAGGACGTCGAGACGCGCGACCCCAGCGCCGAGGGCGACCCGACGAAGCGTGGTCGGCAGGTCATCGGTCCGCTCTATCTCACCGGCGAGGAATCCACGCCGCTGCTGCAGATGTCCGTGGCGGACCTGATGGATGTCGCCGAGGACGAGGCCGCGGCCACCGGCGACATGACGATCGCCGATCGCGTGCGCCTGCTGCGCGATCGCATTGCGGAGCTGGAGCGCGAGATCGTCAGCAAGCGACAGGAGCGCATCGCGGCGTCCACGGCGTGCCTGGTCATGCTCCTCGCCGGCGCCGTCGCGGGCCTGCGACTCGCCGAGAGCAGGCCGCTGCTCGTGTACACCTGGTCGTTCTTCCCCTCCGTCCTCGCGCTGATCACGATCGAGGCCGGCGAGAGCATGGCGCACCGCTCCGGCGCGCACGGGCTGATCCTGATGTGGTCCGGCGTGGGCGGGCTCGCGCTCTTCATCCTCGTGGAGTTCCTCCGGCTGCGCCGGCACTGACGCGTCATGAACCGACTCGACCGCTACATCGCCCGGCAGTACGTCGTGAACGTCGTGGTGCTGTTCGCGCTCTTCGGCACGCTGATCGTGACCATCGACGTCATCCTGAATCTCGCGCGCTTCTTCGAGAAGGGCAGCGAGATCGCGGGAGATTCCTCGTCGCTGCGTCAGGGGCTCGCGACGATCGTGTGGATCGTGGACCTCTGGGGCCCGCGCCTGCTGCAGCTCGGGAACTACCTCTCGGGCATGGTGCTGGTCGCGGCGATGGGCTTCACGTGCTCGCAGCTCGTGCGCCGGAGGGAGTTGGTCGCCGCGCTCGCGGGCGGGCTGAGTCTGCACCGGCTGGCGCGCCCGTTCCTGATCGTCGGGCTCGGTGTCTGCGGCCTGCAGGCGGTCAACCAGGAGTTCGTCGTCCCCGCGATGGCGCCGCTCTTGACGCGCGACATCAACGATGCGCTCCGGCGCGATCTCAAGCCCTTCGACGTTCCGCTGCTCAAGGACGGCCAGGGGCGGCTGCTGTACGCGGTTGAATACAACGTGCCCGAGGGACGGCTCGAGCGCCTGCGCATCTGGGAGCGCGACGGCGAGGGGCGCGCGACCGCGCGGGTCTCCGCTTCGGGCGCCACGTGGGACGGACGCGCCTGGGTGCTGCAGGGCATGAAGGTCGAGTCCGGCCGGCCCAGCGCGGACCTGCAGCGCGGCGCCTTCGTCACCGACCTCGACCCGACGGCGCTCGTCGTCCGCCGCTTCGAGGGCTACGGCCAGAACCTTTCCTGGCGACAGATCGGCGCGATGCTGCGCCACGCGCCGGTGGACGACGTCACGCGCGACCGATTCGACCGCATCCGCTTCGGACGTGTCGCCACGCTCGCTGGCATGATGCTCGCGCTGATCATCGCCCTACCGTTCTATCTCGTGCGCGAGCCGAAGAACATGGTCACGCAGACCGTCAAGGCGGCGCCGATCGCGGGCGCGGCCCTGGTCGCCAGCGTGCTCGGGCCGGTCGCGGCGTTCCCGGGGCTGCCCGCGCCGATCGGCGTGTTCGTCCCGGTGATGATCCTGGCGCCGGTGGCGCTCGCGGCGATCGTCAGCGTCCGGACCTGATCAGGACTCCGGCGCGGGCGCGGGCTCCTCGGCCGGCGCCGCGTCCGGCGTTTCCTCCGGCGCCGGCGCTTCGGGCGCGCTCGGCGAGGGCGGCGACAGCTTCTCCGCGGACAGTTCGCTCCAGTGCACGGGGTCGAAGCTCTGCGACACCGCGCCGTCCGCGGCGGGCCCGTCCTTGCGGAGCGTGAGCGCCTTGCGGTTCTTCATGATGACGAACATGTCCACGATGCGCAGCTTGGAGGTGCTGAAGGAGTCCGGCGGGCTGATGAGCACGTGGATGACGGTCTTGCCGAGCGTGAACTCGACGGGCACGGGGATCGGCGGCTCCTGCTGACCGCCGCCGGCGTTCCCGCCGCGCACGCCGGCGCCGCCGTAGGCCTCGCCGAACGCTTCGAGCATCTCGCCGAGGGTCTGCGGCGCCTGGATGTAGTCGCCGTATTCGTGCTCGACGGCGGCGAAGAAGGCGCGGATGTCCTCGTCGGACAGTTCGGCGGAGGCGCTCTCGAAGAGATGCTCGCGGAACTCGCCGACGTCGTCGTCCTGCATGGCTTCGAGGATCTCGCCCGTGCCGCCGATGATCTGCTCGGTGTAGATGCGCCAGCCGCTGGCGACGCCGATCAGGAGGACGAGCCAGGCGATGGTCGCGAGGAAGCCCAGGAGCGCGCCGACGATGGCGAGCGCGCGCCCGCCGAGCCGGCCGCCCGAGCCGCGGATCGCGACGAGCGCGCCGATGCCCAAAATCGCCGCGATCAGGCCGAAGCCCGGGATGCAGCAGATGACCGCGAAGATCATCGAGAGCACGGCGAGCCAACTCATGCGCTGGGGCTCGGAGTCGAACTCGTCGTACTTCCGCTCGTTGGGATACGAGGCGTAGGGATTGTCGCTCATGGCTCTCCAGAGTACCGCGCAGAGTGGGCTGCGGCCGCGGCTACAGCGGCTCGTCCTCTCCTTGTTCCTCCACCGCCCTCAGCCATTTCGCGCGGAGACTGCGGGTGATCGTTCCGGGCGTTCCCGGGCCGATTGTCGCCGCTTCGACCCGCACCACGGGCAGCACGCCCCACGAGGAGTTGGTGAGGAACACCTCGTCGGCGCCGAGGAGATCGTCCACCGTGAGCATCCGCGCGTGGCACTCCACGCCCAGGTGTCCGGCGAACTCCAGGATGGCCGCACGCGTGATGCCCGGCAGCACCGGGCTCGGCAGCGACTGGGGGGAGGGATCCTCTTCGCCCCGCGCGATCGGCGTCAGCAGCGCGCCGTCCTTCACGACGAAGAGGTTGCTCACCGCGCCGCCGCCGAGGTGGTTGGTCACCTGGAGGAGGATTGCCTCGCCCGCGCCGGCGCGGGCGGCGTGCTGGAGTTCGCGGAGTCGCGTCCAGTAGGAGAGGGTCTTGTGCCCCTGCGTCGGGTCGAGCGGGTTGAGCTTAAACGCGCCGATCACCGCCATCACGCCGCGCTCGAACATCTCCGCGGGATACGCCGTCGCCGGCTGGGCGGCGATGATGATCGTCGGATCGTGCGGCGACCCCCCGTCCCCGGCCCCGGAGGCGAGGAGGTTGAGATCGCCGCCGGTCAGCGTGAGCCGCACGCGGGAGCGCTCGAGGCCGGAGCGCTCCACGACGCGCTGGAGCGCATCGCCGAGGGGGTTGAGGCGGAGCGACTCGGTAAGACCGAGCTGATGGGCGGAGCGATGGAGCCGGTCGAGGTGATCGAACGCGCGGTAGACGCGCCCGCGCACCGCGAGCATCGTCTCGAACAGTCCGACGGCGTGCTGCATGCCCGCGTCGAAGGCCGAGACCCGCGCGTCACTCCGATCGACGAAGTCGCCGTTGATCCAGACCGCGCTCACGACGCATCTCCATCGCGGCGCGCGACGACCACGAGCTTGCGCCCAAAGAGCGCTTCGGCCGAGTTCTGGAGGCGCACGCCCTCGCCCGCGCCCCACTTGCGCCGCGCGAGCAGACGCACCAGCGGCGCCAGCCAGCCCCACGCGAGGGACGAGCCCTGGCGCTTGTCGGTCATCAGCCGCTCGAGGCGCAGGCCGCTCTGGCCCAGCATGAAGCGGTGGCGATCGACGGTGAACGACGCGAGGTGCTGGCGCACGGGGTCGTGCACGTCGGGATCGAGCGGCGGGAAGGAATAAAAGTAGCCCGTGAAGAGGAACGACACCCGCGACTTGAACGACGAGATGTTTGGCGTCGTATAGACCATCGCGCCGCCAGGCCTGAGGATCCGGCGCGCCTCGGCGAAGAACGTGCGGTGCGATTCCAGGTGCTCGACGACCTCCACCGCGATCGCGAGATCGAATGACTGGTCCTCGTACGGCAGTTTGCCGTTCGCGTCGACGCCGAGGCATTGGATTCCGGGAGCGCGGAACATCTCCGGATAGAGATCGCACGCGTGCACGTCGTAGCCGGCCTCGAGGAGCTTCGCCGACAGCGCGCCCTGTCCGGCGCCGATGTCGAGGAGGCGCACGTCCTTGCCCGGTGCGCGCACATTGCTCAGCAATTGAACGACGCGCGCGTGGGTGCCGGGGATGGCCATCTCGCGCAGCGGCGCGCCGGTCGGTGTGGGGGTGGCGACGGCGGACATGGTCATGCCCCCGGCGCCGCGCCGGTGGCGCTCGCGCTCTCCGCGCCGCTCGCCAAGCGCGGGATCGCCCAGATCAGGAGCTGCACCACGCCCCAGAGCGCGAGGTGGATCGCCGCGATCAGCATCGCCGTGTTGCGCGAGAAGCGGAACGACGCCCAGATGATGAGGAAATACGCCGCGGCGCCGATGAACCAGCTCACCACCTGCTCCACCGCGCGGGCATCGCTGAAGAGCGGCCCGAGCGCGACGATCAGCCAGAATACGCCGACGCCCGCGAGCATCCGCGAGCCCGCGAGACGCAGTTCGCCGAAGGGCCGCTTGAGCGCGAGAGACGCGATCCCCACCGCGCCCACGCCCAGCGCCGCGAACACCGGTCCCAGCAGCAGCACGCGCCCGGCGGCCACGAGCGAGCGCGGCGCCCACCCGGACTCTTCCGGCTTGGGCATCCTCGACGCCTGCACGGCCGCGAGAATCATCGCCGTCACCAGCGTCGTCACGCCGACGGTCGTCAGCACCTGCCACGACAGCCAACCCAGGCGTGACAGCGCCTCGGGCTCGCGCACGACGACGACCTTCGCCGGCTTGTCCTTTGTGGGCGGCGTCGCCTCGCGCGGCGGCGCGGGCGTCGGCTCGACGTCGTAGGGCTTCTTGCCGCTCTCGCCGCCCGTGCTGTCCGCTTCCGCCGCCATGCCCACAGCATACCCGGCCCCCCACGCACCGCCGGGCTACCATCCCGGCCCATGACCACGCGAGAAAACACCTTCACCGTCGGGCTCGTCCAGCGCGCCTGCACCGAGGACCGCCAGCGCAACCTCGACCGCGCGCTCGATGGCGTGCGCGAGGCCGCGTCCCGCGGCGCCCAGATCGTCTGCCTGCAGGAGATGTTCAACGCGACCTACTTCTGCAAGCGCGAGGACTTCGACCTCTTCGACATCGCGGAGCCGATCCTCGGCCCCGACACCGGGCCGACCGTGCTCGCCTGCCAGGAGGAGGCCAAGAAGCTCGGCGTCGTGGTGATCGCGCCGATCTTCGAGAAGCGCGCCCCGGGCCTCTATCACAACTCCGCCGCGATCATCGACGCCGACGGCGATCTCCTCGGCGTCTATCGCAAGATGCAGATCCCGGACGATCCCCTTTACTACGAGAAGTTCTACTTCACCCCCGGCGACGCGGAGGTCCCCGCGCCCGGCACGGCCAAGAAGTGCAACGCGGCGAGCGGCTACCGCGTGTGGAACACGCGCTTCGCCAAGGTCGGCGTCCTGATCTGCTGGGACCAGTGGTATCCGGAGAATGCGCGCATCACGGCGCTTCTCGGCGCCGAGGTCATCTTCTATCCCACCGCCATCGGCTGGCGCCCGGAAGAGAAGTCCCAGTTCGGCGAGGAGCATCGCGACGGCTGGCGGACCGTGCAGCGCGCGCACGCGGTGTCCAATGAGTTGTTCGTCGCCGCGGTCAACCGCACCGGCCACGAGGACGAGCCCGGCACCAGCGGCATCGACTTCTTCGGCTCCTCGTTCGTCGCCGATCCGTTCGGGCGCATCGTCGCCGAGGGCCCGACGCACGAGGAGGCCGTGATCATCCACGAGTGCGACCGCTCGCTCATCGACAAGACGCGCCGCCACTGGCCGTTCTTCCGCGACCGGCGCGTGGACGCGTTCGAGCCCCTCACCCGCCGCTGGATCGGTAACGGCTGACGCCATGACGGCGCCGCTCCGACGCATGCCCGCCGAATGGGAGCGCCACGACGCGACGTGGCTCTCCTGGCCCCACAACGAGGACGACTGGCCCGACAAGTTCGGGCCGATCGACTGGGCATTCGCCGAGATGGTCCGGCTGATTGCCGGGGCGTCCGAAGCTCGCGGCGAGCGCGTCGAGGTCCTCTGTCATCACGAGCGCATCCTCGAGCGCGCCCGCGAGTGCTGCGCGCGATCCGGCGCCGCGATGCAGCGCGTGCGCTTCCACCTCTGGCCCACCGACCGCGGCTGGCTGCGCGACATCGGTCCGACCTTCGTGCGCACCGGGCAGGGCCTCCAGGCGATCGACTGGGGCTTCAACGCCTGGGCCAAGTACCCCAACTGGAAGCTCGACGACGCCACGCCGACACGCGTCGAAGCGCTCACGGGCATCCCGCGCATCGAGGCCATGCGTCCCGACGGGCGCGGGCGGCTCATCCTCGAGGGCGGCGCCATCGAGACCGACGGCGCGGGAATCATGCTCGTCACCGAGGAATGTCTCCTCGACGAGAATACCCAGGCGCGCAACCCCGGGCTCTCGCGCGCCGACTACGAGAAGGCCTTCGCCGAGTACCTCGGCATCGAGCGCACCGTGTGGCTCCCGCGCGGCTGCGTCGGCGACGACACCCACGGGCACATCGACGACATCGCCCGCTTCGCGCCGCCCATCAACGGCAAGCCCGTCGTGGTGCTCGCGTACGAGGACGATCCCGACGACGAGAACCATGCCTCGTCCCTCGAGAACGAGCGCATCCTCGGCGAGGCCGGGCTGCACGTCGTCACGATCCCTTACCCCGCGCCGGTCTTCTTCGACGACCAGCGCCTGCCCGCGTCGTACGCGAACTTCTACGTGTGCAACGCCGGCGTGCTCGTGCCGACGTTCAACGATCCGGCCGATCGCATCGCGCTCAACACGATCGCGCAACTGTTCCCGGACCATCCCGTCGTCGGCGTGCACGCGCGCGACCTGGTTTGGGGACTCGGCACGATCCACTGCCTGACGCAGCAGCAGCCGACGCGCTAGATCGTTGTTCGGCGTCGTCGCGAGCGGCGCGCAGATAACGACATCGGACCCGAACGCGCCCGTCCAGCACGCTGAAAAGCCGCTTGCCCGGCCGGATTTCGTTTTCGACGCTCCTTTCTGTCAAGACCGGCCGCCAGCCCGCGGCCACGTCGCAACGGAAGGGAAAGACCAACGTGAGCAACCCGATGCGTTTCTGGATGCCGACCGCGTCACTCGGACTTGCCATCTCCGTCGCCGCGAGCGGCGCGATCGCCCACGGCTACACCGCCGACTTCCAGACCGGCGTCGGCGCCGAGTGGTCCACGACGACGCGCACCACCGCGAACACCTTCACCACGTTTCTCGGACGCTTCGGCAATCAGCGCGTCAACCTCACGGTCGACACCGTCGCCGGCGCCGACTACGAGCTGACGTTCGATCTCTACATCATCGACTCCTGGGACGGCACCAGCTCGCGCTGGGGCACCGACACCTTCGGCGTCATGGCCGACGAGACCACACTGCTCCGCGAAACCTTCACCAACGGCACGGGCCCCGCGACGTTCACCGGCACGCCCACCGAGGGCGGCCCCGGCGTCAACCTCGGCTTCACGTCGCGCTGGGCGGACTCGATCTATCGCGGCATGACCCTCGGCTTCACCGCCGCGGACGTCTCCACCGTCATCACCTTCTTTGGCCACGGCCTCCAGGGCATCAGCGACGAGTCCTGGGGCATCGACAACGTGTCGATCGCCCAGGTGAGCGTGCCCGCGCCGGGCGGCGCCGCCCTCGCGGCCCTCGCGGTTCTTGCCGCCATGGGGCGTGAGTCCCGTCCCCGCAAGCCGCTTCAGTAAGCAGCGACCGAACGAAGCACTCTGGAGCCACGGATGACCTGAACCACTCAAGCACGCCAAGGCCGGTCTCGGCCCGCCGGGCGGGGCGCCCAAAACAGCGCTTGCCCCGCCAACCGGGCGACTTCCAGGCCCTTGACGCGTGCGACACGACTGTTCCTCAGCGTGCGCGTGGGCGAGGCCGGATCGGGATGTTCCCGCCGGCTCGCCGCGCTTTTGGGCCTGGCGGCATACCCCCACCCCGTGCCGGACTCCTCCCGCCCGATCCCTCGAAAACCCCTTCGGATCCGCCGAAGGGACAGGTAGGATCGCTCGAAGTCTCGTCCCGGCCGGAGCTTGGGCGACGCGACGCGGAGAGGGGCGCCTTTGGTGAGTGAACGCATGCCCGGAGTCTGGCGCCTCGTGGCGAAGCTCTCCGGAGTTGGCCTTGCCGCGCTGGCCATCGCCGCATCCGGCGCCCCCGACCCCTACCGCGCGAACCCGGACGACTATCCGACGGAAGTGACGCTCCTCCCGGCTTCAGACGCCGGCGCGCGTTCCACCGAGATCATCCCCGGCAGCGCGCCGTTCGAGGGTCAGCTCCGCTTCGAGTCCGATGAGGAGCTTCGGCGCTGGGGCGGGACGCTCGAGTCCTCCGGCGCCGCGGACGCGCCGATCATCGAATCGCGCCCGGACGGCGCCGTCGCGATCTTCCGCGCCCACGAAGCGAGCGCCGCGTCCGTGCGCCGTTATGCGATCGAGCGCCTCGCCACCGGTCAGAACACCCCCGTCAGCGGCGTCACCAACCGAACGCCATCGTTCCGCGTGCGCGCCGCGCTTCGCATCGCGGCGCCCATCGACGGCGGCTCGAACCCTGGTGACCACATCGCGGTGCTCGGACTCGTCCGCGCCAACGGCGGTGCGTTCGTCGATCTCTCGGTAGCTCCGGATGGCGCTCTGCGGCTGAAGCTCGACGGCGTCGTGTCCACCACCGCGCCCGCGTCGATCACGTTCGATGCCTGGCACGAGCTGGAGATCGCCTACCAGGCCGCGACCGAAACAGAATCCGGCGACCTGCGCATCGCCATCGACGGCGTGGAGTCCGCCGAGCTGCATCACCCGAACCACGGCGTGGACATCCGCGTCGGCGCGTTCGAGGTCGGCGCCCGCAACGGCACGATCCCGTCGGGCGCCGCCGTCGAGTGCAGATGGATCCGCTGGACGCATCGGCCGGAGTCCGCCGCGGAGTACGACGCCGATCTATTCGTTGCGCAAGTGCGCGATGTGAGCGCAACGGACGCCAAGGTCCTCGTCGTCCAGCATCCCGCGGCGTTCGGCTGGGAATCGATCGAAGCGCTGGTCGAGTACGCCGATGGTCGGCAGACCCCAGCGCAGACGCTGCTCGCCGAGGAAGGCCACGCGGGCGCGTTTCATCTGACCGGGCTGACCCCGGGCGCCGAGTGCGTCTATCGCGTCGTCCTGCGCGAGCCCGGCGGCGGCGCGAGCGTCGTCTCGGGCGAACACGCCTTTCGCACGCTTCCCGTCGAGCCCGCGGTCATCCGTTTCGGCTGGCTCTCCTGCCACGAGCAGAACGGGATGTCGCACCCCTACGACATCTACAGCGCGCTGGAAGTGCACGGCGTCGACTTCATCGCGCACCTGGGAGACTTTCACTACAACGACTCGCAGCACGCGCTGCCCTATCCCGCCGAGCGCCGCGAGATCATGAACAGTGTGCGCGCCGCGTTCCACGACCTCCCCTACGCGGCCGCGGCACGGCGCGTCCCGATGTTCCTCATGCTCGATGACCACGATGTCTGGTCCAACAACGCCGGGCCGGACTGGGCGACCTCGGACGCGGTCATCCCCGAGCACGGCGGCGTCACGCAGTCGTATCTCTGGCACGAGGGGCTCGCGGCGTGGGAGTTCTACTTCCGCCGCGCCATGCTGAACACCGGCGCCGCCGCGGCGTCCTACCGCTCCTGGGAGACCGCGCGCACGCTCTTTGTCTTCCTCGACACCCGCTCGTACGCCCGCCGCACGCAGAGCACCATGCTCGGCCTCGAGCAGCGCGCGTGGCTGCTCAATCTCCTCGCGGCGACGGACAAGGAGAACCTCGTCATCTTCTCGCCGAGCGTCTGGGGCGATGTGCAGGACTTCCGCGACAACTGGGAAGGCGGCGGGCAGCACACCTCGTTCCACGCCGAGCGCGCGATGATCGAGGACGCGATCGAGGCCTCCGCCGCGCTGCGCGCGATCATCCTCAGCGGCGACCGGCACTGCTCGCTGATCCACACGCGTCTGGCGCCGGAGAAGCTGCTGTTCGAGGCGTGCGCCGGCCCGGCGAGCAACAACGTGTTCTTCCAGTACACGCCCGAGGACGCCGCGCTCCCGGGGGTGATCTTCTGTTCGACCGACGGCGCGGACTTTCCTCCGGTCGTGACGCCGCCGGAGTACGCGCACATGGGCGGGCGCATCGTGCTCGACGAACTCGCGGGGACGATCACGGTGCAGATCATCGACGCAGACGACGGGCGCATCATGCGCTCGTACACGCCCGGTGTGACGGTGATCCTCGGCCCGGACCTCAACGGCGACGGTGTGGTGAACTTTCAGGACCTCAACATGATCCTCGGCGCGTGGGGCCAGCAAGGCCCCGATCATCCCGCCGACGCCAACGGCGACGGCTCGGTCGATTTCGCCGATCTCAATCTGGTGCTGAGCGTGTACAACTTGGAGGTCTGAGGGCGGCGGGGTCGTCGACGTCCGAGCCGCTGGCTTCCGCCCAGCTCTGAATCGAGCTGGAGATGCGCGATGGTCGGCGGGCGGCAACCCCTGCGCGCAGGGGCAGTTTCACGCTTCTAGGACAACCGCGCACGGGGGTTCAGCTTCCGCCAGTAGCGACTGCGCCGCGCATCGACATCCGATTGACGTAGTGAAGTTGCGGAGCGCTCAGGGGTTCAACCGCAAATCGCCGAACGAAGCAGCCGAACCTGGGGATGCACGAGCCGCGTCGGCGCCGTGCGCACCCAAGATTCAGGAGCCCGTCATGAACGCTCATACTTGCAGCGCATGGAATCGCTGCGCCCGGTTCGTGCTGATCGCGTTGATCCTGTCGGCGCCCTCCGCGGCAGCCCCCGAGATTCTGCACCAAGGCGAACGGGGTGCCGTTGTGCGTGTCCGCGATCTCAGCGGGGATCAGCACAGGGACATCGCCTTTTTTGTTCCCGACCAGCGAGGGATCTTCGACGGACCGGGCCGGCTCGAGCTCAAGACGCATGACAACGTCATTCTCGCCACCGCTCGCGTGCCGTCCATCAATGAAGTCCTCGCGCTCGGACATGATCACCCCGCGGACCTCGACGACAATCAACTGGTCAACGCCGATGACTTCACGCTTCTCGTTGCACGTGCGGGGCAGGCCGGGGTTCCCGGCTTCCCGGGCGATGTGAATCGCGACGGTGTGGTTGGACACGCCGATGCCGCCATCGTGATGGAGATGCTCGACGAACTGGGCGGGAGCGCCTGGATTCGCCATTCCGTCGGATGGATCGACGAGCTCATCCCGCCTGCGGAGGAGCGCGCCAATTGCTGGATCCACGCTCCCGGCGAGAGCGGCTTCTACGCGTGCCGTCCGGGCCTTGGAGGTGGAAACGGCGGTCCGGGCAGCACCGAACCGCCGGATGAACCTGGCTCGGGCCCAGGCGGCGGTGGGGGCGGCAATCCGCCCGACGGGGGTGGTCCCGGCTCCGGCGGCGGAGGCGGTGACGGCGGCGACAAGGATCCACCGACCGAATGTGAAACAACCGTCGCTCTGCTTCCCGCCGATGGCCCGATGCCCCCGTTCATGCTCACCGACGACGGTCCGAGAGCCGCTCGACTGACGGCCTCTGGCTCCCCGAGCGGCGGCGCATACACGTGGACCGTGTCCGGCGGCGCAGTGGTGGCGACAAGCGGAGGTGCATGTGATGTCGAGATCTACGACGCCGGCGTCTTCATGGTCTCGGTGTCCTACACCACCCCCGACGGCTGCAAGGCGTACGACGCAGCGGAGACCATGGCGTACCGCTTGGATCTTCAGCTCGACATCGACGAGAACGGTGAAATCAACGCCGACGATGTCGCGGCGGAGGTCGAGGCCCCCGGCGCCATCCTTCTCGCGAACAACTTCGACGAGGATGGCGACGGTGTCGAAGGCTTTGCCGACGGGTTCGATTGGAACTCGCTGATCGAGCAGGACGATGAGGACGACGCCACACAGTTCGTCCCGCTCGTCGTCCGTACCGAAGGCCTTGAGAGCGCGAACGCGTTGCTGCACATCGCCTACGTCGCGTCCGACCCGCTCGCGATCGCCATCGACGACACCGGCTGGGTTCTGCCGCCCGGCAGCATCCGCATCTGGAAGAAGAACGGCGACCAGCCGCGCAGCGCCGCGCTCGCCAGCGACGGTGGCGACTACGTCGCGCCCGGCGAGTACACGCTCGGCGAGCTCGGCATTGTCGGCGGCCAGGGCACGCTCTACATCGAGACTGTGCGCGAGAGCATTGGCGAGGGCGACATCGCTATCGGGGCGACGATGCGCGAGGATGAAGACAGCGGGGTTGTGGGGACGGATCTGGTGAGGGGGACGGGGGTGAGAGTCTCGACCGAGGTTCAGTTCTATGGGGACGATGAGTGGTATGAGACATTTGGTCTCACCACAACTGACCTACATCCAGCGCTCGAATTACCGCTTCCAGGTACCTCTTACGGTGCCTGGTCTGTCTACCGAATGGTGGTTTCAGATCCGCGCGATGGACAGCTGTTTATGACGCTCGCCAATGTCCCCCTCCAGTTTATCCATGTTGGTGAGAGACACGAGTCTGAAGTGTTCTGCGCCATTGGCTCGGATCAGCCCGATGACGCGCATGGGCATCCGACAGCGCTCTATATCACAATCAACGGTGCCCACGACAACCTTGACTGGTCATACTTCGTCGAAGATGACTCCGGCCTGCGAGCTGGGCCGTCGAAACACGGAAAACGTCGGTATATTATAACCAAGAATCTAACACCCGCACAGAAGCTCTTTGAGCAGATCGTCTCGGACGTTTGTAAACAATTGTTACAAGAAAACTGGTCCCCACTCAACAACGAAGACCGCGGGGCTTGGGGTCGTGTGGTACACGATCGATCATACGACCGGGTCCGGCATCGCGGTCCGGAGTGGCACGCTAGTGTGTGGATCAACGAGACAACTAGAGAGGTGGTTCGCCTTGGTCCTGGAGGTCCCTTGCCGGCAGGTGTCCGGGAACTCGATGTTGTGAAGATGAAGAAAGGTCACGCACTGACGGTGGGGGCGATCTTTAGGTCGGACTTCCTTGAGTTTGCCTTTGACATTAAGTCAAGCGCCGGCGTTGGCATGTCCGCCTCCCAAGCAGACTTTTACGAAGCAATGTGCGGCAATAAATGGGGCAAGCTCGCTCCCTCGTTGCGATGGAGCCGCTCATTTCGGGCAATTATGCCCCACCTGAAGAAGGGCATCCATACGGGGTTGAAATGCATTGGTGTAATGGGCGCCGTTTCTGGGGCTATCTTCCTTGTATATGATCTAGAACAGGAACAGTATCAACAACTCATGGTTAGTGCAGCTGTTTCGCACTACTATGCTGGCAACCACTTCGGCCGCTTGTCTGCGGCGATGCGTATGAGCTCTCACCTGCAGGACTTCATGGCCTACTTGGATTCGGCCCCTGCTTCACAAGCCATGCTAAGCTATGTAACGATCAACCGCCTCATGTCAAAGTTTGGATACGATGGGCCTCCTGCCACGGATATTGAATGAGTGTATCAACTGACATCATTCTGTACGCTCGCGATGCGACCGAGCTGTCCGAGGACCAGGTTGTCGCGCTGCTCGCAACGTGTCAGGTTGAAAGCATCCGATCCATCATGAGATTTGATCAGGTTGATCAAGCTTGGGAGGATCATCGTCAGCTATTAAGTGGTCATAACATTGAGGACCCCACGTACTCAATTGTGGCGCGACAAGTCGCACCGAAAGATCTGTGGCCGATCCTGAGCCTGGACTACAGATACCACTTGTATCTCGCTTACTCAACGGGGTGGCTTGAGGTCCTCCGAGCTGCAATCCGTGAGCGCATACCCACACACATTCGGGGCGACTTTGACATTAATGGCGTTTCGATCGATCTCGGATGGCGAGATGTTGTTGACCCACACCGCGGCGATCTCGGCTGGTTCCATGGCCGCAGCATCTGCACTGTAACCCTATTCGGAGGTGGAATGCCTCCAAATGCAGTTGATCTTGAGCGAGCGCTCAATGAGATACCCGATTTGATTCGCTTACGAGGGCAGATTGAGGCAATAGTTGGTTGGGTAGGGATTGCGGTAACGTCGTTTTTCTAACCGCGGCTTCTGCGACCTTCGCACGCTCAACGTCGCACAGGTACCGCTATACGGCGTGCCTCCAACGGAGAAGCGCTCGCCCGGCCGATCGTGTCCATCTCCATCCAGTTCCATGGCGCTCCGTACGATCACCAGCGATTCGTCGATGCGCTCGAGCAAAGCCCCACGATCACCGAACTCAAACGAAGCGCCGAGTCCATTCTCGACACCGTCCTGGCCCGCAGGCTCCATCTCGGATAAGCGTCGGTCCGCTGGTGCGCCGTTCGATCATGCAACGGTCATGCCACACGCGTCGCACTCCCGCGCATGACCACAACTCTGCGCACAGAGTGGTCCTTCCGCCGCGCATAACAACAAATCTGCGCACAAACGCGGTCATCCAAACCCCACCAAACAGGTGAGTTCCACGTGGAACACTCGTATGTTCCACGAGGAACACATTCGCCTCGTGCCAGCGACCGCGGCTCTGAGCGGTCGCTGTCCGTCGATCCACCTCAACCGCTCAAAGCCGCGGTTGCGGGCACGAAATCAGACCCACACCGCGGCGAAGCGCCGCAGTGTGCCACCCAGTTCCGTTCCTAGTCTCTGCGCCCTCTGTGCCCTCTGTGTTCAACTCTTCAAGTGTTCCACGTGGAACACTCACTCCCGCACGCCCTCCGCCTCCTTGAGCCGCAGCAGCGCCTGCTTCGACCACTTGCCGAAGAGCCAGAACACCGTCAGCGCGATCGCGAACGTCACGCCGATCCCGATCAGCTTCCACCGGCCCGCGCCGCTCTTGACCGCGTCCACCAGGTCGCTCGCGCTGGCGCCGATCCATGCCGCGAGCAGTGTCCGCGGCGCCATGCCCACCACCGTGCCGACAATAAACGGCAGGAACCGCACGCTCGTCGCGCTCATCACCAGGTTGGTGATCGCGAAGGGCGAGTTCGGCGGGACGCGCAGCAGCGCCACCACGCCCGTTGTCCCGAGGCGGCCGCGGTCCGCCAGCGCATCGCGCACCACTCTGGCGCGCTTGTCGGAGTCGATCACCTGCATCGCCTTCTTGCGCGCCAGCACCGACGACCACACGTAGCCGATCGCCGCGCCGATGCCCACGCCCGCGACGGCCGCGGGCCCGCCGATGAGCCATCCGAAGAAGTACCCCGCGGCGATGCTGAGCGCGTACGTCGGCAAGAGCGCCAGGCCGCAGCCCAGCGCGAAGACCAGCGCGAACGCGACCGGCGCCCCTGGGCCGAGTTTCTCGAAGATGGGCTCCAGCTCGGGCTTGAGGGTGGGCATCATCCCCAGGAGGAGAAACCCGCCGAGGGCGGGCAGGATCGCGCACGCCGCGGCCAGGACGGTGACGTGCCCCAGGTCCTTGGCCGCCTGGATGGCGATGTCCCCCGCGGTGCGGGGAGTGTTTCCGGACGGCGGCATCGGTTGAGCATCGGAGGTCGTTGCTTCCGGGGGGTTCTGGTCGGGCATGGGCGGAATGTACCCGCGGGGGTGGAGGGGCCGGCGGGGAGGCCGCGCCTAGGATCGGCCCTGTTGGAGTGATCCCAGAGTTCACCGGCTCGGGCGAAAGCCCGTCCTCGGAGGTTTCGCGATGCTTCCCAAGCCGCCCCCGCGCGAGGGGCCTCTCGGCTTCGTGTACGTCCCGCCGTTCCGGGTGCAGGGGACGAGCGTCGCGGGCGAAGCGACCTGTGTGCAGGCGCCGGAGCTCGACGTGTGCTTCGACATGGGCTCGTGCCCGCGTCCGATGCTCGCGAGCAAGTTCGTCGCGGTCAGCCACGGGCACATGGACCACATCGGCGGTCTGGCGTACTGGTGCTCGCAGCGGGTGTTCCAGGGCATGGGCCCGGGGACGATCGTGTGCGATGCGCGTCTCGAGCGCGCGGTGCGCCGGATGATGGAGGGCTATGTCGAGCTCGAGCAGCAGGTGACGCCGTTCAACCTCGTGCCGATGCAGCCCGAGCAGGAAGTCGAGATCAAGAACAACATCGCGCTGCGCGCGTTCGAGGTGGAGCACACGTGCCCCGCGTTCGGCTACGTGATCCTCGAGCGGCGGAGCAAGCTCAAGCCCGAGTACGTCGATTTACCGCAGGAAAAGCTGCGGGAATTGAAGGCGTCGGGGGTCGAGATCACCCGCCGGCTGGAGGCGCCGCTGATCGCGTACCTGGGCGACACGTCGCCGGGCCCGTGGCTGGTGCGCAGCGACGTGCGCACGGCGCAGGTGGTGGTGTGCGAGTGCACGTTTGTCGAGCCGGACCACAAGCAGCGCGCGACGATCGGCAAGCATCTGCACCTGGACGACATCGTGGAGTGGCTGCGCGTGCTCGAGTGCAAGACGCTGGTGCTGACGCACCTGTCGCGCCGGACGAACATGGCGTATGCGCGCAAGCGGCTCGTGGAGATGGTGGGGCGTGAAAAAGCGTCGCGCGTGGAGTTTTTGATGGATCATCGCGCGAACAAAATGCGATACGAGCGTCAACTGTCGGAGGCCGCGGACGCGGAAGCGCAACGAGGCGCGTCTTCGCGCGCCTCGGCTGTTGACATGGACGGGGACCAGACGTAACTTTGGCCCCGCTTTCGTTGAGGGCGCTCAGGCGGGTGTTCCGATCACGACGTCAGCCGCATTCGTGCGGCGCGGCGCCGACGGGACCAACAAGGGTGTAACGAGCGCCGCCGAACTGACTCCATACCGCCGGACAACCGGCAGAGACTTTGCTGATGAGCGCTCCCGATCGCGCGATCTGGGACGGTATTCTCGCGCACATGCGCAAGCACCACATCGGCCTCTGCCGACGGTGGTTCGACGAGATCGAGTGTCTCGGCGTGGAGACCGGCGCGCTCTGGCTGCGGGTGATCCAGCCGATCCGTCGTCAGTATCTCGAGCGCGAGTGCGTGGATTCGTTCGCCGAGGCGGCGCAGGCCGTCACCGGGATGCTGCTGTCGGTGCGGTTCGTCGGTTCGGAAGCGGACGAGCACCCCGCGAAACAGAACGGCGCGGCCCACGCGCACGCCGAACCGCCGCGCGAGGGCGCCGAAACGCTGGAAGCGTTCGAGACGACGAACAACGACCGTCCCGCGTCGGAGACCGAGCTCAAGCCCGTCGCGAAGCCGAACAAGCACGTCGTGCTTCCCCCGGCGCGCCCGGCCGACGACACGCTCGTCATCAGCCCCGATTACACGTTCGACAACTTCGTGACAGGGCCGGAGAACCGCCTCGCGCACGCCGCGGCCGTCGCCGTCGCGGAGAACCCCGGGCGCGCGTACAACCCCGTGTTCCTGCACGGCGGCGTGGGTCTGGGCAAGACGCACCTGCTGCAGGCGATCTGCAGCCGCGTCCTGGAAAAGCAGCCGGGCGCGGCGATCCACTTCGTCTCGTGCGAGTCGTTCATCACGCAGTTCATGGAGTCGGTGCAGGGCGGCGAGATGGCGTCCTTCCGCCACCGCTTCCGCGACGTGGACGTGCTGGTGATCGACGACATCCACTTCCTCGCGAAGCGCGACCGCACGCAGGAAGAGTTCTTCCACACGTTCAACTCGCTCTTCCAGGCGCACAAGCAGATCGTGCTGTCGTCGGATGCGCCGCCCGATCAGATCCCGGACCTTGAAGAACGGCTCGTCTCGCGCTTCAAGTGGGGGCTCGTCGCGGAGCTGGAGCGCCCCGGCTTCGAGACGCGCGTGGCGATCGTGACGAAGAAGGCCGCGCTCCGCGGCGTGGACATGCCCGACGAGGTCGCGGAGCAGATCGCGGCGCGGATCGATTCGAACATCCGCGAGCTGGAGGGCGCGATCATCCGCCTGCAGATGCTCTCGATCGTCGAGAACAAGCCGATCGGTCGAGAACTGGTGGACCTGGTGCTTCGCGATGCGCCCGCCCGCACGGCGCCGCAGGTCACGATCCCGACGATCATGGACGTCGTCGCCGAGTTCTACTCGCTGAAGCTGTCGGACCTGCAGGGCAAGCGCCGGCAGAAGTCGGTCGCCCAGCCGCGGCAGATCTGCATGTACTTCGGGCGGCGGTACACGACGCTCTCCCTGGAGGAGATCGGCGGGTACTTCGGCGGCCGGGACCACACCACCGTGATGCACGGGGTCCGGACGATCGAGGAGCGGGTGCGGATCAACGGGCAGCTCGCCGACCAGATCCGGGCGATCGAGGAACGGCTCCTCCGCCGGCCTCCCAGCGCGGCGTAAGGCCCGGGGCGCGGACACCCAACAGATCGCGACCACACATACGTAAAGGTTTGTTCACGTTCGGTTTGCCGTTGTGCGTCCTTCGTGGACAACCCGGCGCGACGGTGGCGCATCGCGCCCTCCAACTCCCGGGTCATCCTGTGGACAACCCGTCGGCGCGGAAACGAGCCGATCCCTGTCGGCGCTGATCGACGGGTGGCGAGATGTTCCCGACAGGTTGTGCGGAGGCCCCGGATTACCCATAACATCAGCGCATGCAGGCACTTATGGCGCATCGCGGCGACGATGTCCCCAAGCGCCAGGCGTTACTGCTGTGATGATGAGAGTTCTCTTCTTCTTGTAGAAGTCAGAGAGCCCCGTCGGTTGTCCACCCACATGGTCATTCGGGACGTCTCCGAGGTGAGCCATCCGGCGAGTGCATCATTGGTGGATAAGTGCGGATGACCGGTTTCGGGCCGACTGACAGGTGGGGCAGTAGACGGTCGCGCGCCCCGCGATCCGGGTGGACAGGAGCGATCGGGCGCACCGGGCGCAGGGGTGGCCGGCGCGGTCGTAGACGAGGCGGTCCTGCTGATAGGCGCCGGCCTGGTCGTCGGCGCTGCGGAAGTCCCGGAGGGTGCTCCCGCCACGGGCGATGGAGGCGGCCAGGACGGCCCGGATGGCGTTGGCGAGGCGAGCCCACTCGGGGCCGGTGAGGCGGTCGCAGCGTCGCGTGGGGCGGATGCCGGCGAGGAAGAGGGCCTCGTCGGCGTAGATATTCCCGACGCCGGCGAGGGCGTTCTGGTCCAGCAGCGCGGCCTTCACGGCGCGGCGCGAGTCGCCGAGCGCGGAAGCAAGCTGATCGACCCCGATCGTGAGCGCATCGGGGCCGAGTTCGAGCCAGTGCTGCTCGAGCGCGGTGAGATTGGGGAACGTGCGCAGGCCGCCGAAGCGGCGCGGGTCGCGGAAGCGGAGCCAGAGCGGGCGCTTCGGGTCGTTCAGGCGCCAGACGACGTGGATGTGCGGGTCCACTTCGTTCGGCTCATCGGTCGAGGCAACGAAGCTGCCGGTCATGCCGAGCTGGACGAGGAGCACGCGCCCGCCCGCGCCGACGAGGGCGAGCTGCTTGCCGCGGCGGAGGAGCGAAGCGACGGAATCGCCGGCGAGGAGGTCCCGCGGCGAAGCGGGGCCGTCGATGACGTCGCTTCGGCGGATGCGGACACTGTCGATGCGCCGGCGCAGAACGTGGGGCTCGAGGGTGCGCCGGACGGTTTCGACCTCGGGCAGCTCGGGCATGGGCGATCGTAAGCGCGGAATGTGATGTCACGAGGGGAAGGAACCGATCGGAACCTGTCGGCGTCCGGTCCCTATCATCGACGCCGCGGCGCTAATGCGGCGTGCATGGAGGCCTGTTCATGACCGATCCTCGCCCGCTCGATCCTCAAACTGGTGGTCCTCAGGGGCCAGCGTCGTTCACGCCGGAAGAGGCGGAGAAGGCGGTGGCGGAGGTTCGCCGGGCGTACGAGCGTCTGCAGACGAGCGTGCACAAGGTGATCGTGGGCCAGGACGAGGTGGTGGACGAGCTGCTGACGTGCCTCCTGTGCCGCGGTCATGCGCTGGTGGTGGGGGTGCCGGGGCTGGCGAAGACGCTGCTCATCTCGACGATCGCGCGTTCGCTCAGTCTCGGGTTCAGCCGCATTCAGTTCACGCCGGACCTGATGCCCTCGGACATCACGGGGACGGAAGTGATCGAGCAGGATCGCTCGACGGGTCAGCGCGAGCTTCGGTTCGTGCGCGGTCCGATCTTCGCGAACGTGATTCTGGCGGACGAGATCAACCGCACGCCGCCGAAGACGCAGGCGGCGCTGCTCGAGGCGATGCAGGAGCACCAGGTGACGGCGGGCGGCGTGCAGCATCGGCTGCCGGAGCCGTTCTTCGTGCTGGCGACGCAGAACCCGATCGAGCAGGAGGGCACGTACCCCCTGCCCGAGGCGCAGCTCGACCGGTTCATGTTCAACATCCTGATCACGTATCCGTCGCTCGATGAAGAGGCGGAGATCGTGCGTCGGACGACGGCGCGCCAGACGGACGAGCCGGACATGGTGCTCGACGCCGGCGACGTGCTGCGCCTGCAGGCGCTGGTGCGCGAGGTGCCGGTGGCGGACCACGTGATTCATTACGCGCTGCGCCTGGTGCGCGCGACGCGCATCAAGGACGAGGCGACGGAGGAAGTGCGCCCGAAGATGGTGCGCGACTACCTGGCGTGGGGCGCGGGGCCGCGCGCGAGCCAGTGCCTGATCATCGCCGCGAAGGCGAAGGCGGTGCTGGGCGGCTCGATGCACGTGACGCCGGACCATGTGCGGGCGGTGGCGAAGCCGGTGCTGCGGCATCGACTCATCACGAACTTCAACGCCGAGGCGGACGGGGTGACGACGGACGCGGTGATCGAGGCGCTGCTGAAGGAGATCCCGGTGGAAGGGGCCGGCGGCGCGGAGCGGAAGCGGATGGATTCCGTGATGCGGTGAGCGCGAAGGCGTGAACGCAGAGCGCGCAGAGGGCGCGGAGAACGCGGAGGAGATGGGATTGGGTGGCACACTGGTCGCCGCGGCGACCGGTGTGGATCGGGGGAGTGAACGCGAAGGACGCGAAGAACTCGAAGAGGATCCGGAGAAGCGCCGACCTCGCCGAGCCGAGTTCGGTGGCGCGGCCACCCGAACGTTTTCCGACTACAACGCGATTCCTTGGTGTGATCGTCGAAAGTCGTTTCGAGCGGCTTGAACGGGCTCGGGATGGGCCTACGTTGTGCCCGCTGCGCCGCGAAGCGTGGCGAACGTCGAGGCCCCGTCACGAGGAGAAGTCGTCGATGCGTCAGAGGATTGCGGCCGCGCTGAGCGCGGCGATCGTTGGTGTGATTGCGCCCCACGCGAGCGCGCAGCTTCGGGTCGTGACCTGGAACATCTCGAACTACGGCGGAGGGCGCGTGGCGGCGCTGCAGGCGTCGGTGTACGGGGAGTTCGAGGGTCGCTCGATGGCGCCGGACGTGATCCTGCTCCAGGAGTTCCTGAGCGAGAGCGCGCTGACGCAGTTCGTGGACATTCTCAACACGGCGCCGGGGTTCGTGGATGGCGACTGGGCCGCGGCGCCGTTCGTGAACGGTCCGGACACGGACAGCGCGATGGTGTATCGCACGAGCAAGGTGGAGCTGCTCGACACGGTCGTGGTGGCGACGGGTGGGACGGCGCCGAATCACCCGCGCAACATCATGCGCTACGACATTCGCCCGGTGGGTTACGCGGCGCCCGAGGCGGTGATGGCGTGCTACAGCGTGCACATGAAGTCGGGCTCGGGCTCGGACGATCAGGCGCGCCGCTTGGTCGAGGCGCAGCGGATTCGTGATGATGCGGAGACATTGCCGGAAGGGTGGTCGTTCATCCTCGGCGGCGACTTCAACATCCAGTCGTCGAACCAGGCGGCGTACCAGGAGATGATCGGCGTCCAGGCGAACAACGCGGGGCGGTTCTTCGATCCGATCTCGACCCCCGGGAGCTGGAACAACAACTTCACGTACCGCTTCGTGCACACGCAGGACCCGGTGGGCGCGGGCGGGATGGACGATCGGCATGATCAGTTGCTCGTGTCGGCGTCGCTGATCGAGCAAACCGGACTCGCGTACATCGGCGCGATCGACGGCGGCACGGGGTTGCCCGTTCCGTACAGCAGCACGACGTGGGACGATCCGAACCACTCCTACCGCTCGTGGGGCAACGACGGCACGACCTACGACCAGGCGCTGCGCGTCGCGGGCAACACGATGGTGGGCCCGACGATCGCGCAGGCGCTCAAGGACGTGTGCGTCGGCGCGGGACACCTGCCGGTCTTCATGGACCTGCGCGTTCCGCCGGAGGTGGACTCCGAGACATCGATCGACTTCGGCACGGTCGCGCTCGGCGCGAACGCGTCAATGGACGCGACGGTGTCGAACGCGGGCGATGTGGCGTTGTGGACGGTGTCGGGAATCTCGGCGCTGCACTACACGCTGGAGGCGTCGGGGCCGTTCATGGTGATGAGCGCGGGGCCGTTCACCGACGCCGCGGGCGGCGGGGGCAACGCGCACGCGGTGGTGATGGACACGTCGTCGTCGGGCATGAAGGAAGGGACACTGACGATCCTCTCCGATGCGCCGGACGAGCCGGTGCGCGTGGTGATGCTGAGCGGGTTTGTCGGCGTGGTGTGCCCGGGCGATGCGAACGGGGACGGCGTGGTGGATTTCGCCGACCTGAACATCGTGCTCGGCTCGTACAACGAGACGGGTCAGGGGCTCCCCGGCGACTTCGACGGCGACGGGGATGTGGACTTCGCGGATCTCAACACGGTGCTGACGAATTACGGGGTGGTGTGCTGAGCGATCTGGGTGGCGCCGCTCCGCGGTTGAGAGGTCTTTGAGCGCTGCGACCCGGTCCTTGCGGGCGGGGCTGTTCACCGGCGCGGCGGCGCCGCTCGGAACCTTTGGAATATGGATCGCATCCGGTCTTCGGGCGTCCGATATGCTTGGGCGTGCCCGAGCCGACACCGAAGACACCGAACCTGGCGGGACCTGCCGGCGCCGCGGCGCAGGTCGACGCGACGATGTATCTGCACCCGCAGACGCTCGCTCGTCTGGGGTCGTTCGAGCTGCGGGCCAAGCACATCGTCGAGGGCGTGATGAGCGGCATGCACCGGTCCCCGTACCAGGGGTTCTCGGTGGAGTTCGCCCAGCACCGGCCGTACGCGGCGGGGGACGACATCCGGCGGCTGGACTGGAAGGTCTACGGCCGCTCGGACAAGCTGTACGTGAAGCAGCACCAGCAGGAGACGAACCTCGACCTCGTGGTGATGGTGGACGGGTCGGGGTCGATGAACTTCGGGTCGCGCCTGTTCGAGGAGGCGTCGGGCGTCGGGCGGAAGACGAGCGTCGACGGGCGGGCGAACTGGACGAAGTTCGATCACGCGACGGCGGTGGCCGCGGCGATGTCGTACATCTCGCTCCGCCAGGGCGATCGCGCGGGGTTGATGGTGTACGCGGACCAGGCGCTGGGGATTCTGCGGCAGTCGGGCGCGCAAGGGCAGTGGCGGCAGATCGTGAACCTGCTGGCGACGCACCCGGTGGACAAGCCGACGGACTTGCCTCGGGCGATGGATCAGTTGCTGGCGAAGGTGACGAACCGTTGCCTGCTGGTTCTGATCAGCGACTTCTACACGGACCCGGCGTCGATCAAGACGGCGCTGGCGCGCGCGAAGCACAAGCGTCACGACGCGATCCTGTTCCAGGTGGTGGATCGGCGCGAGGCGACGTTCGATTTCGGGGACGAGGTTCCGTTCGTGGGTCTGGAGGGCGAGCCGCGGGTGCGATTGGATCCGCGCTCGATCCGGAAGGCGTACCTCGAGGCGTTCCAGGCGCACCGCGCGGAGGTGCAGAAGATCGCGCGGAGCTTCGGGTTTGACTTCCAGGTGGTGAGCACGCACGACTGGCTCGGGCCGCCGCTGGCGGCGTTCATCGCGCGTCGGAATGCGCAGATCAAGCGACTGAAGGTCGGGTAGCAGGGAGGCGACGGGCTTGACGGATCGGGCGATGAGCGCGGAGCGCGGGAGGGCGGCGTGAACTTCACGCATCCCACGCTGTTCATCGCCGGCGCCGCGTGCGTGGCGATCCCGATCCTGATTCACCTGTTGCTGCGTCGTCGTCGCAAGCCGGTGTTGTGGGGCGCGATGCGGTTCATCATCGAGGCGCATCGGCGGACGCGCAGGCGGCTGCGTTTAGAGCGGTGGCTGCTGCTGGCGGCGCGGTGCCTTCTGGTGCTGCTGATCGGCGCGGCGATCGCGCGGCCGCTGCTCAGCGAGGCGGCGGGGGCGCTCGGCGCTCCGGGCTCGCGGACGGTGTACATCCTGATCGACAACGCGCTGGCGTCGGGCGTGCGCGAGCCGGGCGCGCCGGAGGACGCGACGGCGCTGCGCCGGCACAAGGAGGCGGCGTCGAAGCTGCTGGACACGCTGACGCCGGCGGATCGCGCGGCGCTGATCGCGCTGGGTTCGCCGGCGCTGGCGCTGGTGGCGCCGCCGTCGGCGGATCGAGCGGCGGTGCGAACGCTTCTGGAAGGTTTGCAGGCGACGGACGCGGGCGCGGACTTCGCGGGCGCGCTGGAGCAGGTGTCGCGCGATCTCGAGAGCGCGAACGCCTCGACGCTGGGCAGCCCGACGATCGTGGTGCTCAGTGACTTCCTGCTGGGCAGCGCGGACCTCGCGCGCCCACTGCCGGCGCTGGCGACGGGGCCGGGCGGGATCGAAGCGCGCCTGGTGGCGAGCCGGCCAAGCGAGGGCGCGCCCGGGAACGTGCAGGTGGTGAACGTCGAGCCATTGCGCCAGGTGTCGCTGACGGGCGGGCGCGACCCGCTCGCGGGCGAGCAGGTGCGCATTGCGCTGCGGCGGACGGGCGCGGCGACGAGCGAGGCGGCGACGACGACGGTGCGCCTGAGCGTCGTGGGCGCGTCGGGCGGCGCGCCGACGCCGGCCGGTCGCGCGCAGGCGCGGTGGACGCCGGGGCAGACGGACCTGACGGTGACCGCGTCGCTGGAGCCGACGGGCTCGACGACGCTGGGCGAGTTCGCCGCGGTGATTGCGGAGATTGATGCGGACGCCATCGCGTCGGACAACGTGTTCCGGCGGCCGATCGGCGTGCGCGAGGCGCTGCGCGTGGCGATCGTGGATCGCCGGCGGTTCGGGAGCGCATCGCGCGTGGATCGGATGACGCCGGGCGAGTGGCTGCGCTTGGCGCTGCGGCCTTCGGAGTCTTCGCCGATCGATGTGATCGATCTGCCGCCGGCGGCGGTGGACGCGGCGTCGTTGTCGGGGCTCGATGTCGTGTTCGTGCCGCGCCCGGACCTGGTGGACGATGCCGCGTGGGATCGGATCGGTCGTTTCGCGGCGACGGGCGGGCTTGTGGTGGTGACGCCGCCGCAGGAAACGAACGTGCATCTGTGGTCGGACGCAATGACACGGGCGCTGCAGCTCGATTGGCGTCTCGCGCGCGAGGCGCGGGACCTGCCGTCGCCGGCGCGTCTCGCGGAGCAGCAGCCGTCGAACCTCTTCGGATTGCTCGGCGCAGAGTGGGCGGCGCTGTCGCGGACGGCGGACGTCTCCCGGATTCTCGCGGTGGAGGAAGCGGGCGCGGAGACGCGCACGCTGCTGGCGCTCGAGGGCGGCGAGCCGTGGATGATCGCGTCGGCGCCGGGCGTTGCGGGCGAGGACGGCGAGCGCGGCGCCGGGCTGGTGGTGTACATGGCGTCGGCGCCGATGCTGACGTGGACGAGCATGCCCGCCAAGCCGCTGATGCTGCCGCTGGTGCAGGAACTGGTGCGCCAGGGCGCGGGGCAGTCGGTCGCGGCGATGGCGCACACGGCGGGTGGGCGGATGCTGGCGCCGGCGCGGGCCTCGGAGCTGACGCCGGTGGCGCAGTCGCGCCGCCAGGGCGCGCCGGAGGCGACGACGATTCTCGTGGATGCGAGCGGGCGCGCGTCGGAGCCGGTGCGTCACGGCGGGCTGTGGCGCGCGGTGGACGAGCGCGGCGGGACGCGCGGGCTGGTCGCGGTGAACGCGGACGTCGCCGCCGGGCGCGTCGAGACACAGACGGCGCCGTCGGTGCAGCAGTGGCTCGCGCAGGCGCTGCCGGGCGGCGCGGGGATCGCGGAGGATGTCGAGTGGATCGATGATCGCTCGCTCGACGCGGCGCTGGACGCTTCGGGCGATGGCGCCCCGGCGTCGCTGCCGCTGCTGATCGCCGCGGCGTGCATTGCGCTGCTGGAGACGCTGATGGCGCGCCTGTTCTCGCACGCGCGTTCCGAGGGTGAGACGGGCGGCGGGCGCACGGTGGTCGAGGCGCTGGAGGCGGCGGCATGAACGAGCTGCTGGCGCGGCTGCTGGACCTCGACACGCTGCAGTTCGGCGGCGAGGGTGTCGCGTTCGGATTCGACCGCCCCATCCCGGCGTGGGTGTGGGTGACGATTGGCGCCGCGGCGCTGGTGGCGGCGTGGTTGTCGTATCGAAGGATGGACGGCCCGGTGTGGGCGCGGAGCGTGCTGGCGTCGCTGCGGGCGCTGGCGCTGGTGGGCGTAGCGCTCCTGATCAGCGGGCCGCGGCTCGTGGAGCGGAGCGAGACGATCGAGCGGGACTGGGTGCTGGTGCTGGTGGATCGTTCGGCGTCGATGTCGATCGGCGACGCCCCGGCGCTGCGCGAGGGCGGCGAGCGACGTTCGCGCGACGAGCAGTTGCGCGATGCGCTGCGCGAGTCGTGGCCGATGTGGCGCGAATTGGGGCGCGACCGCGAGATCGTGTGGCTGGGGTTCGACGCGGGCGCGTACGACCTGAGCGTCGCGCGGGCGCGCGGCGGGGGGGCGATCGAGTCGGTGACGCTCGGCGATGCGGAGGGCAAGCGCACGTCGCTGGCCTCGGCGCTGGCGCAGGCGCTGCGCCGGTCGGCGGCGCGGCCGTTGTCGGCGGTGGTGGTGATGAGCGATGGCCGCTCGCTGGACGAGCCGTCGCGCGCGGCGCTGCGGCAGTTGCAGGCGGAGCGGATCCCGGTGCATGCGCTGGCGCTCGGCAGCGAGCGCCCGGTCGGCGACCTGGCGATCCTTCGGACCGAGGCGCCGGAAGTCGCGTTCGTCGACGACGTCGCGCCGGTGACCGTGGAGCTGTCGCGCACGGGCGCCGAGGGTGAGGGCGTCGCGACCGCCCGGCTGGTGGACAAGGCGACCGGCAAGGTGCTCGCCGAGCGCGAGGTGCGCCTCGGCGATGAGCCGCAGGAGATCACGCTCTCGCACAAGCCCGAGCAGGCGGGCGAGGCGACGTGGGTAGTGGAGGTGACGACGGCGTCGGGCGATGACCTGATCGAGGCGAACAACGCGGTCGAGACGCGCGTGCGGCTGGTCGATCGGCCGATGCGCGTGCTGCACCTGGATGGTTATCCACGGTGGGAGCAGCGGTACCTGAAGAATCTTCTTATCCGCGAGCGGTCGATCGTGTCGTCGTCGCTGCTCCTGGCGCCGAACCGTCGATATCTGCAGGAGGGGGATGTCGAGCTGGATGCGCTGCCAGACTCGCCCGAGCGCTGGGCGGAGTACGACGCGGTGGTCATCGGCGACGTGCTGCCCGGCGTGTTCACGCTGCAGCAACTCGAGAATCTGCGCGAGCACATCGCGTCGCGCGGCGCCGGGCTGATCTGGATCGCGGGACCGGGTGCGACGCCCAACGCATGGTTTGATACGCCGCTGGCGGATCTCCTTCCGGTGAGCGCGTCCGCGGGCGTGGTCGGTCCGATCGGCGAGCCGGTGGTCGCGGCGCCGACGCCGACGGCGGAGCGGCTCGGCGTGCTGCGTCTCGGCATCAGCGCGGACGATCCATGGCCGACGGATCTCTCCGATCCTTCGGCCGGCTGGTCGATCCTGCGCTGGGCGCAGCGGATCCCGACGGAGGCGATCAAGCCCGCGGCGGAGGCGCTCGCGGTGTCGCGCCCGGTGGCGGACGAGTTCGCGGACGAGTCGTACCCGCTGGTGCTCTCGATGCGCTTCGGCGCGGGGCGCGTGCTGTACGTCGCGACGGACGAGATCTGGCGCTGGCGCTACGCGCGGGGCGAGATCCTTCCGGAGCGGTTCTGGGTGCAGATGCTGCGGTTCATCGGGCGCGAGTCGTTGTCGCGCGCGGGGCGGAGCGCGACGCTCTCGGTCTCGCCGCGGGCGGCGGTGGTGGAGCAGCCGGTGCGCGTGAGCGTGGAGTTGCTGGATCAGTCGCTGATGGACGCGGGGCTCGCGTCGGTGGCGGTGCGCCTCGAGCGGCGCGCGGAGCCGGGCGAGACGGATGCGCCGGCGCCCGTCGAGTTGGTGCTTCGTCCGGACGCGTCGGAGGGGCGCGCGGGGGCGCGCCGGTACTCGGCGACGTGGCTGCCGACGGAGTCGGGGACGTGGCGCGTGCGCCCGATCGAGCCGGCGCTCGCGGGGATGGGATTGGATGCGGACCTCGTGGTGAGTTTGCCGAACGACGAGATGCGCCGTCCGGAGACGGACTTCCCCCTGCTCGAGCGTCTGAGCGCGGAGACGGGTGGACGCGTGTATTCGGAGGCGACGCTGACGAGTCTGCCCGAAGACATCCCGAACCGGCAGCTCCGAATTCTCCGTGAACGGGCCGAAACACTGTGGGACACGCCCTTGGCGCTCATCGTGATGGTGAGCCTGCTGACCCTCGAATGGGTCGGCCGTAGAGTCATCCGCCTTCTTTGAAGGAGCCGCACGAACGCCCGGGCCCTGCCGGGCGTCCAAGTGGAAGCATGCACGGCCAGGATCCCATCGCGTCGGTGGTGCGCTCGCTGAAGCGGGCGCGTCGCCTGTCGCAGTTGATGCTGCTCGGTCAGCGGGCGATGTTCATCATCGCGCTGGCGGCGGCGACGGCGCTGGTCTTCGGCGCGCTGGACTTCCTGTTGCGTCTCCCGGAATGGATCCGGATCTTCAACCTCGTCGCGGGCGTCGCGATCCTCGCGGCGCTGTTCGTATTCGTGCTCGGTCCGGCGTGGCGGTTCGCGCCGTCGCTGACGGAGATGGCGCTGCGGATCGAGCGCCGTCGGCCGGAGCTGCGCGGCCTGCTCGCGAGCGCGGTGGAGTTCCATCGCCGGCGCGAGCGGGGCGAGCCCGACGGGCCGATGGAGAAGGCGCTCGAGGAGCTGGTCGTGCGCCGGGCCGCGGAGCAATGGACCGCGGCGGACGCATCGGTGTTGCGCCCGACGCGGTTCATCAACGGCGCGCTGCGCCTGGCGGGTCTCGCGGCGGTGTTCGTCATCGTCGTCGCGATGCGTCCGGACCTGGCGTCGATCGGCGCCTCGCGCTTGTTCGCGCCCTGGGCGGACGCGGAGTGGCCGCGCCGGACGGCGGTGGCGGACGTGACCGAGACGATCGTGCACCCGCTCGGTGCGGCGCTGCCTCTACGGGCGGCGTTGACGCGCACGCCCCGGGATGCGGATTCGACGTACGTGTCGGTGCAGTACCGGATGATCGAGGACTCGGGGCGCGCCGGGCCGCTGCGGACGGCGCTGATGACGCACCAGCGGCGCGACGTGGACCTTCCGCCCGGCGCATCGCGCACCGGCGCGACGCGCGGCGCGCTCTTCGAGCGGCTGGTCGAGGCGGACGCGTCGGCGGTGGAGTTCCGGTTCCGCACGAGCGACGACGAGACCGCGTGGCGGCGCATCCGCATCGTCCCGCCGCCGGCGGTCGTCGAGGCGCACGCGCGGATCACGCCGCCGGAGTATGCGGCTCGGCTGCGGGGCGAGGGCGACGCGGCGGGCGCGATGTCGGCGCCGACGGAGATCGAGATGGGCGCGGGGCTGGACGAACGGGCGATTGCGCCGTCGTCGCTGGCCGGCTCGCGGGTCGAGTGGACGCTGAAGCTCAACAAGGCGATCCCGGCGCCGCAGTCGCCGGGACAGGACGAGTCGTGGCTCGCGAGCACGCTGGGCGCCGATGCGCCGGGCGCGGAGCTGGACATCGAGGTGGACGGCGCGACGTGGAAGGTGTCGTGGACGCTCGAGCGCACGGCGCGATTCCCCGTGGCGCTGCGCGACGAGCACGGCATCGAGTCGATCGACGAGCCCGTGTTCCGCTTCGAGGCGCTGCAGGATGCGCCGGCGTCGGCAACGGTGGTCGATCCCGCGGCGGACGAAGCGGTCCTGCCGACGGCGACGATCACGCTGATCGGCGAGGGGCGCGACGACGTGGGCCTCGAGGCGGTGTGGCTGGAGCGGCAGGTCGCGAAGCGCGCGGGCGAGCGCGAGCCGAGCGTGCCCGGCGGCGCGCTCGAGGCGCAGGGCGAGCCCGAGACGATCGCGCGCTCCGACGCGTCGGGCTCGCGCCTGGCGCGGGTGGAGTCGAGCGTCGATCTCGCGGCGCTGGGCGTCGAGCCGGGCGACGAGGTCTGGATCGCCGCGGTGGCGCTGGACGTGCTGGCGTCGGAGACGGGGCGGCGCGAGGCGACGCGCTCGGCGCTGCGCCGGCTGCGGATCATCAGCGAGGCGGACTTCATCGACGATGTGCGCGCGGAGCTTTCCGCGGTGCGCCAGGCGGCGATCCGGGCGGACGAGCAGCAGGGCGAAGCGCTCGAGCGCACCGGCCAGCGCCGCGCCGACCGGCAGACGCGCACGGCGCAAACGCAGATCGGCGAGCGGCTGGCGCGCCAGTCGGAGACGCTGGATCGGCTGGCGCAGTCGGTGGAGCGCAACGCGCTCGGGGATCGGGCGCTCAGCGACCTCCTGCAGGAGACTCGCTCGGCGATGCGGAGCGCGGCGGAGTCGTCGGACCGCGCGGCGCGGGCGCTCGACGAGGCGGCGGCCGAGGCGCGCCAGAACAGTCCGGACGCCGACGAGATCATGAGCGACGAGCAGTCGCGCGAAGTTCGGGCGGATCAGGAGCGCGTGCGCGACGAGCTGGCGCGGCTGATCGAGGCGCTGGACGCGGGCCAGGACACGTGGGTGGCGCGCCGGCAGATCGAGCAGATGCTCGGCGAGCAGCGGGCGCTGCGCGAGCGGACGGAGCAGGCCGGCGCCGCGACGGCGGGGCGCGAGGCGCAGGACCTGACGGCGCAGGAGCAGAGCGATCTCGAGCAGATCGTCGAGGCGCAGCAGGAGCTGGCGGAGCGGGCGCGCCGCATGACGGAGGAATTGCCGGAGCGCGCGGAGCAGATCCAGCAGGAGGACCCGGGCGCCGCGGCGGGCCTGCAGCGGGCCGGTCAGCGGGCGCGTCAGGAGAACCTGCCGGAGAATCTTCGTCAGGCGTCGCAGAGCGCGTCGGAGAATCGGTTGAACGACGCGGCGCGGGCGCAGCGCCAGGCGGAGCAGACGCTCGAGCAGATGATGGACGAGATCGAGCGCGACGAGCGCGCCCGCCAGGAGCAGTTGCGGCGCGAGCTGGCGAGTCTCATCCAGTCGATCGAGGCGCTGGTGATCACGCAGGAGCAGGAGATCGCGCTGCTGGACGGCGCGATCGAGCGCGGCGAGGCGCTGCGGGCGCTCGACGAGGGCATGATCCGGCTGAATCGCAACACCCTGGGCGTGTCCGATCAGGCGCGGGCGGCGGGGCGTGAACTGGTGACGGTCGTGCGCCTCCTGTCTCGGGCGGGCGATGCGCAGACGCGGGCGATCGCTGGGCTCCGGGCGGAGGCGCCCGCGGCGGAGGCGATCCTGCTCGACGAGGACGAGTCGCTCGATCGGCTGCGCGAAGCGCGCGACGAGGCGGCGCGGCTCGACCAGCAGCAGCAGGACCTGGAGCAGCAGCAGAAGAAGGCGGAGCTTCGCGCCGCGTATCGCGCGCTGCTCGAGCGGCAGACGGCGGTGCAGAAGGGCATCCGTCCGCTCGCCGACGCCGCGGAGCTGGACCGGCGCGATCGCGCCACGGCTCGCGAGCTCGCGGCGGACCAGACGTCGATCCGCCGGGACCTCGCGGACGTGCTGGCGTCGTCGGAAGAGCTGGAAGAAGCGAAGGTGATCGAGTACACGCACCAGGCGCTCGACGAGGCGACGGCGCGTGCGGCGAACGCGCTCGCGGAGGCGCGACCGGCGCCGGCGCTGAGCGATGCGACGCGCGCCGTGGCGTATCTGCAGGGATTGCTCGAGGCGCTGCGCGAAGACGAGCAGGGGGATCAGCAGTTCGCGGAAGGCGCGGGCGGCGGCGGTGGAGGAGGCGGCGGCGGTTCGGGCGCTTCGGCGCTGGTGCCGCCGGTCGCGGAGCTGAAGCTGCTGCGCTCGCTCCAGGCGCAGGTGATGATCGACACGCGGCTTGTGGGCGATGGCGTCGGCGGCGCGGCGGACATCGAGCGGTTGGGCAAGGCGCAGCGGGATCTTGTGGAGCTGGGGCAGAACCTGATGCAGCGGCTCCAGCAGCAGGGGGGCGGCCCGGCGCCCGAAATGAGGCCGCTGGAGCCCCAGGAGGGGGCTGAACCGGGGCCGGAGGAGCCGAATCCGAACCCGGAGCCCGATCCGGCCGAACAGAATGATGGAGGGGCCTCCTGATGCTCCCGATTCGTCGCACAGGCCGATTGGCACTGGTGGTTGCGCTGCTCGCGGGTTCGCCGTGGGCGATGTCGCATCCCGAGGAGCCGCAGAACCCGCCCCCCGCGGCGCCGCCGCCGACGGACGATCCGATCCCGGACCTCGACGACCTGCTCGGCATCCCGAAGGAAGATGGTGACGCGGAGGGCGACGCCGCGCTCGCGCCGCCGGACGCGGCGCGCACCGAGCTGGATCGCGAGCTGGCGGACGAGCGGATCGACGACAAGTTCCGCGAGGCGATCGTGCTGATGGGCGACACGGCGCTGCGGCTGGAGAACGCGCGCGACGCCGGCGTGCAGACGCAGCGGCTTCAGGAAGAAGTGCTCAAGCGGCTCGATGCGCTGATCGCCGCGGCCAAGCGTCAGCAGAGCCCGAGCTCCTCGCCCCAGCAGCAGCAACAGCAGCAGCAGGAACAGCAGCAGGCGCGCCAGAGCCAGCAGGCGGGGCAGACCTCGAGCCCGTCCGATGCGCAGGATGAGTTCGGTCAACGCCCCGGCGGGCAGACGGAGCCGCTGCGCGAGATGCTCGACGCGGCGTCGGCGGCGTGGGGCGCGCTCCCCCCTCGGGTGCGGGATGCGCTCCTGCAGGGCAGCGACGAGAAATTCAGCTCGCTGTACGAGACGTTGACCGAGGAGTATTACCGTCGGCTCGCGGAGCAGAGGCCCGAAGAATGATGGCCATGCGGAGCATCACGGTCGGGGCGCTGGGGCTCGCGCTGTGCGCGGGCGGCGGCGTGATCGCGCAGGACGCGGAGCCGCGCGGCGCCGAGAACGCGGCGATGGACAACGAGATCACGCCGGAGCTGGACGCGGCGGTGGATCGCGGCCTGCGCTGGCTGGCGCGGGCGCAGGCGCCCGACGGCTCCTTCGGCTCCGGCAACTACCAGCGCCACGTCGCGCTCACCTCGCTCGCGTGCCTGGCCTTCATGGCCGACGGCCACGTGCCGGGGCGCGGCGCCTACGGCGACGTCGTCGAGCGCGGGCTCGACTTCGTGCTGGCCAACTGCGCGGAGACGGGCCTGATCGCCGCCGACACCTCGCACGGACCGATGTACGGGCACGGCTTCGCGGCGCTGTTCCTCGGCGAGGTCTACGGCATGACCGCGGGCGGCGCCGACACCGAACGTGCGGCGAAGCTGCACGAGGCGCTGGTGAAGGCGGTGCGCCTGATCGTCCAGTCGCAGAACGAAGAGGGCGGCTGGCGCTACAACCCGGTGCCGTACGACGCGGATGTGTCGGTGACCATCTGCCAGATCATGGCGCTGCGCTCGGCGCGCAACGCGGGGATCGAGGCGCCGAAGTCCACGATCGACCGCGCCGTCGAGTACGTGCGCAAGTGTCAGAACGAGGCGGACGGCGGGTTCAAGTACCAGTTGACGTCGGGGCGCTCGGCGTGGCCCCGGAGCGCGGCGGGGGTTGCTTCGCTGTTCTACGCGGGCGTGTACGAGGACCAGGCGATTGATCGCGGGCTCGTGTACCTCGTGAACAACGCGCTGCCGTCGCCGGAGACGCGCAACCAGGCGCACTATTTCTACGGGCATTACTACGCGGTGCAGGCGATGTATCTCGCGGGCGGCGAGCACTGGGCGAACTGGTGGCCGCGGATCCGGGACACCCTGATCTCGGTGCAGGCGCAGGACGGCTCGTGGTCCGATAGCCAGGCGGGCGATTCTTACGGCACGGCGATGGCTTTGATCATCCTGCAGATGCCCAAGCGATATCTGCCGATCTTTCAGAAGTGATGACGCAGGTCCTGACATCCCGGCGACTGATGACGGCCTCTCTGGTGGTCGGCGCGATCGCCGGCGTGGCGCTGGGCGCTCCGCCGCGCGAGAAGCGGGTGATGCTCGATCTGTCGCTGTGTTCGAGCGTGATCGAGCCCCTGTCGATCGATCAGCGCGCGATCGTCTACAACGACGCGACGGGTCGGACGCGCGAAGTGCGGACGTCGATGGTCGCGGCCCTGCTGCCGGTGGACCCGAACGCCGTGGTCGGGAGCGACCAGCTCGGGCTGCTCGTGCTGACGGACGGCCAGCGGTACCCCGGCCGGCGCGCGAGCGGGCCGGCGCCGGAGGAGGCGATCTCCTGGGCGCACCCGACGCTGGGCGAGATCGTGGCGCCGCTGGACATCGTCAGCGAGGCGCGCTTCACGACGTTCCTCCAGAGCGGCGACCCGGTGCGGATCGAGCCGTCGATGAAGGACGAGCTGCTGATGGAGAACGGCGACCGGCTGCGCGGCTTCATCGAGTCGCTCGGCGACCCGGTCGTCATCGAGACCGACGCGGGCGTCGTGCGCGCCGAGGCGAACCTCGTCGCCGGCGCGCGCCTGGCGAACCCACGAGAGACTTTGTCCGGCACGGCCATCTGGCTGCGCGACGGCGCCGTGGCGCGGGTCCAGTCGCTCGAGTCCGACGGGCGCGGCGGCGCGGCGGTCACGCTGCCCGACGGCCAGTCGGCGCGCTTGACCCTCGACGACATCGTCGGCGTCGTGTTCGATGCGGCGCGCCTGCGCCCGCTGGCGCGGATCGCGCCCGACGCGCAGAGCGCGCTCGGCGAGCGGGCGCTGCTGGACCCCATGGAAGTCCGCGAGAGCGCATGGACGCCCGCGGCCCTCGACGCGCCGGACATGCACCTGCCGGGGCCGATGGAGATTCGCTGGACGCTGCCGCCGGGGGCGGAGCGATTCGGCGCCGTGGCCGAGCTGCCGCGGGCCTCGTGGACGTGGGGCGACTGCGAGCTGGTCGTGCTGATCGACGGCGCCGAAGTGCTGCGCGAGCGGCTGAATCGTGAGCGGCCGTCGGTGGAGTTCAGCGTGCCGGTGCGCGGCGAAGAGCTGACGATCCGCCTCGAGCCCGGCGCCTACGGCCCGGTGCTGGACCGGATCGATCTCAAGCGGGCGCTGATCCTGCTGCCGCCGGGGGCGGGGTAAGAGCCAATCCGAGCACGTCGCAGTGCCGGGCCAGTTGGTCGTTCGGCTTCTGTTCCACACTGTGCGTGGGGTCGTGTTCCGCCCTGTCTTCGGGTCGCTCTGCCTCTACGCTGAACTCGGCCGATCGGCGGCCTGCGTGGAAGGAGCGGAACGCGATGTTTCGACACTGGATCGGCGTGCTTGCGCGCACGATCGTGCTCTCGGCGATAGTGGGCGGCTCGGCGCACGCCGGGGTCGCGGGGGCGACCGTGACGACCCGCGAGTGGCCACACGAGATTCACGAGGTCACGGAGCGCCACGAGTACCGCGCGAAGATGGACGAATCGTGGACGTCGATCGAGTCCACGTATCGGCGCTTCGCGCCGCCTCTTGCGGCGCCAGACCGCGAGAATGATGACGATCGCCTGGAGCGAGCGCGTCGGGTGTGCGCCGTGCCGGACGCGTTCGCGCCGCTTCTGCCCATGCTGAGCCCGCAGCGGCCGGTCGTCGATCGCGAGCGTGCGCAGCGGACGCTCATCGCGGAAGCGGAGCGCCTTCGCGTCGAGGACCCTGCACAAGCCGCGGCGATGTACAACCAGATCGGGACCGTGCTGGTCGATCAGGGCGATTTTGTATCGAGGGAATTGGCACTCCGGATGTTCCGCGCGGCGATTGATGTGGGCGGTGACGCGCGCGCCGAGATGCTGGCGCGCCGGATGCTGGGGCAGCGCACCGAAGATTCGGAAGCTCGCGGCCATTGGAGCCGGATCATTGAGCTGACGGACGCGATGCCGCCGCAGGCGCTCCGGGAGGTCGGGCACGAGCGCGAGATCGCGTTGCGCGAGTCGGCGTGGGTGGAGCGCCGGGCGGGCCGATTGGACGCGGCGATTGCGCTTCGTGATCAGCTCCTCCACGAGGCGCATGCGAGCCCCGCCATGCTCGTCGAGCCCCCTGCATGTGCGCAGCTCAGGATCGAGAACGCGCGCGACTACGCGGCTCTCGGGCGTATTCAGGAGGCGCTGCGCGAGTATGACAGCGTGCTGGAGGAACATCCTTCCTACGCCGAATATGGCGCGTCCGTGTTCCTGCGCTACGAGCGGATGCAGGCACGCGGCCTCGGGCTCACCGACCCCGAGCGGCTGGCGGAGCTTGAGGCCATCTGGAACGACGCGGCGCTCTCGGCTCAGCACCCGGTGGAGATAAGCACGATCGGGATGGGGTTGGCGCACGCCCTCCGGTCGCTCCACATCTCCGGCGCGGTCCCAGGCGGCGCGCCGGACGCGATCGCCGGCACGCATCGGGCCGTGTCGATCTTCGGTGAAGTGGCGGACTTCTACGCAGCCAATTGGAGCCGCATCAGCGACGAGGACAAGCTGCGGCTAAGTCTCCATCAGCGGTTCCTCGACGCGCTCGATCGGCAGGGCGCCTGGTTTCAAACGACAGGGAATCAGGACGGCCTTCAGCACGTCGCTGAGCACATGAAGAAGTTCTTTCCGGATTCAAACGAGCTTCAGCGTCTCCAGCAGATGCTGGACAAGGACGCGGCGAAGGAATGAGGCCCGCCGCGCGTTGCTAGTTCGGCTGCCGGCGCACCCACTGTTCCAACGCCGCGAGCAGCGACGTCCAGACCTCGTCGGGTGGTTTGGTCGCGTCCACGACGACGTACTGCTCGGGCCAGGTTCGCGCCTGGTCGAGGTAGCCCTCGCGGACCTTGCGGTGGAACGCGGCGCCCTTGGCCTCCATGCGGTCCAGCAACAGGCCGAGCCGGCGCGCGGCCGTAGCCTCGTCGACGTCGAGGATCACCGTCAGGTCGGGCCAGACCTCTTCGCACGCGACTTTGGCCGCGCTCATGATCGCGTCGCGATCGATGCCTCCCGCGGCGCCCTGGTACGCGAGCGTGCTGGAGACGAAGCGGTCGCCCAGGACGAGGTCTCCTCGCGCCAGCGCCGGACGGATCGACTGCTCGACGAGCTGCGCGCGGCTGGCCATGTAGAGGAGCATCTCGGTCCGCACGGTCATCTCGCCGTGGAGCGGATCCAGCAGGATCGCGCGGATGCGCTCGCCGACGGGCGTGCCGCCGGGGTCCGGCGCCTCGCTGACGGTCAGGCCGGAGTCGCGGCACAGCGCGGCGAAGCGCTTGAGCGCGGTGGACTTGCCCGAGCCGTCCGGCCCATCAAAGACGATGAACCGGCCGGAGAGGCGCGGGAGCCACGAGAGGTCGGGTGCGGAGGAGTGCGCGGGCACGGCGGCAGTGTACGGAGAATGCGCCGCGCGTCGAAGCGCTCGGCGCGCGTGTTCACCTGATGCGGAACTACTCGGTGCCGTACATCCGATCGCCCGCGTCGCCAAGCCCGGGGAGGATGAAGCCGCGGTCGTTGAGCTGGCGGTCGAGGGCCGCGGCGTAGAGGCGGACATCGGGGTGTTCGCGCGCCATGCGCTGGACGCCCTCGGGAGAGGCGACGAGGCAGATCATGCGGAGGTCGGTGGCGCCGGCGTCGCGCAGCGTGGCGAGGGCCGCGGCCGCGCTGCCGCCGGTCGCGAGCATGGGATCGACGAGGATCACCGGCCCGGCGTGGAGGTCCTTCGGCAGGCGCTTGAGGTAGGGCACGGGGCGGAGCGTCTTCTCGTCGCGATAGAAGCCCAGGTGCCCGACGCGCGCCTCGGGCATGACCTCCATGATGCCCTCGGCCATGCCCAGCCCCGCGCGCAGGATCGGCACGACGGTGATGAGCGCGGCGATGCGCCGGCAGGTCGTCGGCTCCATCGGTGTGCGGACATCCACGGGCACGGTGGGGAACGTGCGCGTGACCTCGAAGACCATGAGGCCGGCGATCTGCGCGATCAGCGCCCGGAACGGCCGGTGGCTCGTGGCGATGTCGCGGATGTACGACATCTTGTGCTCGATCAGCGGGTGATCGAAGACCATCAGGTTCGGATGGGCAGGGTTCGCCGTGAGCATGCGACCAAGGTACCTATCCTCTCCGGACGGAACCAAGGCCTGAGATCCAGGACGAAGGGAGCCCGACGATGGCGCAGTGCATGATTCGACTCGGCGTAGTCGCCGCGGTGGTGATGAGCGGCGCGGCGAGCGCCCGGCAGGCGGCGCCGGCGGAGCCGGGGCACGTGGTCGCGCAGCTCAAGGAAGAGGCGGGCGCGCTGCGGACGTTCATCGAGTCGCGCGCGGTGGACCAGTTCCTGACGGCCGCGGAGTCGCTGGCGCCGATCGAGGCCCGGCGCGTCTACGTCAGCAAGGCGGACGGCAGCCCGATGACGGAATCGGACTTCCTGCGTCTGCCCGATTCGGAGCGCGGGAACTATCACGAGACGACGCTGGACGAGCGGTATTACTACACGACGCGCTACGGCACGCCGCTGGCGTACACGCGACCGCTCGACTTGGTCGTGCAGTCGACGCCGCGCCCGGCCTCGAACGAGCTGGGCGAGATGAAGATCCTCGACTTCGGCTACGGCGGGATCGGGCACCTGCGCGTGCTGGCGTCGCTGGGCGCGGACACGGTCGGCGTGGACGTCGATCCGATGCTCAAGGCGCTCTACAGCGAGCCGACCGACACCGGCGAGATCGAGAACCTCGTCGAGCGCCGTCGCGGGCGCGAGGGCAGCGTCACGCTCGTCGAGGGTCAGTGGCCCGCGACGCAGGAGGTGCGCGACGCGGTCGGCGGCGGGTTCAACCTGATCCTCTCGAAGAACACGTTGAAGCGCGGCTACGTGCATCCCGAGCAGAAGGTCGATCCGCGCCGCATGGTGCACCTGGGCGTCGAGGACGAGGCCTTCGTGCAGGCGATGTTCGATGCGCTCGAGCCCGGCGGGAAGGTGATGATCTACAACCTCTATCCCGCGCAGTCGCCCGACCCCGACAAGTACATGCCGTGGGCGGACGGGCGATGCCCGTTCGATCGCGCGCTGCTCGAGAAGGTCGGCTTCCGCGTGATCGAGCTGGACAGGGATGATTCCGAGGCGGCGCGCGACATGGGCCGGCGGCTCGGCTGGGACACGGGCGACGGGGCGATGGACCTCGAGGCCAATCTCTTCGCGATGTACACGCTCCTCGAGCGTCCGCTGCGGCGTGGGCGGGGCAACTAGGCCGCGCCGATGGGGCTGACGATCGAACTCGCCGACGCCGGCCCGCTCGACGCCTCGGGCATCGCGGCGCTGCGCGCGGACTTGGCGCGCCTGGCGCCGGTGATCGCGGCACGATTCGACGCGAGCGGGGAGGTCCGGGCGCGCGTCGTCGGCGACGAGGAGATGGCGCGGCTGCACGAGCAGTACGCAAACGAGCCGGGCACGACGGACGTGCTGACCTTCGACCTGCGCGAGGGGGAGTCGGGGCCGCTGGACACGGACGTGGTGGTGTGCCTCGACGAGGCGCGTCGGCAGGTCGAGGGCCGCGGGCACGAGCCGGGGCGGGAGCTGCTGCTGTATATCCTCCACGGCGTGCTGCACTGCCTCGGCTTCGACGACCACACGGACGAGGGCTTCGCCCGCATGCACGCCGCGGAGGATGAACTGCTCACCGCGGCGGGCGTCGGACCCTTGTTCGACCGCCCGACGTCCCAGGATTCCTGACCAGCCCATGCCGAAACAATTGATCTCGTTCGTGTTCGCTCTTCTGCCGCTGCTCACCGGCGCTCCCGCGCTGGCGCAGGATGCGGAGCCGGAGTCGATCCGCCCGGTCGAGTCGCCGGAGTTGATCGAGGGTCAGAAGCCGCAGTGGATGCCGGACTCCGCGTACCTCGGCCCGGCGTACGAAGCGGCGAAGTGGCTGCGTTCGGTCGCGGTGGAGACCGAGCACGGCCTGGCGTGGCGCGCGGACCCGAGCGACGAAGATGCGCCGTTCGATATCTCGCTGTACTCCGGCGCCCCCGGCGTGATTCTCTACTTCATCGACATCGCGCGCGTCTCCGGGCGCGAGGAGTACTTCGAGACGGCGCGCAGGGGCGGGGACGATCTGATCGCGCGCCTGCCGGAGACGCTCGAAGGGCCCGGCGCCGCGGGCCTGTACACCGGCGCCGCGGGGCAATCGTTCGTGCTGGAGAAGCTCTTTCAGGTCACGGGCGATGCGCGTTATCTCGCCGCGGCGGATCGGTTGCTCGAGCAGATCGTCGAGGCGGCGGAGCGCGAGGGCGCGGGCGTGCAGTGGGGGCAGTCCACGGACATCATCTCGGGCGGCGCGGGGATCGGGCTCTTTCTCCTGCACGTGCAGCGCGGCGTCGAGACGATCCCGATGCGCGGGCTGGTCAACGACGCGGCCGCGCGGCTGATCGAGGTCGGCGTCGAGGACAAGGGCGGCTTGAAGTGGCCGCTCGCCGCGGACTCCGAACGGTTCATGCCGAACTTCTCGCACGGGACCGCGGGCGTGGCGTACTTTCTCGCGACCAACGTGATCTTCACGGCGGACGAGGCGTCGCGCAGCGCGGCGATCGCCGGCGGGCGCTACCTCGACAACGTCGCGGACACCTCCGGCGGCGGGCGGAAGATCCTGCACCACGAGAACGGCGGCGAAGAGCTGTTCTACCTCTCGTGGTGCCACGGGCCCGCGGGAACCGCGCGGACGTACCTGCGCCTGCATCAGGTCACCGGCGAGCAGAAGTGGATGGACGCGGTGTTCGAGGCGGCGAAGACCATCGAGTCCTGCGGCCTGCCGGGTGCGCGCACGCCGGGATACTGGGAGAACGTCAGTCTCTGCTGCGGCGGCGCGGGCGTGCTCGATTTCTATATGGATCTGTACACCCACACGCGCGACGAGAAGTGGCTGAAGCTCGCGGAGACGATGGCGGACGACCTCGTCGAGCGGGCGACGAACGACGAGAACGGCATGCGCTGGGCGCAGGCCGAGCACCGCACGAAGCCCGAGGATGTGCGCACCCAGGTGGGATTGATGCAGGGCGCCGCGGGAGTCGGGCGGGCGCTGCTGCGCATCGAGGCGATGGCGCGCCGCTGCGACTGCCTGATCAAGCTCCCGGACACGCCGTTCTAGAAGACGAGGACCGATGGCGCTCCAGCTCTACAACTCGCTGACCAAGAAGATCGAGCCCGTCTCGCCGGCGGATCCGTCGCGGGTGACGTTCTATTCCTGCGGCCCGACGGTCTACGACTTCGCGCACATCGGCAACTTCCGCTCGTTCCTCATGGCGGATGTGCTGCGCCGCTGGCTGGAGTCGCCGCTCTGCGAGCTGGCGAACGAGACGCCGGAGCAGAAGAAGGCGCGCGAGCAGCGGGGGCGCACGGTCGTGCACGTGATGAACATCACGGACGTCGGGCACATGACCGACGACAACAACGCCGACGGCGGGGGCGTCGATCGCATGGAGGAGGGCGGGCGCCGGCTGCTCGAGGCAAAGAAGGCCGGCACGCTGCCGCCCGGCGCGCCGGAGGCGATCGACCCCCGGAATCCGAAGCAGATCGCGGACTACTACGCGCACGCGTTCCTCGAGGATGCGCGATTGCTCGGCCTCAAGGTCGCGCGCGAGGTTGACAATGACCCGACGCTCATGCCGCGCCCCACGCAGAAGATCGCGGAGATGATCGCGATGATCCGCGGCCTCGTGGACAAGGGCTTCGCGTACGTCGTCGGCGCCCCCGGCAACGCGGGCACAGCGGCGTACTTCGATGTGGGGCGCTTCCCCGACTACGGCGCGCTCTCGGGCAACACGCTGGACCGGCTGCGCGCGGGCGCGGGCGGGCGCGTGAGCGAGGCCAACCAGGCGGGCAAGCGCCACCCGGCGGACTTCCTGCTCTGGAAGTGCGACCCGGCGCACGTGATGAAGTGGGACTCGCCGTGGGGGCCGGGCTACCCGGGATGGCACATCGAGTGCTCCGCGATGGCGCGCGAGCGCCTCGGCGACGTCATCGACCTGCACTCCGGCGGCGAGGACAACATCTTCCCGCACCACGAGTGCGAGATCGCCCAGTCGCGCTGCGCGACGGGCGAGCCGCGCTTCGCCCGCCACTGGTTCCACGTGCGGCACCTGATGGTCGAGGGCGAGAAGATGAGCAAGAGCAAGGGGAACTTCTACACCATCCGCGACCTGCTCGAGAAGGGCGGCGACGAGATCACGCCCGCGGCGATCCGTCTCGAACTCATCAAGACGCACTATCGCGCAAACGCGAACTTCACGATCCAGGGTCTGAAGGACTCGGCGCGACAGGTCAGGCGGTGGAAGGAACAAGGCCGCGCCGAAGGACATCCGTCCGGCGCCGGCGCGTTCGCGATGTCCATGAACGACGATCTGAACGTGGCGGGCGCGATCGCGGCGCTCAACGCGCCGGAGTCGTCGGGCGTGGCGATCGCCGAGGCGCTGCGCGTGCTGGGTCTGGACGACGCCTCGCACGAGCACGCGCCGGGTGGGAACAGCGACAGCGGGGAGATCGACGCGCTGGTGGCGGCACGGAACGCCGCGAAGAAGGCGAAGAACTTCGCCGAGGCGGACCGAATCCGGGATCAGTTGTCGTCGATGGGGATCGAAATCAAGGACACGGCGCAGGGCACGACGTGGTCGCGGAAGGCGACGCTGTAGCCGCCTGCCATTCCGGCGCCCCCAGCCCCACCGTGGCGCCGATCCGACCCCCGGAAGGCCCGAAAACGTGGTGGAAACGGCCTTCCCGTGCGTTGGCACGGGGCGTCGTCGTCTGGCGCGCCGTTTGAATTGTCTCCGGTCGGACGCGTCGCCGGGCACGGCGGCGAGGGGCCATTGCTCGCATCGAACAGGAAACGAATCACAGGAGATCAACCATGACCCGCCACCTCGTTCGCACGATGGACCTTCCGACCGTGGACCGCTTCCTCGCCCGAGTCTTTGACGATCCCTTCTTCGCCGTGCGCAGCGCGGCGCCGCAGACGGTGGACGAGGGCTCGCTCGCGCTCGACATCTCCGAGGACGAGAAGAACGTGATCGTTCGCGCCTCGCTCCCCGGCTTCAGCAAGGAGCAGGTGGACGTCGAGGTGCACGATGGCGTGCTCACCATCAAGGCCGAGCAGTCCGAAGAGCACGAGGACACGGGCGAGCAGTTCTACCGCAAGGAGCGGCGCTTCGGATCGGTGAGCCGGCGCGTCGCGCTGCCGAGCCACGTGTCGGAGGACCAGGCCACGGCGGAGCTGAAGGATGGTGTGCTGACCCTTCGGTTTCCCAAGGCCGCGAAGGCGACCGGACGCAAGGTCGCGATCGGCTGATCCCGAATCTCTGAGAATTCCTCTCTTTCCCTCACGCGCAACGGAACGAGCCGCGGGCAACAAGCCCGCGGCTCGCGTTGTTTCTGCGGCGTCGGTCACCATCCGCCGCATCCATCAGAGAGGCAGAAACAGGCCGAAGCGCACACTTCGGCCTGCGGGTGGGAGCTGATCAGGTGGGGTTGGTGATGGCGTTGCGGGCGCGCGTGAACGAAGCGCGCAGGTCGGCCATCGCGTCGTTGAAGCCGGCGGTCACGCTGTCCCAGGCGTCGCCGGTCGCGTTGCGGGCGTCCGCGAGCGCGTCCTTCGCCTCCTGGAGCTGATCGTTCAGGTCGTCGCGCATCTCGGCGAACTTCGCCTCGGCCTCGGCGCCACGCTCCTTGGCCGCGTCTTCGAGCTGTTCGATCTCGTGCTCGATCTCGTCCACCTGGCGCTCGGCCGCGGCGACGAAGTCATTCTTCTGCTGTTCGGTGAATTCTGCGACGGCGTCCCGCGCCTCGTCGAGTTCTTCCTGAATCTCGGCGGTGGACGGGGCGGTGTTCGTCGCGGGCTCACGCTCGCAGCCGGCCGCGAAGGCGCCGGCGACGGCGAGTCCGCTGATCCAGAAAAGCCGCTGCGTGTTCATGGGAAACTCCTTCCGGCGCCTCGTCGGCGCCAATCAGTGCAAAGGGCCTGGCGGCCGCGTGCGGGCATGCCCCGCGATCTCCGCGGCTTCACGAGGACTATTGGACTCCGGGCTGAAAGCCCCGTGAGCCCCGTCTGAACTTCATTTCATTCGTCGGCAGATCGCATGACGCGGGCAGTCTGTCAGGTGGTCGTTCACCATCCCGACGGCCTGCATGAACGCGTAGCAGATCGTGGAGCCCACGAACCGGAAGCCGCGCTTCTTCAGGTCCGCGCTCATTGCGTCGGACTGCGCCGTGCTCGCGGGGAGCTGCTTGAGCGCCGTCCGTGCGTTGACGATGGGGCGGCCGACGGCGCCGCCCGGCGCGGCGCGAAAGCGCTCGCCGGCGTTGATTGCGTCCTCGGAGACGAACTGCCACAGCAGCGCATCGAGCGAGCCGAACTCGTCCTGCGCCTTGAGCGTCGCCTTCGCGTTGTCGCGCGCGCTCCAGACCTTGAGGCGGTTGCGCACGATGCCAGGATCGAGCAGGAGTTTCTCGAGCTTCGCATCGGTGTAGCGCGCGACCTTGCGGGGATCAAAGCCGTCGAAGACCTCGCGATACCGCTCGCGCTTCTTCAGGATCGTGTCCCACGACAGACCGGCCTGCGCGCCCTCGAGGATGATGAACTCGAAGAGCACGAGGTCGTCATGCTGGGGCGCGCCCCATTCGGCGTCGTGGTACGCGATCGCGAGGTCGTTCTTCGCCCAGGGGCAACGCGGCATGTCGGAACTGTACGATGGGCGCCGATGCGACACACGATGCTCACGACGTCGTCGGTGGTCGCCGCGGCCGCGATTTTCACCGGCTGCGCGTCCACTCCTCAGGAAACCTTGGTCCGCCGGTACACCGAAGCGTTCAACGCGCACGACGTGGATGCGATGCTCGCCCTGGCGCACCCGGACGTCGAGTGGATGAGCGTGATGGGGGACAAGGTCTCGGTCGATGCGCGAGGCCACGAGGCGCTGCGGGCGGCGATGGAAGACTACTTCCGATCACTCCCGACGGCGCGGAGCGAGGTCGAGGGCGCGCTCGGGCACGGCGAGATGCTGGCGGTGCGCGAGCGGGCGCACTGGCGGACCGGCGCGGGCGAGGATCGCTCGCAGGCGTCGATCGCGGTGTACGAGGTGCAGGAGGGGCTGGTGCGCCGGGTGTGGTACTTCGCGCCGTCGCCCTAGCGCGACTTCAGCGCTGCATCAACCGCGTCGCGCACGGTGTCGTGCATGCCGACGACCTTGTGCAGCTTCACGAGCTTGAAGGCCTTGAGGACCTCGTCCTCGACGCCGGCGACGTGCAGCGACCCACCGCCGTTGCTGACGGCCTTGTGCATCGCGAGCAGGAGGCCCAGCGCGGTGGAGGAGAGGAACTGCACGCTCGAAAGGTCCACCACGAACGACGCCCCCGCCTTCTGCCCGGCGTAGACGACCAGTTCCTGCTGCACGCGGTTGATGTACGAGGTGTCCAGCACGTCGGAGCGCGACAGCTCGACGACGTGGACGCCATCCACCACGTTGACCTTGTAGTTCGAGGAGACGGACATGGAACCTCCCACGCAGGACGCGTCGTGCCGGCGCCTTAGCGCACGCCAGCCCCCACGCTCATCGTCACCGGGATGAAGCTCGGCTTCACGCGGGATTCGAACTCGTCCCAGTACTTGTTCATGATCGTCCGCACGGCCCAGTTGTTGCCGTCCGCCAGGCCGCAGATCGTCGTGCCGGGCATCGCGCCCATGCTCGTCGCGATCTCCAGCGTCAGGTCCAGGTCCTTGGTCTTGGCCTCGCCGTCCTCGATGCGCGTCAGCAGCTTGAAGAGCCACTGGCTGCCCTCGCGGCACGGGGTGCACTGGCCGCAGGACTCGTGCTTGAAGAACCGCGCAATGTTCCGCGCGACGCCGACCATGTCCGTGTCCTCGTCGAAGATCGTCGGGCACGCGGTGCCGAGGCCCAGGACGTTGTACTTGCGGCCGATGTCGAAATCCATCTCCGCGTCGAACTGATCGGGCCCGAGGATGCCGGTGCTCACGCCGCCGGCGATGGCGCCTTTGAAGCGCTTGCCGTTGCGCATCCCGCCGCAGTACTCATCGACGAGCTTGCGCAGCGGAATGCCGAGCTCGCACTCGTAGACGCCTGGGCGATTGACGTGCCCGGAGACGCCCATGAGCTTGGTGCCGTGGCTCGGCGGGCCGCCGATGGTGGAGGCGACGCCCTGCTTCTTGAACCACTCGGCGCCGTGCTCGACGATGCTCGGCAGGTGCGCCATCGTCTCGACGTTGTTGATGATGGTCGGCTTGCCCCAGAGGCCCTTGATGGCGGGGAACGGCGGCTTGTTGCGCGGCCAGCCGCGCTTGCCCTCGAGGGACTCGAGGAGCGCTGTCTCTTCGCCACAGATGTACGCCCCGGCGCCGCGGTGCAGGTAGCAGTCGACCTTCCACGGCTCGCCGGTCGCGGTGACCGCGCCGCCGAGGACTCCGCCGCCGCCGAAGATGCCCTTCTCGTACGCCTCGCGGATGGCGTTCTCCATCACGCGGGCCTGGTGGTGGTACTCGCCGCGGATGTAGAAGTACGCCGTCTGGAGTCGGCAGGCGTAGCAGCAGATCGCGATGCCCTCGAGGACCAGATGCGGATCGAAGTCCATGAGGAGCCGGTCCTTGAAGGTGCCGGGCTCGGACTCGTCACCGTTCACGACCAAGTACGCCGGTCGGGCCGGTGCGAGGAAACTCCACTTGAGGCC
>JBGTSD010000001.1:0-72902 GCA_041940385.1 Phycisphaerales bacterium | reverse complement strand
CTGCTACGGGGTGTTCGGGGGTATGGGGCTGGCGCAGCTGTTCGAGGCCACCGAAGACCAGAAGGAACGTTACCTCTATCCGGTGCTGAGGGGTGAGAAGCGCGGTTTCTTCGGCCTGACCGAGGCCTCCGGCGGCAGCGACCCGGCACGCGCGAGCAGCGATTCGAGCGACTGGCCCGCAAGCGCCCCTACTACGAGGAGCTGGAGCGCACCGAGATCGCCACGCTGGGTGGAGACGTCACCGATGGCGGTGTCCAGCGCATCGATCGCCGCCGCTCCGCAATCGACCGTCACGACCAGTTCTGCGCCGCGTTCCTTGAGATTGCGAAAGGCCCCGGGGGTTGGGCCAAAGCCTTCGGCCAGTCGATCAGGGACATAAAGGATTGGTTCTGCGCCCCAGGCGCGCATGTAGCGCGTGAGGATTGCGGACGACGTACCGCCATCGACGTCATAATCCGCGAAGATCGCCATCGGCTTGCCGTCGACAATCGCGTCGAGAATGACGCCCGCCGCAACATCCATATCCGCGAAGGTCGACGGGTCGGGAAACAGATCCTTCAGCGTCGGATTCAGGAACAGGTCGGCGTCCTCAATGGATACGCCGCGCCCCGCCAGCATCCGCCCGACAATGTCCGGCGCCGCGAGCCGGCGGAGGACGGCGTCGCGCACGCCGGCGGCGCTCATCTCGGGCTTGAGGTCGTAGGTGGCGACCTTGGGCGACTGGATGATCTCGCGCTGTTCGCCCTCGAAGGGCTCGTCGCGGTAGTCGTTGAAGAAGAACGTGACGTGGGGGAACTTCTCGGTCTCGGCGCAGCGGAACTGCTTGAGGCCGAGCGCCGCGAGGTAGGCGCCGGCGATATTGGCCATCTTGGGCGGCTTGGGGAAGGCGACCTGCATGTACGGTAGGAGGTCTTCGGCGTAGGCGGTCATACCGACGAACTCGAGTTCGAGCTGCGGGCCGCGGTCGAAGCCCTTCTCGCCGGAGTCGGGCGATGGCGCGACGTGCCCGAAGAACTGGGGATAGACGAACGCGCGGCAGAGCTCGCGCGGCCGGTCGCCGCGGTAGTTGTAGAAGATGACGGAGTCGCCGCTGCGGATGCGCGTCGCGTCGGCGTCGTCGCCGATCATGGTGGGGGGGACGAACTCGTCGCCGGCCTGCGATGGATTCGTGGGGTGGTCGTACGCGCGCTGCATCGCTTCGGTGACGGTCGAGGCGCGACCCACATGGTGCGACGGGGCATCCCGCCCGGTGAGGCACGCGTAGGCCCGTGCGACGCGCTCCCAGCGGTTGTCGCGGTCCATCGCCCAGTAGCGGCCCATGACCGAGACGATGCGCCCGGCGCCGACCTCCTTGCATTCCTTGGCGATCTGATGGACGTAGCCCTTGCCGGTGAACGGGCCGGTGTCGCGCCCGTCGGTGAAGAGGTGGATGTAGACGCGCTTCTGGCCCATGTCCCTGCAGAGCCGGAGCAGCGCGTAGAGGTGCGAGAGCAGCCCGTGCACGCCCGCGTCGGAGGCGATGCCCATCAGGTGCACGGCGGCGGCGCCGTCCTTCGCGGCGTGGACGGCGCCGACGAGCACGTCGTTGCTCGCGAACATGCCGGTGCGCGCGGCCTTGGAGATCCGCACAGACTCCTGATCCACGATGCGCCCCGCGCCGATGTTCTGGTGGCCGACCTCGGAGTTGCCCATCGTGCCCTCGGGCAGGCCGACGTCCTCGCCGCTCGTGCGGATGAGCGTCGAGGCGCACTCGCGCATCAGCCGGTCGTTGACCGGCGTCTTGGCGAGGTGAATCGCGTTGAAGCGGTCGTGCTCGGGGTTGGGGTTGCGGCCCCAGCCGTCGCGGATGATGAGGACGCAGGGCGTATTGACCGGCTTGGGCGCGGGCATGGCGGTGCGATGATCAGGAGATCGCGGCGAGAACGTCGGCGTTGTTCACGGCGTCCTTGAGTTCGCGGGCGTTCACCCAGGCGACCGTGCCGCGGTCGGGAGCGTCGCCGCCCTTGATGACCACGGTGCCGCGGCCCGCGACGTTGAGAGGCGGGAAGAAGAAGCCGTAGGCCCGGCAGACCTGCCGGTGCATGTCGGCGAGGAGGGTGGTGTCGATGCCTTCCTTCTCGGCCCAGGCCTTGAGCGTGGCGAAGGAGTCGCAGGACAGGCCCACGACGGTGGCGCCCTTCTCCTTGAACTTGGCGAGGTCCTTCGTGAAGCAGCCCATCTCGGTGGAGCAGACGGAGGTGAAGGCCATGGGGAAGAAGGAGAGGACGACGTCGCCGTCGTCGAGGAGGCGGGAGAGCGTGACTTCGGCGCGATCCTGATTGGGCAGGGTGAAGTCGGGCGCCTTGTCGCCGACGCGGATCGGGTTGTCGCGGGGGGTGAGGTGCTCGTTGGGCATGATCTTCGGGGGCTCCTTGGGCGGCGGCGCGCCGGTGCGGGGTCGCCGGTTTCGGGCAGTCTCCGGATTCGGGGTCGCACGAAGCGACCGGGGTTTTTAGGATAGGGGAAGATGGCGGGCGTGAGGATCGCGCCCCGTAGACGTGCCTGCGGCAAAGGAGCGGAGTCTCCGGTCATGCCAGGACAACGCATGGCGATCGCCGGGACACTGAAAGGTCGATACGAGGAGGTCCGCGCGCGGGTCGAGGACGCCGCACGCCGATCGGGCCGTCGGCCTCAGGACGTCGTGCTGGTGGCGGTGACGAAGTTCGCGGAGCCGGACGAGATTCGCGAGCTCATCGAGCTGGGCCACCTGGATTTCGGCGAGAACAAGGTGCAGCAGCTCGCGCAGCGGGCGGCGCAGGTGCAGGAGTGGCTGGCGCGATCGTCGTCGCTGCGCAAGGGCAACGCCGTCGAGAGCCCGGACCTGCCCGAGAGCGTGCGCTGGCACATGATCGGCCGGCTGCAGCGCAACAAGGTGAAGAAGGCGATCGAGTGCGCACGGCTGATCCACGGGATCGACTCGCTGCGACTCGCCGAGGAGATCCAGGTCGCCGCGATGCGCAAGGACCTGACGGTCGATCTTCTGCTCCAGGTGAACTGCTCGGGCGAGGCGTCCAAGCAGGGCATCGCGATCCCCGCGGCGCTGCACCTGGCGGAGCAGATCGACACGATGGTCAACGTGCGCCTGCGCGGCCTGATGACCATGGCGCCCATCGTCGAGAATCCCGAAGAAGCCCGCCCGGTGTTCTCGCGCCTGCGCGAGTGCTTCGAGGATCTGCAGCAGGCCGGCGTGGGCGTGGACCACGGCCAGTTCAACATCCTCTCGATGGGCATGACCAACGACTTCGAGGTTGCGATCTCGGAGGGCGCGAACGTCGTGCGCATCGGCTCGGCGATCTTCGGCGAGCGCACCGGCCCGGCGGACGACGAGGACGAGCCGAGCGAGAGCGACGAGGAATGACGGCGCGTCAGCCCGTCGGGCGCTTCCAATCGAAGTCCGGATCCTTCTCGAGCGCCGTGGCGCCCTGCTTGACGCAGCGCAGGCAGACGAGGGCGTCGTCGTCCACCGGCGAGCGCCAGAGCGCATCGGCGCGGTGCTCGAGGCACATGCGGCACTTGGGGCGGGACGTGTCGCCGGAGCGCGGCGCCCCGGAAGCGCTGGGCGCCGCGGGGACGTCGGGGGTTTCGTGGACCGCGAGCGAGGCGTAGGCAAGCGAGAGACAGCGCGCGCAGATGATCGCGCCCTGGTGGCCCTCGATCATGGCGACATCCTCCGACCAGGGGCGGCGGCAGTAGTCGCACCAGAAGTCGGTCATCGCGAGATTGTCGGGATCGGCGTCGGGGTTGCGCATGATTTCAGTCGGGTAAACGGCGGAGCGTTGCGGCGTGGAAGGGCCGGCCCTCGCGCCGGTACTTGCGTTCGAAGTTCGTGCCGACGACCTCGCCCTCGCCGGCGCTGGCCGGGCGGTCGAACGCGAGGCGCTCGAACGGGGCGGGCGAGCCATTCTCACGCGGCGCCGTCCAGCGGGCGAAGTGCTCCTCCATCCAGTTCCAGTAGTCGTCGTGATCGGTGACGACGCGGAGCTGGCCGCCCGGGATGATGGCGCGGCGCGCCTCGGTGAGGAAGCGGTCGCTGATCATGCGGCGCTTTTGGTGCCGCGCCTTGGGCCAGGGGTCGGGGAAGTAGAGGTGAATGACGGCGAGCGACGCGTCGGGCACGCGCCAGCGGAGGAACTCCGCGGCGTCGGCGTGGAGGAGCCGGATGTTCGTCAGGCCGCGGCGACGCACGCGATCCGCGGCGTACGACCAGAATTCGCGCGCCCACTCGATGCCGATGAAGTTGGTTTCAGGCTGGAGCTCGGCCTGCTGCACGAGGAACGTGCCCTTGCCGGAGCCGATCTCGAGTTCGAGCGGGCGCTCAGCGTGTGCAAACCATGCGCCAACGTCGAGGCGCGCGCTGTGCGGATTCTGCGCGAGGTCATCGGGCAGCGGCGGCAGGTCGGCGGCGGTGAGGCCGACCTGGCCGGGGTCGAGAGCGCGTCCACGTGAGAGGCCGAAGGACATGGGGGGCCCACTGTAGCCGCGGAAACGGCGTGTCCGGGGATTGTGAGGACGCGTGGGGGAACCCGGTCCGGAAACGGACGTAGTTCTCTTTGGAGGGCCGGCGCACAGGCCGATACCACTAGGTGCGGAGGATGGCGCAGGTCCGGTCGCTCCGGAAGGGTTCGGAGCGCGCACGCATGCCGCGGCATCGCGGCGGCAAGGAGGCGAAAGCCATGGATGAGCGGCGCGGGATGGGCGCACCTTCGGGAACCGGCGGGGCCGGCGGGGGCCGGAGCCAGGAGATCGCATCGCTGATCGAATCGCGCCTGGATCGCGGGCGCTTCCAGCAGCACCACTGGGAGGGGACGTTTTGGGAGTACCTGGACATTGCGCTCCAGCGCCCGCACGTCACGCGCAACGCCTTCCAGCGGCTCTACGACATGATCCTCGCGCACGGCTTCGAGCGCTACACGCGCTTCAAGCAGGACGCGGTGCGCTACCACTTCTTCTCCGACCCGATCGACAAGGGCTCGGACGCCATCTTCGGCCTCGACAAGGCGCTCATGCAGCTCGTGGACGTGCTGCGCTCGGCGTCGGAGGGCTACGGCACCGATCGACGCATCCTGCTGCTGCACGGGCCGGTGGGCTCCAGCAAGTCCACGATCGCGCGACTGCTCAAGAAGGGCCTCGAGTCGTACTCGCGGACGGAGGCGGGCGCGCTCTATTCGTTCTCGTGGATGCTCGACGAGCACTGCGGCCCGGGCGGCAAGGAGGTCGAGTTCCGCTGCCCGATGCACGAGGAGCCGCTCCTGCTGATCCCGCGCGAAGCGCGCGCGGACGTCGAGGCGCGCATCAACGAGAAGTACCAGGAGATGGGCGGGCACGGGCGCATCCGGATCCTGGGCGAGCTGGACCCCTTCTGCCGCAAGGTCATGGCGGACCTGATGCGCCATTACTCGGGCGACTGGCGCCAGGTGATGAACCACATCAAGGTGCGCCGCATCACGCTGAGCGAGAAGGACCGCGTCGGCATCGGCACGTTCCAGCCGAAGGACGAGAAGAACCAGGACTCGACGGAGCTGACGGGCGACATCAACTACCGGAAGATCGCGCTCTATGGGAGTGATTCGGACCCGCGTGCGTTCAACTTCGACGGCGAGCTCAACGTCGCGAACCGCGGCGTGTGCGAGTTCATCGAGGTGCTGAAGCTCGACGTGGCGTTCCTCTACGACCTGCTCGGGGCGAGCCAGGAGCACCTGATCAAGCCCAAGAAGTTCGCGCAGACGCACATCGACGAGGTGATCATCGGGCACACCAACGAGCCCGAGTACAAGAAGCTCCAGAGCAACGAGCTGATGGAGGCGTTCCGCGACCGGACGATCAAGATCGATATCCCCTACAACATCCGGTTGGACGACGAGATCAAGATCTACCAGAAGGACTTCGGCCCCGAGCGCGTGCGCAACATGCACATCGCGCCGCATACGCTGGAGGTCGCGGCCATGTGGGCCGTGCTCTCGCGCCTCGAGCCGCCGAAGAAGGCGGGCCTGACGCTGCTCCAGAAGATGAAGCTCTACAACGGCAAGGCGATCCCCGGGTTCACCGAGGATTCGATCAAGGAGCTGATGGAGGAGGCGCCGCGCGAGGGCATGTCGGGCATCAGCCCGCGCTACGTGCAGGACAAGATCAGCAACGCGCTGGTCAGCCCGCAGGCGCTGGAGGACCGCGGCATCAACCCCTTCATGGTGATGAACGAGCTGGAGACGGGCCTCTCGCACCACTCGCTCATCAACGACGAGGAGACGCGCAAGCAGTTCAAGGAGATCCTCGCGATCGTGAAGGAAGAGTACGAGGACATCATCAAGGGCGAGGTGCAGCGCGCGATCAGCGCCGACGAGGACGCGATCAAGCGGCTGTGCGCCAACTACATCGAGAACGTCCGCGCCTACACGCAGCGCGAGCGCGTGAAGAACAAGTACACGGGCAAGGACGAGGAGCCGGACGAGCGGCTGATGCGCTCGATCGAGGAGAAGATCGACATCCCCGAGAGCCGCAAGGACGACTTCCGCCAGGAGATCATGAACTACATCGGCGCCCTGGCGCTCGACGGGAAGAAGTTCGAGTACAACACCAACGCGCGCCTGTACCGGGCGCTCGAGCTCAAGCTCTTCGAGGACCAGCGCGACACGATCAAGCTCAAGAACCTGGTGTCGAGCGTCGTGGACGACGAGACGCAGGCGAAGATCGACGTCGTGAAGCAGCGGATGATCAAGAACTTCGGCTACAACGAGACCAGCGCGACGGACGTGCTGAACTACGTCGCGAGCATCTTCGCGCGGGGCGACAGCAAGCGGGACTAGCCCCCGCCCCCGCCCCCGGCCTCGACTCTCATGCTCAGCGTGCAGGCGGGCGGACCCATGGCGGGCCGCCCGTTTTTCTATCCGGAGATGAACGCGAAGTCGAAGATCCGCCGAGGTGGGGACGCGAAGAGACGCGAAGGGAAGAGGAGAGAGAATGAGAGCGTCGAGCTCTCTGCGCCGCGAAGCGGCGCGTGGGACCTAGCCACGAGTGGAGGCCGCGCGAGCGGCCGGAACTCGTGGATAGTCGTCGGCAGCACGAACACAGCCCCGAAGGGGCGCAGGAATCCCAGCGCAGTGACCTTCGCCCTTTCAGGGCTTCGTTGCATTTTTCCATCAGGTCCACGAGTTCCGATCGCTCGCGCGATCTCCACTCGTGGCTAGGTCCCTGTCGGCCCTTTGGGCCTGCGCTGTTCGCACTCCGGTATCCTGCCGCCATGGCCGAAACGACTCGCGACATCCGCCCCACCGGCATCATCCCGTCCTCCGGGCAGGTCCGCGTCCGCGTGCGCTACTGCGAGTGCGATCCGATGGGGGTGGTGCATCACTCGGTGCACCCGGTGTGGATGGAGATTGCGCGGACGGAGGTGCTGCGCGAGGGGGGGATCACGTACCGGGAGATGGAGGCGGCGGGGGTGTTCCTGGTCGTGGCGCACCTGTCGATCGACTACCGGCGCCCGGCGCGGTACGACGACGAGATCGTGATCAAGTGCCGCGTGACCGGGACGGGGCGCGCGAAGCTCGAGCACGAGTACGAGATGTGGCGGAACGTGGGGGCGGACGGCGCCGGCGGCGAGCTGGTGGCCGAGGCGCGGACGGTGCTGGCGTGCGTGGGGAGCGACGCGAGGCCGCGGCCGCTGCCGGAGTGGCTGCGGGCGGAGGGGCACGGGTAGGAAAAGCTCAGATCAGCAAAGCGCGAAGGTCAAAGTCTGCGTATCCGTTCCGGGACTCCAATGGACGATGGCTCGACAGCCCAAGCGGAGACCGGCCAAGCGGCGCCCGAGCGCACGAACTGGCCGGCGAAACGACTCCTCGTTGGGCTGCTGCTCTTCGTGGTCGTGGTCATGCCGTTCAGTGGTCCGTGCCAGTGCGGCCGTCATCCCGGCACAATGCTTCCGGTTGTCGGCGGCATTCTGATCATCGCGCTTCGAGTCGTTCTGGCGATGGCTCGGCGCGAGCAATCGAGATGGTGGTTCTTCTACGTGCCGCTCGCCGTTCTGCTCCAGCCAATCGCGGAGTGCATCATCGATCTGCACGGCTCGCACTGATGCGAGCCGCGGCGATCACTTCGATCCGAGATGCTCGCCGAAGAACTTCACCGTCTCCTCCCAAGCCATCTCCGCGGCCTTCTGGTTCGCTCCTTCGCGCCCGGTCTGCTGGCGCAGGAAGCCGTGGCCGGCGTCGTCGTACACGACGGAGCAGTAGGACTTTTCGGCGCTGTTCATGGCCGCGGTGGTGGCGGGGACGGTGGACGTCACGCGCGCATCGTCGCCGCCGTAGAGGCCCAGGACCGGCGCGTGGATCTTGGCGAGCATCGCCTCGTCGGTCGGCGCCGTGCCGTAGTAGACGACCGCGGCGTCCAGCTCCGGCTGCATCGTCGCGTACATGAACGTCGTCGAGCCGCCCCAGCAGTAGCCGACGCAGCCGGTGGTCGCGCCGGCGCTGGGCTGGGCGTGCGCCCAGATGCGCACGGCGTCGAGGCGCTTGGTGGCTTCTTCGTTGGAGATGTTGCGGATCGCGGCGCGGACGGCGTCGCCCTCGAAGGACTCGCTGCCGCCGCCGTTCGGGCCCATGCCCGAGAGCAGGTCCGGCGCGACGGCGATGTAGCCCTCCGCCGCGAAGGCGTCGGCAACGGAGCGGACCCAGTCGGTCAGGCCGAAGATCTCGTGGATGACGATCACGACGGGCGCCTTGTCGGCGCGCTCGGGATACACGACCCAGGCGCGGATGTCGGGGCCATCATCCTGCGGCACGTTCACCCACTCGCCGTGTCGCGGCGAATCGACGAGCGCCTGCGTGGCGCGATCGGCGTCCGGCGGCATCGCGGGCGCCGCGGCGGCGAAGAGGGCGGCGAGCGCGAACGAGACGATGAGGGTGGTGCGGGTCATGGGGAAATTATCCCGAGTGGGAGCTCCAGTGCCAGTGCGCACGGGGAGAAGCTCAGGCATCAGCCTCGCCCGATAGATTCGAGCTGGCTGGGTAGAACGAGCAGCCCAACTCAACTTCCATCGGACAATCGCGCAACGCTGAGAGAAGTTCGTTGATGGGCGTCGTAAGCGAGGTCGTATACGAGTCCGAGTAGACAGCGAAGTCGATCTGAAGACAAACACCGCGCTGCGCGAGCTCGGCCATCCGCGACGCATCGGGAAGCAGTTCCAGAACGGACTTCAAATGCTCTATTGGTAGGTCAGTGTCTGGCGCGTCCGAGCCGACAACAAGCCGAGTGCTCTCCGCATGTTTGTTCCAGACTGCGATCCAATCGCCGACTGACCACCGCGGCTCTACTTCGTTCTCCAGGCCGGACAGCCGTTCGAGCTCTTCGAGTGTCAGAGTCTTCGAGACCAGCCGCATGCAGCAATCAAATCGCTTGCTCACGCGGGCCCTCGATTCACCACCATGATCTTCTCCAGCGGCTTGCGCTGGATGTCGGGCACGACGCAATCGTCCGCGGGGTAGCCGACGGGGATGAGCAGGAACGCGCGCTCGTGCGCCGGGCGGCCGAGGACCTCGCCGAGGAACTTCATCGGGCTCGGCGTGTGCGTGAGCGTAGCGAGGCCCGCGTGGTGCGCGGCCGCGAGGAGCATGCCGGTGGCGATGCCGACGGATTCGTCGGTGTAGTACGTCTGGCCCTGTGCATCGCTCCCGGGGACGAGATCGTCCTTGACGAGCTTGAAGACGACGATGAGCCACGGGGCGACTTCGAGGAAGGGCTTGTGCTCGTCGGTGCCGAACTGCTCGAGGTCGGCGAGCCAGCGCTCGCTGGCTCGCCGGTGGTAGAACTCGTGCTCTTCCTTCTCGGCCGCGATGCGGATCTCGCGCTTGAGCGCGGGGTCATTCACGCAGACGAAGCGCCACGGCTGCTTGTTGGCGCCGCTGGGCGCGGTCCCGGCGGCGCGGCAGATCCATTCGATCGTCTCGCGCGACACCGGGCGGTCGCTGAACATGCGGACCGTGCGCCGGGAACGGAGGACGTCGTAGAAGTTTCGTGCCGCCTGCTCCGGGGGCAGACCCGGATCATGAGCCCGGTGGGGGATCGTGCCTGGCGGCGACGGGGGCTTGGGCTGTTCGGTCATCGGGTCGAGTCGTGCGGGCTCCCTCCCTCTCGCTCAACGCGGGGGAGAGTAGCGAATTCTGCGCGTCGTGGGGAAGGGGCGCCGCGGCGAATTTGACCGGCGCCGGGCGGGAATATTCGGGTCCGCGGGATCGATGACGGGGCGGCCTGGAAAGACGTGGCGATTGGGATGCTTGGGACGGGCCGGGGATTCGGCCGGTGCTCCAACGGAAGGCCGTTGAGAACGCAGGAATTGCGGTTTTTTCGGGCGATTCGGGCCCTGCGGCGGGCTGCGGGATTGGTCTGGTCGGCGGGGTCTGGTCGATCTAGACTATGGTCCTGATTCCGGGGAGGGCAGGTGGAACGCTTGGCCGCGCACGCGACGAAAGGATGCGCCATGGGCCTCGACTTCGCGATCGACGAGCTGTACGCGACAGGATGGAGCGCGCTCGACACGACGGGCTGTGAGCACACCTCGTCGGGTCGGATGTTCCCCAGCGTGAAGCGGGCGACGCGCGAGTTCGAGGACGGCGGCTGCGTCCTCCGGGTGCGACATGTGGCGGCGTTCGACTGCTACCGGGCGGAGTGGAGCGACAAGCGCGGCGCCCCGCTGGGCGCCGTCGTGGGCCGCAGCGAGGCCGAGGCCGCGGTGTACGCCCTGGCGCACTGGCGCCGGCAGGCGGCGACCGTCGGGGCCTGATCGCTCGGTCGGTTGACGCTGCCATTGGACCGCTTACGATTGCCCCTCCCCGCCGGGCCTTGGCCCTGCGGGATTGATGAACGGACTGGCCCCATCGTCTAGTCCGGTCCAGGACGCCAGGTTCTCATCCTGGAAACTGGGGTTCGAATCCCCATGGGGTCACTTGAACGCCCCGCGATCTCGATCGCGGGGCGTTGTCGTTGGGGGATGATGCGCCGAGCACGGCGCTGCGACTGAGTCTCAGCGACGCTACACTTCCGGGCCCGCCGCGGGTCTGCGGCGGGCAGGAGCCAGCCGTTGACCGCCGCCCCCAGCGTCATCCCGTCGATCCCGGTCGCCACGCAGCCCGCGCCGGAGCCGGCGCGCGCCGGCGCGCGGGTGTCGATCGCGCAGATGAGGCCGGGGCAGGTCGCGGTGGTGTGCGAGTCGGACCTGCCGCCGGCGGATCGTCGGCTGCTGCGGGCGATGGGCCTGCGCAACGAGGCGCCGATCGCGATGTGCCGGCGCGGCGAGCCGTGCATCGTGCGGGTGATGGGCGCGTGCGCCTGCGCCTCGCGGATCGGCATCTCGCGCCACCTCGCGGAGCGGGTCTTCGTGCGGGTCGGCTCGGAGGGCGCGGCGGCGCGCCATGACTAACGATCAGCACACGCCCGGCGTGATCGAGCCATCGGTCGGCGACAGCAAGCTCGAACCGGCGCTCGAGTGCGCGAGGCTCGCGCTCCTCGGCAATCCGAACACGGGCAAGACCACGATCTTCAACCGCCTTTCGGGCCTGCGCCATCGCACCTCGAACTTCCCGGGCACGACGCAGGAGGCGCGGATCGGGCACATCGTGTCCGAAGACGATCGCACCATCGAGCTGATCGACCTTCCGGGGGTGTACTCGCTGGAGCTGCTCCAGAGCGAGGCGGACATCTGCCGCGCGGTGCTTTCCGGCGAGCTGGCGCCCAAGGGTGAAGCGCTGGCGAAGCCCGATGCGCTGTGCGTGATCGTGGACGCGACCAATCTGGCGCGCGGCCTGACGCTGGTGGGGGAGGCGGTGCGTCGTCGGCTGCCCATGGTGGTCGCGGTGAACATGATCGACATCGCGCGCCGAAGCGATGTGCACATCGACTGCGCCAAGCTGGCGCAGCGCCTCGGTTGCCCGGTGGTCGCGTGCTCGGCGCGGACGGGCGAGGGGCTCGAGGCGCTGCGCGCGGCGCTGGCGTCGCCGCTGATCCCGATCGCGTCGCCGCCCGAAGACGAGGACGGCGTGGCGCGCTGGGCTGCGGAGGTGCACAAGTCGGTGACGTGGGGCTCGGACCCGGGCGACGATTCGTTCACCGATGTGTTCGATCGCGTCGCCACGCATCCGGTGCTGGGGCTCGCGCTCTTCACCGCGGTGATGGCGGGGCTCTTCTGGGCGGTGTTCGCGATCGCGACGTACCCGATGGGCTGGATCGAGACGCTGTTCGTGCACGTCGGCGGCGCGGTGGAGGCGGTAGTCCCCGCGGGGATCCTGCAGGACTTCCTGTCGAACGGCGTGGTGGCGGGCATCGCCGGCGTGCTGGTGTTCTTGCCGCAGATCTGCCTGCTGTTCTTCCTGATCTCGATCCTCGAGGACACGGGATACCTGGCGCGTGCGGCGTTCGTGATGGACCGCCTGCTGCGCCCGTTCGGCTTGCCGGGTCATTCGTTCGTGCCGCTGCTCTCGAGCCACGCCTGCGCGCTGCCGGGGATCATGGCGGCGCGGGCGGTGCCGGACCGGCGCGAGCGGCTGGCGACGATCCTGGTGGCGCCGTTCATGACGTGCTCGGCGCGACTGCCGGTGTACGTGCTGGCGACGTCGCTGCTCTTCCCGAATGAGCCCGGGCTGGCGGCGCTGGCGTTCGTCGGGGCGTATGCGCTGGGCATCGTCGCGGGCGTGCTGAGCGCGCTCCTGGCGCGGCGGACGATCCTGCGCGGGCCGAGCCGGCCGATGGCGCTGGAACTGCCGACGTACAAGCGGCCGACGATCGGCACGGCGCTGCTGACCACGTGGGATGGAGGCCTGGTGTTCGTCCGCAACGCGGGGACCAGCATCCTGGCGATCTGCATCGTGCTCTGGTGGCTCGGCGCCTATCCGCGCGTCGCGCCTCCTCCGGAGGTGGAAGCGCTGCGGACGCAGGCGAGCGCGATGGTGGAGACGGCGCCGGACGACGCCGCGGCGATGCTCGAGCAGGCGGACCGCATGGAGGCCTCGCATGCGCAGCGCCGCTCGTTCATGGGGCGCATCGGCGAGACGGTGCAGCCGGTGTTCGCGCCGCTGGGCTTCGACTCACAGCTCACGGTCGGCATCCTCGCGAGCTTCGCGGCCCGAGAGGTCTTCGTTTCGACGATGGCGATCGTCACGACGGGCTGCGACGACGCCGAGGACGAGGGCATCATCCAGCAGATCCGGACCTCGACGCGCGCCGACGGCCAGACGCCGGTCTTCACCCGGGCGACGACCTGGGCGCTGCTCGTGTACTACGTGCTGGCGATGCAGTGCCTGCCGACGCTCGCCGTGACGGCGCGCGAGGCGGGCGGATGGAAGTGGGCGCTGCTGCAGCAGGCGTGGATGACCGGCGTGGCGTACGGCGCGGCGCTCATCGTGTTCCAGTCCCTGCGCGCGATGGGGGTCGCATGAGCTTTCCGGTCGGCGACTGGCAGTTCTGGATGGTGACGGCCCTTGCGCTCGGCGCTGCGTTCGTGGTGATCCGGACGCTGGTCCCCCGCCGCAGGAAGCGCGCCAAGCGGGCGACGCTCACAGTGGAGGGACGCCCCGTGGCGGGCGAGCGGCGCGAGTAGACCGCCCGTTCACTCTCGTTCACAGGCGAGGCGGACTTCCGGAGACAGGATGAACTGGCCCGCGGCGACCGCGCAGATCGCCGCGACAAGCGCATCCTCGCCGTCGTTCTTCGACACGTAGCCCCACGCGCCGCCCTCGATCGCCTTGTCGACCAGCTCGCGCCGGACGTGCCCGCTGAACATGAGCACGCGCGTGTCGGGGCACAGCTCGGAGACCGAGCCGAGCTGCACGAACGGATCGGCGCCGGGCATGTCGATGTCGAGCAGGACGACATCGGGGCAGAGTTCCTCGACGGCCTCGACAAGCTCGTCCGCGTCGGCGAGCCAGCCCTTCCACTCAAAGCCGCCGATGATGCGCAGTTTCACGCGCAACGCTTCGGCCACGTGCTCGTTATCGTCCACGCAGAGCACACCGATCGTTTTGGAATCTACCACCTCACCGTCCCTCCATGGCGGTGCGCACCGCTTCCCGGATGCGCCTTGGCGTCGGTCGTCGTCCGATGACGACGACACCGTCGGGCGCGGGGACGCCCTGGTCCACCAGCGCGATGACGGCGCCGGCCTTGGCAGGCACGGTTGGCTCGTCGTTGATGATCAGGTCCGGCGCCTCGGCGCTCTCGCGGACATCGAAGGACAGCGCGCGCAGCTCCGACGTGACCAGCGCCCGCAGCCGCGCATCGCGCACGCGGACGAGGGCGGAGCGTCGGGGTCCGGCCGCTGCGCCGGACTCGTCGGGCACGCGCGGGATGGTGAGCGTGAAGGTGGTGCCGACGCCCGGCTCGGAGCGCAGTTCGACGGCGCCGCCGGCCTCGCGCACCAGGCCGTAGACCAGCGCGAGCCCGAGCCCGGTCGAGATGCCGCGCGGCTTGGTGGTGTAGAAGGGCTCCATGCAGCGCGCCCGCACCTCGGGCGTCATCCCCGGCCCGTCGTCGGAGACGCTGAGGCGCACCGCGTCGTCGTCGAGCGTCGCCTCGATCGTGAGCGCGCCCGACCCGCGCGAACGCAGCGCATCGCCGGCGTTCTGCACCAGATTGAAGATGACCTGCGTGAGCGCGGCCCTCGAGATCGCCACGCGGCACTCGGTGTCGGGGAAGCGTGACTCGATCGAGATCGCCCGGGGCAGGACATTCTTGAGCATCGGCTCCGCCTCGGACCACCACGCGAGCAGCGGCGTCGTCTCGCCGGCGACCGCCTGCTCCGGATCGAGCGCGAGCATGCGCAGGCCGCTGGCTAGGCGGCGCAGGTACTCCGCGGACGTGCGGATCGCCTCGACGTCCTCGAGCTGGTCGTTCGAGAGATCGGACTTGCTAAGCGACTCCAGCCGGACGCGCACCGGCACGAGGAGGTTGCCCATGTCGTGCCCGAGGCCGGCGGAGAGCGTGCCGAGCGCCGCCATGCGTTCGGCGAGGCGAAGGCGCGCGTTGGACTCCTCGAGCTCCGCGGTGCGCTCGCGCACGGCGCTCTCGAGCGCCGCCTGCTGACGCTCGAGCGCCTGGCGAGCCAGGACCTGCTCGGTGATGTCCACGCAGGAGCCGACATAGCCGACGAAGTGTCCCTCGGGGCTCAGCATCGGCTGGGCGCGGTCGACGACCCAGCGGTGCTCGCCGTCGCGCCGGCGCAGGCGATACTCGACCTCGAAGGGCTCGCGCCGATCGAACGCGGTGAGGAACGCGGCGAGGCGTCGGGCGCGATCATCGCTGTGCACGTCCTGCAGCCAGCCGTCGCCGAGGAGGTGATCCATGGGGCGGCCGGTGAACTCGAGCCACGACTTGTTGAAGAAGTTGCAGCCGCGCGACAGGTCGGCCATCCAGACGAGCATCGGCGCCTGGTCGGCCATGACGCGGAAGCGCTGCTCGCTCTCGCGCAGGGTTTGCTCGGCCTCGCGCTGCTCGGTGATGTCGGTGTTGGTGCCGAACCACTGGGTGATGCGCCCGGACTCGTCACGGATCGGCAGGGCGCGCGAGAGGAACCACCGGTAGCGCCCGTCGCAGCCGCGCAGCGGGAAGATGTCCTCCCACGGCTCGCCGGACTGGATGTGGCGGGCAAAGTGATCGGCGACGCGCTGCACGTGGTCGGGGTGATGGACCTTGGTCCAGCCCCAGCCCTTCATCTCGTCGAGCGTGGTGCCGGTGAACTCGAACCAGCGCTTGTTGTACCAGTGGATCCACCCGGTCTCGTCGGCGATCCAGGCGAACTGCGACATGGTGTCGGCGAGGTTGCGGAACTTCGCCTCGCTCTCGCGCAGCGCATCCTCGATCCGCTTGCGCTCGGTGACGTCGATGACCGAGCCGATGTAGCCGAGGAACTCGCCGTTCACGCCGAAGCGGGGCCGGCCGGAGTCGCTGAGCCAGCGAATCTCGCCGTCGGGCCGGCGGAACCGGTAGTCGAAGGAGAACGGCTTGCGGCGCTGGCTGGCGTCGCGGAAGTGGGCCGCGATTCGCGGGCGATCGGGCTCGTACACTGCGCTCAGCCATCCGAAGCCAAGGCCCGTCTCTTCGGTCTGGCCCGTGAACTCGTACCAGCCGCGCGAGAGGAACGTGCAGGAGCCGGATGGATCGGTGATCCACAACATGGCCGGCGCGGTGTCCGCCATGGTGCGGAAGCGCTGCTCGCTCTCGCGGAGGGCGTGCTCGAACTGCTTGCGGTCCTCCACGTCGATGCACGTGCCGACCCACTCGCGGACGTCGCCTTCCGAGTCGATGATCGGCACGCCGCGCACCTCGAAGTGTCGGTACGCCTTGCTCGCCGCGTGCCACAGCCGTCCTTCCGTGGCGTAGAGCGACTTGGTGGCGCAGGCCTTGGCCCAGACGGCGCGGACGCGTTCGCGATCGTCGGGGTGCAGCGCATCGGCCCAGCCGAAGCCGCGCAGCTCTTCGAAGGTCTGGCCCGTGTAGTCGGCCCACGACTCCTGCGGCGCGACGAACCGGCCTTCGTCGTCGGTCGTCCAGACGATCGACGTGATGATCTGCGTCAGCGAGCGATAGCGCTGCTCGCTCTCGCGGACCGCGCGCTGGCTGCGCGCGGACTCGATGGTGTCCGCCGCGTGACGGGCGCAGAGGTCGGCGATCTGCACCGCGCGATCGCTCGGCCGGCCGGGCTCGCGGTGCTGGATGGACAGCACGCCGAGGATGGTTCCGGTGCGCGTGAAGATCGGCGTGCTGTGGACGGAGCGGAAGCCGGCCGCACGGGCGAAGTCGCGGTACGCGGCGAACCGGGGATCGGTCTCGGTGTCCTCGACGAAGACGCGCTCGCGGCGCGCGAAGCAGGCGCCGCACGCACCGGCCTCGGGGCCGGGCTCGACGCCGCCGACGCTCGTGAGCAGCCCGTCGGGGAAGCCGACGCTGGCGCCGTGCTCCAGGCGACCGGTGTCCTCGTCGTACAGCGACAGCGATCCGGAGTTCGCGCCGTGCAATTCGACGAGCGCCTCGACGATGGCGAGCAGGCTCTCGTCGAGGTCGGGCGAATTGGCGAGGCGGACGGTGAGCTCGTGCAGGCGCGTCAGCACCGCGACCTGTTCGGCGAGGTCGTCGCGGGCCGCGGCCAGCTCGGCTTGGGCGCGCTTGGACTCCGTGATGTCGAGCACCGAGCCGATCATCCGCACGGCGCGTCCGTCCTCGAACGTGGTCTGCCCGTTGACCTTCAGCCAGCGCTCCACGCCGTCGGCGCGGCCGATGGCGCGGTACTCCACGGCGTACACGCCGTCGCCCTCGGGGTCCAGCGCGCGGCGGACGGCTTCGTCGGTTCGAGCGCGGTCGTCGGGGTGAAGGATCTGGAGGAAGTCGCGGTAGTAGTCGATGTCGCCGTTGCCGACGTAGCCGAAGAGCTCCTTGCAGCGATCGTCCCAGTGGGCCCTCTGCGCGATGGGGTCGTAGTCCCACGTGCCGAGGTTGGTCGCGTCGATCGCCACGCCCAGGCGCGCCGCCGTCTGCGCGCGGGCATCCTCGGCCTCGCGCCGCTCGGTCACGTCCTCGTGCGACACGACCACGCGCACCTGATCGCCCTCGCCGAATCGGTTGACGCGCATGGTGAACCAGCGGCGCTCCGTCGGGCTGTGGCAGGGGTACTCCATCGTGTACGACGACGACTTGCCGTCGATCACCGCGCGGATGCCGCGGGCCGCTTCCTGGGCGTCCGCTGCGCACTCGGAGTCGCCTTGGCCGTGATGCCTGGCTGCAACGAGGTAGTTCGAGCCGACGCCGAACGCATGGTCGGTGAACCCGTTCTCCTCGGCGAAGCGCCGCCACGCGGCGTTGACCCGCAGGATGACGCCGTTGCCGTCGAGGATCGCGATGTGCTTGGTCAGCGCATCGAGCGAGCCCTCGAGCAGCGCCGCGGCGTCTCGGCGTTCGCGGTCCGCCTCGCGATGCGCGAGCTCCGCCGCCCGACGCGCGGACACGTCGGTGAAGACGTTGATCGCCCCCGTCACCCGGCCGTGCTCGTCGCGGATCGGATCGATGTTGACGCTGAGCGTCAGGCGCGAGCCGTTCGCGCGCTCGACGACGACCTCCGTGTCCCGGTAGCTTCGTCCGTTCCGCACGGCGTCGGCCATGGGGGTCTGGTCGTGGGGCAGGTCGGAGCCGTCGGCGCGGAAGAGGCGCGGGAAGCCGCAGTGGTTGATCGTCTGGCGCGACAGGTCCGGCTCGTAGCCCCAGAGTTCGGCGGCGCGCCGGTTGTAGAACGTGACGCGCCCCGACGCGTCGCAGGCGTACACGCCGGCGGGCTGGAGCGCGAGGATGGACTTGAGCCGATCATCGGCGTCGCGCAGCGCCGCTTCGGCGCGCCGGCGCTCGGTGACGTCGTGCGTGAAGCAGCGGGTGTGGATGAACTTGCCGTTGTCGAAGTAGACGCTGGAGTTGATGAGCACGTGACGGATCGAGCCGTCCTTGCAGCGCAGGCGCGCGGGATACTCGTGGAGCGATTCGCCGCGTCCCAGGCGAGCCAGGATGTCGTCGATGACGTCCTTGTCCGCGTGGAAATCGGCGATGTGGCGGCCGACGTACTCCTCGCGGGTATAGCCGAGCAGGTCCAGCTCGGCCTGGTTGACCCGGAGCACCTTCCCATCCGGGCCGACCCAGTGCAGGCCGATCGAGGCGTTGTCGAAGAAGTCGGCCAGCTCGCGCTCGCTCCGACGGATCTGATCTTCCGCCTTCTTGCGCTCGGTGATGTCCACGAGCATGTTGATGGCGCCGACCAGCCGCCCCTCGTCGTCGCGCAGCGGCGTCGGATGGGGGAGCACGTTCCGGCGCGTGCCGTCCGGGCGCTCGACGACGATCTCGACGCCGCGCACCGCGCGATTCTCACGGAGCGCGATCGCCATCGGGCACTGTTCGAGCGGCAGCAGCTCGCCGTCCGGTCGATAGATGACGAGCGAGCCGCACCAGAGGTCCTTGCCGATCGTGGGCGTCCGCCCCCAGAGCTCGACGGCGGCGTCGTTGAACTGCGTCACGCGTCCCTGCGCATCGCAGGTGTAGATCGCCGCGGGGAGCGCCGAGGTCAGTTCGCGTTCGCGTCGCCGGGCGTCGGCGTTCGCTCGTTCGGCGAGCTTGCGCGCGGTGACGTCCATGCACACGCCGATCATGCGGACGGGTCGGCCATCGGCGCCCGGTTCGACCGTGCCGTGCGCTTCGAGCCAACGCTCGTCGCCGGACGCGGTGCGGATGCGATACTCGACGTGGTGACGCGCGCCGGTCTCGAGCGCGCGCCCGATCGATTCCTGCACGCGCGCCAGGTCGTCGGGATGCACGTCGGCGAGAACATCCTCGACGGTCCCGCCGAAGCTCCCCGGCTCGCGACCGTGAATGGCCTCGAGGCCCGGAGACCAGGAGACGACGCCGGAAGCAATGTCCCATTCCCAGACGCCGAGGCGCGCGGCGTCGAGCGCCGCGGCGAGGCGATCCTGCTCGTTGTGCAGACTGGTCCAGTGGCCGCGGGCGCTCCCGTTCGCGCCCGGCGCGTGCCCATTGGACGACGGCGACGCGGCGAGTTCGCTCGTCCGCGAGGTCGGCGATTCGTGAGATAGTGCGGCCTGGGGCTTCTTCTTCACGGAGCGCTCGCTGATTCGAAATCGACGGGAGAGTCGTCGGCTGTGAGTTCGCTCCGCGCGTCTCCAGCGACATCGATCATCTCATCGTCGTCATTTGGTTTCAACGGCCGGAAGGCCGATCAGCGCGGAATGAATTGGCGCTCATCGCCCGTTCATCCCGGCTTCATGCGACGGCGCGGGTCAGTGCGTGAAGCTGCGCGGGAAGACGGGCTCTCCCGCGGCGATGCGTCGCAGGGCCGCGAGGATCTCGTCGGGCTCGTCCAGTTTGTCGACGTATCCCCAGGCGCCGGCCTCGTGCGCGCGACGCATCGATTCGGGATCGTTGTGTCCGCTGTAGATGACCACGCGGCAATCGGGGCATCGCTCCGCCACCTCCGCCGCGACCTCGATGGGATCACGCCCGGGCATGGTCAGATCAAGCAGCGCGATATGGGCGCCGGTTTCCGCGGCTCGGCGGGGCAGATCGTCGGCGCAGGCGAGCGTGCCCGCGCAGGCCATGTCGTCCTGCATGCCGATCAACCGCTCCCACACGGTGCGGAGGCGCGGCTCGTCGTCCACGAAGAGCACCTTGATCTGATCCATTGGTGGCCCCTGTCCCGCGCCCATGTGCGCCCATCGTCGATAGATCGTACTCCGCGGCCGTTGCCGACGCAATGAAAAAGAAATGGCCCGGCGAAGGAGTCCTTCGCCGGGCCATCGGAGGGGATCGGGCGGGAGGCGGCGTCGCGGCCGCCCGCGCCCGCTTTCCAGGAAAGAAGGAAGCCGTGCGCTCAGCAGGGCTGGTTGTACGCGCCGAGCACGGTGTTGAGGTCGGCGAAGTCGACGTCGTTGTCGTTGTCGAAGTCTCCGGGGAGACCCTGGCCGGTCATGTTGTAGTTGCCGAGCACGATGTTGAGATCGTCGAAGTCCACCACGCCGTCGCCGTTGGCGTCGCCCGGGCAGCCGGTGCGCGTGATGACGATGCGCCACGCGCCGGTCGTGGCGCCGTGACCGATGATGAAGCGCCCGTCGGCCGAGATCGCCTGGCACACTTCGAGGTTGACGTTCGCGGGGATGCCGGCGCCGCGCTGATTGGCCCAGAAGTGCAGGAGCTGCAGATTGCCGGCGCCCTCGGGCTGGATCCAGGCGCGACGATTGCCCTGCAGGAAGTCGAAGCCGACGATCGTGCCGTCGCTCGAGATGTCCATCGCGTGGCCGGCCCAGCCGGTGAGCAGCGATCCGGCGCCGATGGGCTGCGGCGCTCCGCCGTTGACCCACTTGACCGCGTCGTAGGCGAAGTCGCCCGCGCCCAGGTACTGCGTGCCGAGGAGCACCGAGCCGTCATCGCTGAGGCCGTGGACCTCGCCTTCGGCGTCGCCGTTGTAGGGCGGGCTGATGAGCTCGCCGTCGAGCGTCGGGCCGTCCCACGAGGCGGGCGTGCGATTGAACGTGCCCTGCGCGAAACCCGCGATGGTTGCGCCGTCGGAGGAGACAACGGAGGCGCGGTTGGAGCCATTGGCGAGCGACTCGAGCTCCTGCATGCCGTTGGCCTGCGTCCAGATGAAGCCGCGGCCGCTGCAGCCGTCCCACGAGAGCCCGACGACGACGCTGCCGTCGGCGCTGACCTCGTAGGAGTTGCTGACGCTCGGGCACATGCCGGCGTTGGGCAGCGCGCCCAGGCTCTGCCAGCCGGTGAGCGCGGTCCAGCGGCCCGCGGTCTCGGCGAAGTTGTAGTTCGGATCCAGCACATCGCCGACCACGACGGTTCCGTCGTCGGACACGCCCACGGCGTCGATGCCGTCGGCCGGCAGGATGGTGAACGTGTTCAGCACCGTGTCCCAGAGGTAGTTGCCGTCCGGGAGCGGATCGCCGTTGTCGTCGTACGCGCCGACGACGTACCGCCCGTCCGGAGACATGTCGTTCGCGGACAGGGCGCGCAGATTGTTCGGACCGGTGATGAGGTGGTACTGCACCGTGGTGGTGACGCCGGCGGAGCACGCGGCGCCCACGGCGAGCGCGAGGAGAGCGGTCGAGCGGATCGTCTTCATGGCGGATCGTTTCCTGGAAAGAGGCGTTCGAGAGGTCGTCAGAAATGCAGCCGGCGGCGAGCGGAAGCTCGGGGGGTCAGCGTGTCGAGGCGTCGAAACGACTGACGTCCCAGGAGCCACCGCACGCCGCCGGCCACGGTTGGTGTCTGTGTCGCGGCGCCAGCCGCGAGAGTGATCAAGGCATCAGGCGCGGCGGCGGCGCGTCACGAGCGCGGCGAGGCCGAACAGCGCGACGGAGCCGGGCGCGGGGACCGCGTTCCAGGAGATGTTGTCGACGAAGGTCTCGTAGGGGAACCCGAAGCCGAGGATGCGCACTTCGTCGAACACCATGCCGCCGGACGTGGTGATGTGGAAGGACTGATCACCAAGGCCGCCCCAGGCGGGAGTGGCAATGGGATCGAACGGGCCGCCGCCGTTCTGGAGGTTGATGTCCCAGACCTGGACGCCGTCGTTGAACAGGATCACGTTCAGGCCGCCGCCGAAGGGCGAGGGGACGCCGGCGGAGTCCCAGACATCGACGGACATGGCGGTGAGGTCCGTGCTGAAGTTCATGAACACGCCGAAGGAGCCGAAGAACGCGTTGCCCGGGCCAACCCACGGAGCGAAGCCGGAGAAGTTGTCCACAAAGCCATCGCCCGAGCCGGAGGCCATGCTCGTCAGGCCGAGGCTGGCCCAGGAGTTGGTGGCCACCGTGCCGGTCGGGCCGCCGGCCTCATCGAAGTTGAGCGTCGTCGAGTAGACGGGCCCGGGGGTGGCGGACTGCGCGATGTCGTAACCGGCGGTCGCGGCGCCGGCGACGAGCAGGGCGCCCGAAACGACGAGGGCGTTGTTCAGTGCTGCGTGCATGGTCCTCTGTCCTCCAAGAGAAATGGGTGAAAGGGAATCTGTGTGAGCCCATAAACTACCCCCTCGTGTCGTCACGTCAAGTGTCAAATGTGACATTTTTTTGACCGTCCTCCTTGCTCGTGGGACGGGGTGAGGGTATCGTCCGCTCGACGAGATCCCCCTCATGACCACCCTTTCCCGGCCACCGAGACCCGATTCCGACCTTGGCTCAGCGTCGCTGGCCGAGGTGCTGGACGCGTTTCATTCGGTCCGCACCTCGATCGCCGAGCTGCTGGATTCCGTCGGGGCCAACCCGAACAAGACCCGCGAATCGGCGCGGCTGCTCGGATTGAATCGCGGGCTCGCCTGGCGACTGACGCGCGTCGTGCGCGAGGACGACGTGTCGTCGGTGGTGAGCGACGTGCCGGGCCGGCAGAGCATGAGCAAGTTCTTCGCCGCGTGCCGCGAGCTCGGTGCGCCCGAGCAGTCGGTGGGCGCGGCGCTCCGCGCCTTCGACGCCTTCGAGAGCGCGGTGGACGCGTGCTCGGGGGATCGGAAGACGCTCGCGATGCTGATGGCGAACCGCGGCGCCGGCGACGTGTCGGCGGAGCAGGAGCGCGCCCGGCGCAAGCTGTTCGAGGGCGCGTGCGCGTACTGGGGCGTGCAGGCGCAGGTGCGATTCGTCACGGTGTTCGCGTTTCCCTCTCCGGACGAACCGTCGATGATCGACGCGGGTCACGTGACGGGGTACGTGGGCTTCCGACGACTGGGCGAGCGCGCGTGGCCGCTGGCGTACGAGACACTGCACGCCTCGACGGGCGACGCACATCAACTGCGCAAGTCACCGCTGGATCCCGCGGGGCGCAACGAGGCCGAGATGCAGCTCATGAAGGAGTTCTGCCGGCCGGAGCGTCCTTCGATCGAGGCGGTGGAGTGCGGCGGGGAGAAGCGATTCGAGCTGGCCGCGGGCCCGGTCGGCAACGAGGGCCTGACCACGTGCGTCTTCGGCAGCTACCTGCACAAGCTGTACGAGCGCTGGCCGGCCGAGCCGGACACGGCGGGGTTCATGGTGCGACTCCAGACGCCGGTCGAGCGGGTGATCTTCGATTTCTTCCTGCATCGGGACCTCGGGATCGAGGAGCCGCCGCAGGCACAGTTGCTGGACCGGATGACCTACCCGCACACGCACCGCGAGAGCGAGTTCGACCGCCAGTCGTTGCCGCTCGCGGAGCGGGCACAGTTGATCCCGGGCGGCCCGTCGCGCGCCGTGACGCCGCATATCCCGTGGTATCCGCGGCTGCTGCAGCGGGTGAGCGAGCGGGTGCATCGTCCGCTGGACGAGTTCATTGCGTCACGGTTCGAGCTGTCGTATCCGCCGATCTCCACGACGCTGAGCCGGCGTTTCGCGCTCCTGCCGAAGGCCTGATCGGTCAGCCGGCGCGGGGGCGCCAGGTCGGCAGATGCCAATCCATGACGATGCCGATGGCGCGCAGTGCGAACGCGACGGCGAATCCCGCGGTCATCGCCAGCGGAGGCGCGAGTTCGATCTCGACGAGCGTCACGAACGTGGCGGCGCCGGCGAGCGCGGCGGTGACGTAGATCTCGCGGTGCAGGATGAGCGGGAGCTCGTTGCGGATGATGTCCCGGACGACGCCGCCGCCGGTCGCGGTGAGCGCGCCCATGAGGACCGCGACCAGCGGCCTTGAGCCCTCCGACCACGCGATGGCGGCGCCGATGACGCAGAAGAGCGCGAGGCCGAGCGCATCGGACCAGATCAGCGTCCGCCGACGCGCGGCGAGGCGCTCGGCGCCGAAGAAGGTGACCACCGCGCCCGCGGCGCAGACGAGGATGTAGAGAGGATCGACCGCCCAGAAGACCATGCCGCGATCGAGCAGCAGGTCGCGCATCGTGCCCCCGCCGACTCCGGTGACGAAGCCGAGCAGGATGAAGCCGCCGATATCGAGCCGCTTCTCCGCGGCGGCGAGCGCGCCGGTGATGGCAAAGACGAACGTGCCGAGGTAGTCGCCGTACTGGAGGAGCGTTCCGGTCATCGTGCGTCGACGATGATGGGCTGGCGCTGGTCGCCACGCAAGCGATCGGTGAGCTTGGCGCGGATGTCCTCGATGGCGCCCCGGTCGAGACCCGGCTCCACGACGATCACCGGCGCGCCGCCCTCGGGAGCAATGATCGAGAGGACACGATCGTCTTCCTCCTGGAGCTTCGCGGCGACGGCGGCGATGTCCGTGCGCGGCGCGAGCGTATAGACGAGCACGTTGATGCCCAGGAGGATGAGCATTGCCAGCCCGCCGGCCCACAGGCCGCGGCTGGCGATGAGCGCGCCGTCCTGAGCCTTGCGCCACACGGGCGAGCGGACCTGTTCGTACTTCAGAGCGCCGACAAGGCCGATGAGCAGGCCGCAGATGTTGCTGACGAGCGTGAACACGCCCCCGGCGAGGAGGTCCCATCGCCCAAAGGCGAGGGCGACGCCGGCGGCGCTGCCGGCGGGGACGAGGGACGCGGCGACGACGATGCCGATCATGGCGAGGGCGTCGCGCCGCAGCAGGGTGTACGCCATCGCCACGCCGGACGCGAGGGCGACGATGAGATCGAACGCGGTGACGCCGGTGCGCGCTTCCACGGCCTGGGTGATGGAGGCGTCGGGTGTCGCGAAGGTGGCGACGGCGCCGGCGACGAGGGCGACGCCGAGCGCGAGTCCCAGGAGCGCGGCGCCGCGGAGCGCGGCACGGGCCTTGCCGAGGATGGCGCCGGCGCCGATCGCGGCGAGCGGTTTGAAGAGCGGCGCGATGACCATGGCGCCGACGAGGACCGCCGGGCTGTCGCGGATCAGACCGGCCGCGGCGAGGACACCGGAGACGGCCGCGAGCACGACGAACGACTTGGTGATCTTCGCGCCCTCGGCGACGAAGGCCTCGATCTCGTCGGTGGGGGCGCGGGGTTCTTCGTCCTCCTCGTCTTCCTCGGGCTGGGGCGCGATGGCGGTGGGTTCGACGACGACGTACATCTCGTCGGCGTCCTCGGTTTCGGCGAAGTCGCGCTGGAGGTCCTCGAGGAGTTCGTCCGGCGAGCCCTTGGTCGTGACGATGCGGACGTGGCGCAGGTCTTCCTGCTCGGGGCCCATGAAGGCGCGGTGACCGAGTTCGCGCGCCTTCTCGGCGATGCGCTCCGCGTGCTCGGAATGCAGATAGAGATCGACGATTCGCATGCGCGGCTCCTTCGGGCGCGAGGACGGCGCGCGCTCCTGAGTCGACGGATGATGACGCCGTCGGCGTGGACTGTCGAGAGGGGATGCCCGGGATCAGTTGTCGGCGTCGCCGAACGCGGCGCCGGTGCGGATTACGCGCTCGGCGACGTCGATCAGACGCTCGCCGCGATCCCGGGCGTATTTCTCGAGCAACCGCATCGCCTCCGGCTCGGTGACGCCGGCGCGCTGGACGAGCGTCCACTTCGCGCGTTCGACGATGCGTCGTTCTTCGAGCAGGCGGCGCGACTCGACGGCGTCGGCGCGATTGGCGTCCATGTCGCGGTGGCGACTGAGCGCAACCTCGATGGCGGCGCGGAGCTGCTGGCTCCGCGCGGGCTTCGCGAGGTACGCATAGACGCCAGCGTCGCGCGCATCGACGACGGTCTGCTCGTCGGTGTAGGCGGAGAGCATCACGACGGGGATGTTGAGCTCATCGGCGATGGCGCGCGCGGTGGTGATGCCGTCGCCATCGGGCATGCGGACATCGAGGAGCGCGAGATCGGGACGCTGGGCGCGTGCGAGGCGGAGCGCCTCGTTGCCGCTGCCCGCCGGCCCGATGGCCGTATAGCCGCAGGCGGCGAGCTGCGACACGATGTCGAGCGCGACGAGGTACTCGTCGTCGGCGACGAGGATGCGCGCGGCGCGTGGTTGCGCGGCGGCGCCGGTTTCGGCAGGGGCGTCGGCGGAGTCAGACAGGGTCGGCATAGGGAATGTCCTGCGCGTCGGACGCGCGGTCCTTCTCGATGGCGGCGTGTTCGATGGATTCGACGGAATCCACCGAGGCGCGGAGGATGAAGCGGAGTCCTTCCGGACGGAAATCGAACGCGCATTCGCCGCCCAGTTCCGAGCGGACAAAGCCGCGGATGAGCTGCAGGCCGACGCTCTCGGGTCCGGGCGAGCACGACGCGGAGGGTGTGGTCTCGGTCCAGGTCAGGAGGAGTTCGGCGCCGTCCTCGGTCGCCTGGCTGCTCCATTCGATGCGGATCCGCCCGCCGCGTTGCCCGAGCGCGCCGTGCTTGGAGCTGTTGGTGAACAGCTCCTGGAGGATCATGGCGAGGGCGCCGGCCTGCCGGGCGCGGATGTCCACGGGTGGTCCGTCGAGGGCGAGGGACGCGACGCCCTCGTCGAGCATGCCCGCGGCGAGGCCCTCGATCAGCGCGCGGATCGGCACGGGCATGTTCGGGGCCGGCGACATGAGCTGGTGCACCTGGAGCATGGCGCCGACCTTGCCGCGCAGCGCGTCGGCGAGCGCGGCGCTGCCGCGACCGGAGCGTTCGTAGACCTGGATGAGCCCGAGAAGCCCGGCGAGATTGTTGCGCACACGGTGCTCGAGCTCGCGCCGGAGTTCGCGCTGTGCATCCACGAGCCGCTGCTTGGCCTCGATGGTGTCGCGCAGCTCCTGCTCGATGCGCTTGCGCTCGGTGATGTCGGCGCGGATGGCGACGTAGCGGACGATGCGATCGGCCTCGTCGGTGAAGGGGACGATGGTGGTGTCGACCCAGTAGAAGGAGCCGTCCTTCGCTCGGTTGCGGATCTCGCCGCGCCAGACGTGCCCTCCGGCGATGGTCGCGTAGAGGTCGCGGAAGAAGGACTTGGGGTGAAGTCCGCTGTTGATGATGCGATGGTCCTGGCCGAGGAGCTCATCCCGGGAGTACTGGCTGATCTCGCAGAACTTGTCGTTGACGTAGGTGATGCGTCCCTTGGGGTCGGTGAACGCCACGATCGCGTGCTGATCGAGCGCGAAGCGTTCGAACTCCAGTTCGTGGCTGACGCGCGCGAGGCGAGGCAGCGCGAGGGCGCGGGGCAGGATGGGCACGAGCGCGGCGACGGTCGCCACGGAGACGCCGGCGGTCGCGGCCTTGACGGCGCCGGACAGGCGGTAGCCGGGCCACCAGAACATGAATGCCTCGAGCAGATGGCCCGTGCCGCAGAGAAAGATGAACGCGACGAAGAGCCACCCTACGGCGGGGAAGGGGACATCGCGTCGGCGGAGCATGTAGATCGCGATGAGCGCGGGGATGGCGAAGTACGAGGCCCAGATGAGCCCGTCGGAGATGATGTGCGTCCACCCGAGCGCCGCGGTCCAGCCCGTGCCGCACTGCCAGCGCGGCGGGAACCCGGAGGCGTCGAAGAGCGCCGACGCGACGCCGCTGCTCGCGGCGCTGGGCGCGCACATGTGGGCGTCGGCGATCGCTGCGCCAGCGAGCGTCATGCCCGCGGCGACTACCCATCGACGGCATGAGATGGTGGACCTCGGCATCATGCTCCCTTGCAAACAGGACGACGCGGGTCACCGGGGACCAGCGACGGCGTCATGGCCGTGCAATCACGATGCGGAACGAAGCTCCGCCGCAGTGCGCCTTCGGTCAGGCGGGCGATGCTTCGGGAGGAATCTTGGTCGAGCGGGCGTTGAGATGCAAGAGGCGTGCACCCCTGCGCGCGGGGGGTCCTGGAATACACGGCGTCTGGAGACGCCAGCGGTTTCTACATCAACGAACCGGGCCGAACGCCGCTGGTGCAGGCGTTCGGCCCGGTGGAGTGGGGGTGCTGCATGTGGAGCGGGGCTCAGCGTCGGCAGGCGTGGCAGAAGGTTTCGATTTCCTTCTCCGCGTCTTCGCGCGTCTTGCCGTAGGCCTTCTGAATCTTGCCGGCGAGCTGATCCTTCTTGCCGTCGATGACATCCAGATCGTCGTCGGTGAGCTTGCCCCAGCGCTCCTTGACCTTGCCCTTCATTTCGGTCCAGTTGCCTTTGATCTCGTCCCAGTTCATGTGTGGTTGCTCCTCTTGCGGAGGGGTTGGATGTTGGAAGACACCGAAAAAGCGCGGCGGCGCCGGTTGGGGCGCCGCCACGCTCGCCAAGCCAGCCGTATTCAGGAACGAGCGTCGCGCATGTCGCGGACGCGGTCGTGGGTCTGCTTCACGGAGCGGAATTGCGCGTGGAGGACGTCGCTCAGCGGGTTGCCGGCGATATCGACGATGACGCGCTCGTAGACGCGCTTGATGGCGTCCTCGCCGCGCTCCGCCTCGGCGAGAATGGCGTGCTCGTCGCCGCCCTGGACGACGCCGCGCAGCTCGAGCCACCATCGGTGGAGGCGTCCGGCGGCGGAGCCGTCATGCTCGGGTTCTTCGTCGTTGATGCTGACGAAGCGGGAGAGGTCGTCGGCGAACCGGCGGCGGGTGCGGGAGCACTCGCGGAAGTAGCCGGCGATCTCGGGGTTGTCGATGTTCTCCGCGGCGGTGTCGAAGCCCTTGGCGCTATCGATGTTGACGCGGATGAGGTCCTGGATGTTGTCGATCGTCTTGGGATCGAGCGTCGTGGTCGTCTCCATGACGTGAACTCCTTCGTGGAGGTTGATCAGGTTTGGAATCCCTCGCGGCGGGGCGTGGAGCCTGGTGCTCCGCGCCGCGCCCGGGGCGAGAGCCGAACGTCCGGGACACAGGAGCCGTTTAGTCAAGTGACTCTGTGAGAAGGGCTGCTCCTCCCTGGAGCGGTTCGGCCTTCGCCGCGGGCGCGGCCGGCGCTCGAGGCGCCGATCGCGTCCGCGCGGGCGTCAAAGTTTGACGGTGGTGTTGCCCCTTCGGACCAGGCCCACGATCAGGGAGAGGACGAAGAGGACAAGGAAGACGAAGAAGAGCACCTGGGCGATGGAGGCGGCGCCGGCGGCGATGCCGCCGAATCCGAAGAGCGCCGCGATAAGGGCGATGATGAAAAAGGTGAGAGCCCAGCCAAGCATTGGATGTCTCCTTTCGATCCGGGCGAGGGACGCGGGAGTGTGTGTTCGCGTGTCCGACGTCCGCAGGGTTCAGTTCAACTGGTTGCGTTCCGTTTGCGTCGCTGAAAGATTGTTCTCCGCAACGCTGAATTCGCAGTGAAATCGCCGTAAATCCGGCGTCATGATCCGACTCAGTCGGCGGCGTCCTGGATGCCTTCGCCGAGCTCCTCGATGTCCTTGCCGGCGCCCTCGGTCGTGTTGCACGCGGCGAGGCAGAACGCCGACGCGAAGAGAGACGCGCCGAGCAGGCAGCGCCACAGGGCGGCGAGACGCGAGAGGGATCCGGTTCGTGTGCGAGGGGACATGTCGTGTCTCCGTGGTAGTCCCGGGCTTTCGGCCCGTCGTGTGTTGTCGCGGCGAACGTTCGCCGCGGCCTGGCGTGCGGGCGAGCGGCCCGCGTGAATCGACGCGCGCACGCGTCGGCGCGCGCGCGTCGGGGCAGAGGACAGAGGCTCGGTAGAGCGGCCCCGTCCGGCGGGCGCCGTCGTCACCGGCGCCGGTCGGGATCGCGGTTGTTCGTGGAGTTGTTCTTGGGCATCTCGCCGCGGTCGTAGTCGTTGCGCTCGAAGCCGGCGCGCGGCACGGAGACCTGGAAGGGGTCGTAGACCGGGCGGAGGGCCGCGCCGGTGCGATAGCCGTCGAGGTCGTCGGGCGTCTCGACCGAGTTGGTCACCATCGTCTTGTCGGCGTCGACGTTGACGGTGCCGTCGAAGCCGAGCGTGGCGATCGACCACGGCACCAGGCGCTTGGTGTCCGCGATGCCGAGGAAGTTCTCGTCGGGATCGATGGACAGCAGGAGGGCGCGTCCGGACACGGTGTCGATCAGCACATCATCGACCTCACCGCAGGACTCGCCGCGGCACCGAACGTCGGCGCCCTTGATGTCGCTCACGAGCGCGAGACGGGCGCCGGGGCCCTGATCGCGCATGGCCTTGGTGGCGGGGGAATCGCCCGTCCAGGAGGGCTCGCCGCGATCGCCGCGGAGCTGGATCTTCTGGCCGTCGATCTCCGCGCGGGTGGCGACCCAGGTGGCGGGGCCGTCGTGGCGGACGACGGTGACGACGACGTCGTCGTCGCGCATCGGCGCCGCGGGGCTGCCCATCACGTACCAGGTCGGGCCGAGCAGGACGCGCTCCTGGGCGCCGTCCTGGGTGCGGACGACGACGATCACGTCCTCGCCGTGCGGGCCGTAGGCGACGCGCTCGACGGAGACGACCTTGCCGCGGACGTCCTTGGCGTCGGCGACGCGGATCGGCGTGTTGTCGCGATCGTTGCGGTAGCGCTCGTCGATGTCCTTGGTCAGCCAGCGACGCAGGGCGCTATCGGGCTTGTGGAGGTTGGTCCAGTATTCCGGCGTGAACTCCGGCTGCGCCTGGAGCTGCTCCTTGGTCATGTTGAGGGTGAAGTGGTCGTCGGCCTCGTTCCAGGCGAACGAGCTGAAGGGGATAGCGACGGTCTTGCCGCCGAGGCCGAGGATGTCGCCGGTCTTGACGACGGCGTACATGATGTGGCCGCTCGACCGGGCGACGACCAGATCGGAGACAGAGCCGATCTCGTCGTTGTTCGGGCCATGCACGCCGACGCCCTTGATCTCGGAGCATCGGGCGAGGTGATAGGTCGCGTACGGAGCGTTGGCCGAGTGACGGGTCTCGTTGTCCCGCGTCGGCAGCGTGCCAGTCTGGGCGACCGCGGTGGTCGCGAGGCCGGCGGCGCAAATAAGAGCGGCTCCGGTGGTGAACAGTCGATGATGCGTGCGCATTTGAGATTTCCTTTCGTTCGAAGCTTCAGGTTGCATACGGTGGGGGGCGAGCGAATCTCCCGCGGCGGGTCGCCCCTGCGCCCGCTCGCTTGGAAAGCTTCGTCCGTCGCTCTGAGCCCCCGGTGAGCATCCCGTGAAAGCGGGTTCATTCTCTGTTCATGCCCGCTTCGGACGGTCCCCGTACACTTTGTGTGATCGACGCCCGAAGGTGGTTCGCGTCCGCGCGGGACGCGAGCGTCGATTCCGAGTGGAGGACCATTCGTGAGAGTCTTGATCATCGAAGACAATCCCAAGATGGCGACCGCCATCCAGAAGGGGTTGCAGGCCAACGGCTTCGCCGTCGACATTTCGCACACGGGATTCGACGGCGAGGATCTGGCGTCCGCCGAGCAGTACGACGTCGTGCTGCTGGACCTGATGCTCCCCGACCGCGACGGCGTGGAAGTCTGCCGCAACCTGCGCCGCCGGTGCGTCGACACGCCGATCATCATGCTGACGGCGCTCTCAACGACGGAGGACAAGATCGAGGGCCTCGACGCCGGGGCGGACGACTACATCACCAAGCCGTTCGAGTTCGACGAGCTGCTGGCGCGCATCCGGGCGATCCTGCGCCGGGGCGAAGCGACCGAGGGTCGCACGCTGCGCTGCGACGACCTCGAGCTCGACCTCTATTCGCGTCGCGCGAAGCGCGGCGAGTCGGAGTGGGAGCTGTCGAACCGCGAGTTCGCGCTGCTGGAGTACCTGATGCGCAATCCGAATCGCGTGCTCTCGCGCACGCAGATCTCGGAAAAGGTCTGGGACATGTCGCTCGAGCCGTCGAGCAACGTCATCGACGTGTACATCTCCGCGCTGCGCAAGAAGATTGACCGCGAGGCCGACCGCCAGCTCATCCACACCGTGAAGAATGCTGGATACCGGTTCGGCGTGCTCGACTGACGCCGCCATGGCCGGCGAAGCCGATCAGTCCGGTTCCTCGGAAGGGCGCCGACGCACCCCGCGCATGTCGCTGCGACTGCGGCTGACGCTGTGGATGCTGGCGATCTTCACCGTCATCCAGCTCACGCTGGGCACGATCGTCTTTCTGTACGAGCGGGCGTCCATCAGCCGGTTCTTTTCGGAGAACCTGGTGGCGCGCAGCCGCTCGATCATGACGGCGATCGCATCGGGCCCGGTCCCGCCTTCCAACGAGCGGCTGATCGAGCTGGCGAACGAGCAGCGCAGCTTCTTCATGTTCGAGCGGTTCGGCCTCGTGATCTACGACGACTCCGGCGCGGTGGTGGCGACGAGCCTGCCGGCGCCGCCGTCGCTGTCGAAGCAGGACCTGGACGCCACGCTGGACCATCTGACGCCGCAGCTCCGCCGGAGGCGCCTGGAGGGCACGAACGTCCCGGCGGGGCGCGACGGCCTGGCGCGCGCGGTGATGCAGTCGTTCGCGGGCGGGGACGGGCGGCGCTACGTGCTGCTCGCGGCGACGGGCGACCGGTACGCGCAGGAGATGACGGCCCGCGTGACGCACTCGCTGGCGATCACGGCGCCGATCGGGCTCATCGCCGCCGCGGCGGCGGGCTGGGCGATCGCGGGCATCGCGACCTCGCCGCTCCACGAGCTCCGCTCGATCGCGCAGCGGCTGTCGCCCGAGTCGATCGGCGAGCGACTGGAGGTGTCCGACGGCGACGTGGAGATCATGCGCCTCGAGCGCGATCTCGAGCGGGCGCGCGAGCGCATCGCCCAGGCGCTGCGGACGCAGGAGCGCTTCATGTCGAACGTCTCGCACGAACTGAAGACGCCGATCGCGGTCGTGCTGGCGGAAGCGCAGACGATCCCGCTGGACCAGGCGGATCCCGACGTGCGTTCGTTCGTAGGAAGCGTGCGCGAAGAGATGCGCCGCCTCGGCCGGCTGGTGGACAGCTTTCTGACGCTCACGCGCGTGCGCGAAGGGCGGGCGCAGACGATCGATCGACGCTGCATGGTGAACGAGCTGATCCTCGAGTCGATCGCGCACTGCCGCCCGATGGCGCGTCAGCACGCGGTGGCCGTGAAGGCGCAGCTCCTCGAGAGCGAGGCCGACGTGGACCTCGAGATCCGGGGCGATCCCGAGCTGCTGCGGACGATGCTCGACAACCTGATCCGGAACGCGGTGCGCTTCAGCACGTCCGGCTCCGAGGTGCGCGTCGCCGCCAACCACGACGACGGCATGGTTCGCCTGCGGGTGGTGGACTCCGGGTCGGGCATCCCGGAGGACATGCTGGCGCGCATCTTCGATCGCTTCGCGCAGGCGCCGTCGGAAGAGCGGCGCGGGCGCGGGCACGGTCTCGGCCTCGAGATCGCGCAGGGCGTCGCCGAGCTGCACGGCGGACGCATCGCCGTGCGCAACCGTGAAGAGGGGGGCTGCGAGTTCACGGTCACGCTTCCGGCGTCGAACGGCGTCCCGTTCAGGCGGGGATGACGGCGAATTCATCGCGGATTCAGCGCGGGTTCACAACGTCCGGCGATACTCCCTTTGTTGTCGTCGCGCGTCGTGCGCGTCGCCGCGCCGACGCACTTTCGTCAGATCCCAACACCACTCATAGAACAGAGGAGCACAACCCATGACGGCTACGACCACGAATGTGAACACTCCCATGAAGCGACCCGGTCAGGGCGATCACGCCACGATGGACGACGTCCGCAAGGATCTCCGTGCGGTCCGCACGGAAGTCAGCGGCGCCGTCAGCGACATCGCCGACGCTGGCACGGAGCTGGCTCGTGATGCGGCGAAGCGCATCTCGACGAGCGCGCGGAACGCCTGCAGCGCGACCGAGCGCGTCATCGCCGAGCGCCCGCTGACCTCGGTGCTCATCGCGCTGGGCGTCGGCGCCGTCATCGCGAAGGTTCTCTCGCGCCGCCACTGAGCGGCCGAGCGCGGACATCGTTGCCCGCCCGGGGCCGGCGTGCCCCGGGCGGCCTGCCAAGCCAGACGAATCATCCGGGGACGGACGACGCACAATGCTCGGAATGATCACCAAGGTGCTCGGCGGCGGGGCCGACTTCATCGAGGCGGAGCTTCGCCTGGCCATTGCTCGCCTCGCGCGACTCGGCGTGGCGCTCGCCGCGCTCGTCGTCGTTGCGGTCGTCGGGGGAGCGGCGATCATCGGACTGGCGATCGCCGGCGTGATCGCGCTGGCGCCGCACTGGGGATGGCCCGGCGCGATCCTGGCCGTCGGCGGCGGCGCCCTCGTGGCCGCGATGCTGACCGGGTGGATCGCGGTCGGTTCGATCCGGCGCGCCATGCGCCCGGTCGATCGCAAGCCGATCTCGCCCGCGGCCGATCCGAATCTGATTCCGGACAACGACGGATCGCTGGAGGAAGCACGCGAGCAGGCCCGCTCGTCACGCAAGGAGCTTCATCAGGCCCTGCATGGACGCAGCTCGCGGCGTCAGCGCGAACGGAGCGGCATCCACGGCCTGGCCGACGACGCCATGCGCTTCGCGATGCGTCATCCGGAGGCCGCGATCGCCGCGGCGTTCGCGGTGGCGAGTCTGCTCGGTCCTTCCCGCATCATTCGCACCGTCGGTCGCGCCGCCAGCCTGGCGACGCTCGCGTCGAGCGTGATGCGCGTGGTGACCCGCGACACGCCCGATCGAGACCCCTCGTGGAAGGAGGGAGCGCGCGGCAACGGCAGCGCTGCCTGGAAATGATCTCGTTCGATCAATCAGCCCGTAAGGAACCGGAGCATCCCCGTCATGGTGCGGGGTTGTCCGGTGACCTTGGGGTCCAGCCGGGCGGCCATGCGGACGTGGACCGTCCGTCCTCCGTCGCGCATCTCGCCGGCAAAGTCGATGGATCCGTCGCTGCGCTCGGCGCCGAGGGCCAGGGCGCGGAGGTCGGCAGCGCCGACATCGCCGAGCAGGGACGACCACTCGTGCAGCTCGGTCGAGCCGAATTCAAGGCGGTGCAGGCGTTCGCGAAGGCCAAGCTCCCAGATGATGCGTCCCGTATCCACCTCCCAGCGGATCGCGCCGACGTGCGCCGCCTCCAGCGCCGAGCGCATGCGATGTTCGCGCAGCACGAGCTGACTCGTCCGCTGCTCGAGGTCCTGGCGCGCCTTCTCCAGTTCGGTCTCGACGATGGTCCGACGAGCGATCTCGGCGCGAAGCATCTCGTTGGTGGCCTGAATGCCGGGGAGCGTGAGCGCGGTCGGCAGCACGCGCACCAGCGCGAGGACGGTCGCCCACGACACCAGGGCCGTCGCGGCCTTCATCACGCCGGAGAATCGGTACACCGGCTGGTAGAAGAGAATCGCCTCGACGAGGTGCGTGAGGCCGCACGACATGATGAACGCGACGAACAGCCAGAAGATCGGACGCAGCGGCAGATCGCGCCGACGGGTCGCGACCACGGCCAGCGAGGCGGGGATCGCCATGTACGCGCCGAAGATGAGCGAGTCCGAGGCGATGTGAAGCCAGCCGTGGGCGGAGCTCCAGCGGCCGCAGGACCACCGCGCGGGAAAGTCCGAGGTGTCGAAGAGGTGTGTGAAGAACTCGAGCAGACCGCTCATGCTTGGGACTTTCGCCGAGGGGGCTCTCACTTCGTTCGCGGGCACGGCGCCGCGATCGGCCGGGCTGGGGGGCCGAACTCTCTGCGCTCCGGCAAGGCGAAGGCGAGTGGGAGGGGGAAAGGTGAGGCCGATTTCACGCCGAACTCATCTCACATTCAGCCGCTCGGGCGAAGTAGTCAAGGAGGAGATGTCGGCGGCGAGCAAATGGACCCCAAAGTGCTTCCGGACCATGAGTTAGAGCGCACCATGCTGGTGAAGGTCACCCTCGCCGCGGCAATCACTTCGATCGTCCTGGCGTTCGTCGTCTTCGGGCCTGCCGGGCGCAAACTCGGGATGGTGGACGACGTCGCCTTCCTGGCCGCGGCCGTGTTGTTTCTGTACACCTTTGTCCGATTGATCGGCCACCGTGTGTCGGATGTCATGCACGCCGAGCAACGGTCGGAGCGGCAGAAGCTGCGCGGCGATCGTCGCGATCGCTGATAGAGCTCCATCCTTTCTACTGGCCTGCTGCTACTCTGCCGCGATGACAATCCAGCAGATTGTTCGGGCTGTGTTTGTGGGCGTGGCGATCGCGGGCGCAGCGTCGGTCAGCGCCGCGCGTCCCGATGAATCCCCAAAGAAATCCGAGGGCGCGGCGAAGGAAGACGCCCGGTTCGTCGCCTACCCCGACGCGCCCTCCGTCACCCATCACACGCTGGACGTCGGCGGGGAGACCATCCACTACACGTCGACGGCCGGCGTGATCACGCTGACGGACCACGAGCGGAAGCCGACGGCGAACGTCTTCTACATCGCCTACCGGCGCACGCTCCGACCCCACGCCGAGTTCGAGAAGGAGTTCCGCGCCTGGGAAGAGGCAGGCGCCAAGGGCGAGCGTCCGGTGAACACGCCCGAGGCATCGACGCGCCCGATCACGTTCTCGTTTAACGGCGGTCCGGGATCGTCGTCGGTGTGGCTGCACCTGGGCGTCTTCGGCCCCAAGCGCGTCGCCTACGCGGACGAGAAGGGCAACCCGGGCGCACCGCCGTACGGCGTGATCCCCAACGACCACACACTGCTCGACGTCTCGGACTTCGTATTCATCGATCCCGTCTCCACAGGCTTCTCGCGCGCCGAGGAGGGCACGAGCGCCAAGGACTTCCACGGCGTGGAGAAGGACATCGAATCGGTCGGCGAGTTCATCCGGCGGTATCTCACGAACGAGCAGCGGTGGAGGAGCCCGAAGTTCATCGCGGGCGAGTCCTACGGCACGACGCGCGCCGCGGGTCTTTCCCAGCATCTGCACACCCGTCACGGCGTGGCGCTCAACGGGGTGATCCTGATCTCGTCGGCGATGCAGTTCGGCACGATCCGCTTCGACACGGGCAATGACCTGCCGTACATCCTGTTCCTGCCGACCTACGCCGCGACGGCGCACTACCACCGCGCCGTGGCGCAGGAGCACCAGGACAAGCCGCTGGACGCGTTCGTGCGCGAGGTCGAGGCGTTCGCGTCCGGCGAGTACGCCGCGGCGCTGATGCAGGGCTCGAACCTGAAGGAGGAGACGGCGTCGCGGATCGTCGAGCGGCTGGCCTCGTACACGGGGCTGAGCCCCGACTACATCCGGCGGACGCGCCTGCGGATCGAGATCGGCCGGTTCACCAAGGAGTTGCTGCGCGAGCGCGGCCAGACGGTGGGGCGACTGGACTCGCGGTTCACCGGCATGGACCGCGACGACGCGGGCGAGCGCTACAGCTTCGATCCGTCGTACGCCGCGATCTACGGCAACTACACCGCGTCCCTGAACGCGTACGTGCGCGAGGAGTTGGGCTTCGCGTCGGACCTGCCGTACGAGATCCTGACCAACGTGTGGCCGTGGTCGTACGACGCGGGCGGGACGAATCGGTACCTCGACGTGGCGGAGCGCCTGCGTGCGGCGATGCACGAGCAGCCGCACCTGCAGGTGTTCCTGGCGTCGGGATACTTCGATCTCGCGACGCCGCACTTCGCGTCGGACTACGTGATCAGCCACATGGGCCTGGCGGGCGATCTTCTGGGGAATGTGCGGACGCGCTACTACCCGGCGGGGCACATGATGTACGTGCACGCGCCCTCGCTGATCCGGCTCGAGGAGGACCTCGAGGCGTTCTACGCCGACGCGCTGCCGGCGCAGGACCGATAGTTGCGCCCGTAGAGGCCGATTCGCGGGGGCCACCGGCGAAGGGGGCGCCCCCCGTTTCGTATGGATCAAGCGGCCCGCCATTGCGGCCGATGCATTGCCGAAGCGGGCGAACGGCTCGCCTCGAGCGCATCGGGAGAGCGAATGGAACAGGGCAACGACCAGGGCGTTATCCAGAGCGCATTTCGCGACGATCCGGAGATGTCGGAGCTCATCGAGCTATTCGTCGCGGAATTGCCGGAGCGCATGCGATCTCTGCAGGAGATGTTCGCCAGCGGCGACCTCGCCGGCGTCCGGCGCATGGCGCACCAGCTCAAGGGCGCCAGCGGCGGGTACGGCTTCGCGCCGATCGGCGCCCGCGCGGCGGAGCTGGAGTCGGCGCTCCGGGCGTCCGCGGACCTGCGGCTCGTGCGCAAACGCCTCGACGAGCTCCACGACCTCTGCTCGCGAGCGGCGGCGTAGTCACGCATTCACCCTGGGAGACGCCGCTTGGATCCCACTCCTGACAACACGCCCTCGATCCTGGTGATCGACGATTCGCCGGACACGCACCGGCTGATCACGGCGCGCCTCAAGGCGGAGGGGTGGGTCATTCGTTCCGCGACCAACGCCCGGGACGGCATCGACTCGATCAGCGAGAGCCCGCCGACGCTCATCCTGCTGGATGTGGACATGCCCGGGATGGACGGATTCGAGGCGCTGCGCCTGCTCAAGGCGGACGTCTCGATGTTTCATATCCCCGTGGTGATCGTCTCCGGCCACGCGTCGCTCGAGGACAAGGTGATGGGCCTCGAGCTCGGCGCCGTGGACTACGTCGTCAAGCCCTTCGACTTCACCGAGCTCAAGGCGCGCATCCGCGCCGCGCTCCGGACCCAGCGCCTCATGGAGATGCTCGCCCAGCGGGCGCACATCGACGGCCTCACCGGCCTCTGGAACCGGGCGCACTTCAACCGGCGCCTGCAGGAGCAGATCGCCGCGGCCCGGCGCACCGGCGGACGCATGGCGCTCGCGCTCTGCGACCTCGACAACTTCAAGAGCGTCAACGACACCTTCGGTCACCCGGCGGGCGACAGCGTGCTCCAGCGATTCGGCACGCTGCTGGCCGAGATGGTCCGGGAGTCCGACATCGCGTGCCGCTTCGGCGGCGAGGAGTTCGTCGTCATCCTCCCCGGCGCCACCGCGGAGCAGGCGGCGTCGGTGATGGAGCGCATCCGCGCGGGCATCGCGGCCATGCGCTGGAAGCGGCACCCCGAGCGCTCGATCACGGCGTCGTTCGGCATCGCGTGCGCCGACGCGGCCACCGGTTGGTCGGCGGAGCGCTGCCTCACCGAGGCGGATCAGGCGCTCTACCTGGCCAAGTCCAACGGGCGCAATCGCATCGAGATCGCGACCGTCAAGACGGTTCGGATGGCGGGCTAGCGCCCTCCGACGGTCTGCTCCGGCTCAGTAGCCAGCGCAACTCCGGGATCCGCAGCGCGATCGCCGCGCCCCCGTACGCCGCGACGCCGACGAACAGCGCCGCGATCAGGCGCACGAAGCGGCCCGTCCAGGTCTCGCCGATCGGGAGCGCGAGGACGACCGCGAGCACGGGCAGCGCCATGGCGAGCGAGGCGCCGAGGCAGCGGAGCGCGCCGAGGCGATCCTCGGGCGCGAGCACGCGCCGGTCGGGTAGCTTTCGCCGCAGCGCGTGCGTCAGCAGCGCCGTCTGCAGGCACGCGGTGATTGCCGTGGACCACGCGAGCCCGGCCTCGCCCAGCGGCCAGATGAGGATCACGTTGCCGAGGAAGTTCAGACCGACCGTGGTGAGCGAGATGCGCAGCGGCGTGCGCAGGTCGCCCTGCGCGTAGAACGCGCGGATGAGCGTGTGGTTCACCGAATACGCCCACACGGCGCCGGCGTACCCGAGCAGCACGAGCGCGGCCCGATCCACGCCCTCGGCGCTGAAGTCGCCGCCCTCGAAGATCACCGAGCAGAGGTCGCGCCGCACGATCATGAGCCCGACGGACGCGGGCAGGCCGATGAAGAGACTGAGGCGCACGCCGCGCCGGACGATGCCGACGAAGAGCGACGGATCTCCCGCCGCGCGGCTGAGCGCGGGGAACACGGCGGTGGCGACGGCGATGCCAAAGACGCCGAGCGGGAACTGGTAGAGGCGCTGCGTGTAGCCGAGCACGGCGCCGCTGCTCTCATCGAGCGGGTACACGAGCCCGAAGATCGTCGGCCCGACGAGGATGGGCCAGGTGGCGATGACGCCGTCGATCATGGTGTTCAGTTGCAGCGCGCCGAGGCCGAGCGCGCCGGGGACGAAGCGCTTCATCAGCCGGCGCCCCGCCTGGCCCGAGCCGGTCCAGATGCGCGTCCAGCGGACGTAGGGGCGCAGCGCCACGAGGCACCACAGGACCTGCACGAGCCCGCTGAACACCGCGGCGCCGCCGACGATGTAGGCGTCGGTCGGCGCGTCGGTCCCCGGCAGAAACGCCGCGGCGATCGCGCCGGCGATCACGACGACGTTCAGGATGATCGATGACGCCGCGGCGGGCGCGAAGCGATTGTGCACCTGCAGCATCCCGCCGAGCAGCGCCGCGACGCACACCAGCGGCATATAGGGCAGGAGCAGAATCGTGAGCCGCAGCGTCAGCGTCCGCTCGTCGTCGCCCGGCGCCAATGCCAGGATCACGAGGATGATCGCGGCGCCGATCGCCATGAGGACCGTCGTCACCAGCGTGAGCACGACCACCGTGATCGAGGCGAATCGCGCCGAGGCGTCGCGCCCCTCGCGGTCCAGCTCGGCGTAGACGGGGATGAACGCCGCGGAGAGCGCGCCCTCGCCGAAGAGCCGCCGGAAGAGGTTCGGGATCAGAAACGCAAAGTTGAACGCGGAGCCCACCGCCGTGTCGCCGAACACGCGGGCCGTCGCCATGTCGCGGAACAGGCCCGCGACGCGCGAGACGAGCGTCAGCGACGAGACCACGCGAACCGCGGCGAAGAAGCCGCGATGCTCCTGTTCGTGTGAGCTGGCGGGCGCGCCGGAGGACCGTGCGGCGGCCGGCAGTCGGGCACGGCTCAACGCGCCGAGCATCGCCGCGCCGACGCACGCGAGCGCCACGCCGACCAGGTCCATCAGCCAGTCATCAAACCCTGCGTGCCGGTTGAGGCCGGGGAACATCTGCGTGAGTTCATCGAGCGCGGCGTAGGTTGTGCCCACCATCGCGCACGCGAGGATGTTCTGCGCCGAGAACGTCCGCCCGAAGAACGCGGATGCGATCAGCAGGGAGGTCCAGATCAGAAAGGCGCCGCCGTGGAGCACGAGATCGAAGCGGGCGAACCCGCCCGGCTCCGGCAGTGTGAGCGACGGCCAGTGGGTTCCGATGGCGAGCGCCACGGCGCAAACGCCGAAGGCCGCTCGGATCGCGACGCGTCGCGCGCCGGGAGTCATCCCGCGCCGGCCCCGGCCTTGGCGCCGGGCGCCGCGGGAACGACGACCTCGCCCGTGCGCCGGGTGCGCAGCGCGTCCCACTCGCGGATCAGGCCCTGGGCGAGGGCGAGGTAGTCCTGAGCGCCGTTGGCGTCCGCGGCGTACTCGAAGATCGTCTGGCCGAAGGACGGCGCCTCGGCCAGCTTGATGTTGCGCCGGATCGGCGGTCGGAGCACGCGCGCCGATCGCCAGGGCACGTCCTTGTCGCGCGCGCTCTCGAAGAACGCATCCAGATCGGCGACGACTTCGCGCGTGTGCCGGCTGGTCTCCTCGTGCATGCACAGCACGATGCCGGAGATGCGCAGGCGCGGGTTCACGTTCTGCCCGACCATGCGCACCGTCTCCATCAGGCGTCCGACCCCCTGGAGCGCGAGGAAGTGCGCCTGCATCGGGATGATGACCTCGCGGGCGCAGGCCAGCGCGTTGAGCGTCAGGAGGCCCAGAGACGGCGGGCAGTCCATGAGGATGAAGTCGAACTGGCCCATGATCGGCGCGAGCGCCTCGCCGAGTCGCTTGTTGCGATCGGGCTCGTTCGCCAGCTCCGCCTCGACGGCGGCGAGATCGACCACCGAGGGCAGCAGCGACAGCCGCTCGCGCACCTCACGGACGGCGTCCGGCGCCGCGCTCGGATCCAGAAGAACGTCGTAGACGCTGGCGCCCTCGCCGACGTCGACGCCCAGGTGCAGCGTGGCGTGCGCCTGGGGATCGAGGTCGATGAGCAGCGTGCGCCGGCCCTCCGCCGCGAGCGCGGCGGCGAGGTTGACCGTCGTGGTCGTCTTCCCGACGCCGCCCTTCTGGTTCATGAGGGCGATCGTGCGGGTCAAGGCCGGGCTGTTGGGCGTCGTCGGCGCCTGGGCATCCATGCTCGGCAGAGTGTACCGACGGGGCCCGTCCGGATGGGGCGGCCCCTCCGGCGTCAATCCTCGTCGTGGTGGTGCGGCTTGTACGCGGCGACGATGTTGGCCTGCACGTCCGGGGGCGCCAGTTCGTCGTGGCTGTAGTCCATCACGAACGACCCGAGCCCGCCCGTCATGCTCTTGAGCTGGCCGGAGTAGTTCATCATCTCGGACAGCGGCGCCGTGGCGCGGATCACGCACATGTCGCCGGGGGCCATGTCCGTGGTCTGGATGCGCCCGCGCTTGGCGATGAGGTCGCTGGTCAGGTCGCCCATGTGCTTGCTGGGCGAGGTGATCTCGAGGTCCACGTAGGGCTCGAGCAGCGACGGCTTGGCCTTCTGCACCGCGTCGATGAACGCCTTCTTGCCCGCGGTGATGAACGCGACTTCCTTGGAGTCCACCGGGTGGTGCTTGCCGTCGTACACGGCGACGCGCACGCCGGTCATCGGGTAGCCCGCGAAGGCGCCCGTGGTGAGCACCTGGCGGACGCCCTTCTCGATCGCGGGCAGGAACTGGCGCGGCACCGAGCCGCCGAAGGTGTCGTCGACGAACTCGAACCCGTTCGTGTCGCCCTCGCCGTTGGGGAGCGGCTCGACGCGCAGGTAGACCTCGCCGAACTGGCCGGCGCCGCCGGTCTGCTTCTTGTGCCGGTGGTGTCCCTCGGCCTTGCCGCGGATCGTCTCCTTGTAGGCGACCTTGGGCACGTGAGTGTTGACCTCGACGCCGAAGCGGTTCTTGAGCTTCTCGAGGATGATGCGCAGGTGCAGCTCACCGAGGCCGCGCGCCACGAGTTCGTGCGTCGTCGCGTTGCGCTCGGAGATGAAGGTGGGATCCTCCTCCATCAGCTTGTGCAGGGCCGTGCCGATCTTGGTCTCGTCGTTGCGGCTCTTGGCCTCGAGCGCGAGCCCCGCCATGGGGCGCGGCAGGGGGATCGGCTCCATGCGCAAGCCCGCCTCGTCCTGCGAGTCGTGCAGCACCGCGCCGAGGTGGATGTCCTCGATCTTCGTCACCGCGCCGATGTCGCCGGCGACGAGCTCGTGCACCTCGGCCGGGTCCTTGCCCTGGAGCTTGACGATGTGCGCGAGGCGGATGGGCTTCTTCTGATCATCGAGAAAGAGCGACGAGCCCGCCTTGATCGTGCCCTGGTGCACGCGGAACACCGCGAGCTTGCCGACGAACGGATCGATCGAGATCTTGAAGACGTGCGCCACGGTGTGCCCGGTGGCGGTCGGATCGGCCTTCCAGCGCTTCTTCTCGCCGTCGGCGTCGGAGGTGTAGAACGGGCGCGGGTTGCCCTCGAGCGGGCTCGGGCAGACATTGGCAAAGATGTGCAGCAGGTCCTCGACGCCGGCGCCGGTGCGCGCCGAGCAGAAGACGACGGGGATCAGATGCCCCTCGCGCAGCGCCTCTTCGATCGCCTCGTGCAGCCGCTCCTTGGTGACCGAGTTGGGGTCCTCGAGGTACATGGCCATCAGCTCTTCGTCCACCTCGACGATCTGGTCCATGAGCTGGGTCTTGGCTTCCTTGAAGGTCGAGAACGCCGTCTCGCCCTCGCCGACTTCGAGCAGATCGACGACGTCGGAGAGATCGGGCTTCGGCAGATTCACCGGCACGCACTCGGCGCCGAAAGTGGCGCGGATGTGCTCGAGCAGGCCGGGAAGATCGACGTTGTCGTGATCGATCTTGGTGACGATGATCATCCGGGGGAGCTCGCGCTCCGCGGCGAGACGCATCAGGCGGCGCGTGTTCATCTGCACGCCCTGCGACGCATCGATCGCGACGGCGACGGTCTCGACCGCCGGGAACACGCTCGCGGCCAGCCCGAAGAAGTCGGGATAGCCCGGCGTGTCGATGATGTTCATGTGCCGGCCTTCGTGCTCGAAGTGCACGAGCGCGGACTTGAGCGAGTGCTTGTGGTGCTTCTCCTCGGCCTCGAAGTCGGTCGTCGTGGTGCCTTCCTCGACCGCCCCGAAGCGACCCTTGGTCTTGGTGTCGTGGAGCATGCGGTCCACGAGCGTGGTCTTGCCCGCGTAGGCGTGCCCCACGAGCGCAATGTTGCGGATGTCGGCTGTGGTGTAGGCGGCCATGGTGCCCGAACTCCTTTGCCTCGACGGCGCTGGTGTCGCGAGAGGATGTCCCCGGCGTTCGCCGAGGCCGATCGCGCCGCGTTCCCCGCGCGCCCTGCGTCGGGGCCCATCGCCGCGAGCCGGCCCTGGCGGCTTCGCGAGGCGCGATGCGGACCCGCCATTGTAAGGGATCGGCCCCGGGGGTCACGACGCATCGTCGCCGGTTCCCGGAGGGTCGGTCTCGGCGAGGAGCGCGAGGGCGTCGAGCAGACGACGCGCCGAGCGGCCGTTCGTGCGAACGACCTCCAGCCGCATCGCGCGGGGCAGGTCAGCGCTCTCGACGGTCAACTCCCACGGACCCGTCCGCCGGGTGCGCAGCGCCGCGACGGGCTGATCCGTCACCGCCCGCGCAGGGAGCGCGCCCCTCGCCGCCGAGCCCTCCAGAAGGACGAGGCGCTCATCGGTCAGCACGGCGATGAATCGCTTGCGCCGCGCCAGCATCTCGGCCAGAACCGGGCCCAGGATCGGCGCCGCGTTGAGGCCAAGGCGCAGCGTGAGCGTCGCGGCGTCGGGCGTTTCCTCGACGCTGCCCCACGCGACGACGCGCTCGCCATGGGCGCGGATCTCGCGCAGCAGCGCCCGGAGCGACACCGGGTGAACCGACGTTCGCGGGAACGCGGGCATCGACGCCAGCAAAGGCGCGTCGCCGGCGCCGGACAACCCGCGCCGCCGGACGGCTAGCATGGCGACGGTGCCCACCATCAAGGACGAGGCCGTGGTCGTGCGTCAGTGGGAGTTCTCCGAGACCTCCCAGACGGCGCTGGTCCTGACCCGGGAGCACGGGCTGCTGCGCCTGCTCGCGAAGGGCTCGCGCCGACCCGCGTCGCCCTACTCCGGCGGGCTCGATGCGCTCACGCGCGGGCAGATCGTCGCCATCGTGAAGCCGACCTCCGAGTTGGCGACGCTCACCGAGTGGGACCTGCAGGAGGTGTTCTGGGCGCCGAGGCGGTCGCTCGCCGCCCACTACACCGGCGTCTACATGACGGACATCGCCTCGCAGCTTATCACCGATCACGACCCGCACCCGCGCATCTTCGACGCCCTGGTCGACGGCCTGCGCGCGCTCGGCGAGACGGACGCGTGCCTGCGCGCCGCGCTGCGGGTGCAGTGGCAGTCGCTCGTCGAGGCGGGCTACACGCCCGAACTCCGGCGCGATGCGCGCAGCGGCGCCGTGCTCGGCGCGTCGGCGACGTACGGCTTCGATCCGCGCGCCGGGGGGCTGGTCGAGGACCCCGGGCCGCGCGCCACGGGCGATGTCTGGCGGGTGCGCGCCGAGACGGTGGACCTGTTGCGGGCGATCAGCGCGGGGGGCGCGAAGGAGGGGGTGGACGACGCCCTCTCGATGGGCCGCGCCTGCCGCCTTCTGGCCGCGTGGATCGCCGCTGTTATTGGCGCGCCGCCCCGTTCCCACGAGGCGTTTCTTGGGGTAATCCCCGCCACGGAACCCCCCAAGAGGGGGTGAAGTTGGGGCGGGCGCAGGTCGATGATTTCTGTCGTCCCGGAGCCAGTGTCTGTTCGCGGCGTCGTCAGCGGCGGGGGCCGGCGTCACCCTTGGAGAGAGGATGCAGCGCGGATGAACCCCCAGACGCTCGAGCGAGTCCTCTCGGCGCCGAGACTCCCCACGCTCCCGGCCATCGCGCTCAAGGTGATCGAGCTCACCGAGCAGCGCGACGTCTCCTTCCCGCAGATCGCGGAGACGATCCAGAACGACCAGGGGCTCGCGGCGAAGATCCTGCGCACGATCAACTCGTCGTTCTACGGCCTGCCCAAGAAGTGCTCGACGATCAACCAGGCGATGGTCGCGCTCGGGCTCAACGCGGTGAAGACGCTCGCGCTGGGCTTCAGTCTCGTCAAGACGATCAAGGACGGCGCCACCGAGGGCTTCGATTACGAAGACCACTGGCGACGCGCGATCTACACCGCCGTCGGCGCCCGTGCGATCGCCAAGGCGACGCGAGCCGCCGACCCGGAGGAAGTCTTCCTCGGCGGGCTGCTCCAGGACATCGGCGTCATCGCGCTCCTGCAGGCGCTCGGGGATGAATACCTCGCCGCGGCGCGCGAGGCCAAGGGCGATCACCGCGCGCTCGTGAAGGCCGAGATTCGCACGCTCGAGGTCCAGCACCCCGACATCGGCGCCATGATGGGCCAGCGCTGGAAGCTGCCCGAGGCGCTGATTGCACAGGTCAAGTACCACGAGCGCCCGACCGCCGCGCCCGTGCAGCACGCCAAGGCCATCCGCTGCGTCGGCCTCGGCAACATCGTCTCCGACATCCTCTGCGAGGTGCGCGTCGGCGAGAACATGGCCCGGTACACGACGCTGGCCGAGCAGTGGTTCGAGCTTCCCCCGGAGAAGTCCGAGGAGCTGCTGCGCGAGATCGCGGAGAGCGCCCGGGACGTTGCGCTCCTGCTCAAGGTCGGCATCGGCTCGCGCCCGCCGATCGAGGACATCCTCGCGTCCGCCGCGGAACGCCTCGTCGCGCTCTCGCTCGAGCAGGGCCAGCACTCCGAGCAGCTCGAGCGTCAGAACGTGCAGCTCCAGCAGGCGGCCGTGACGGACTCGCTCACCGGCGCCGCGAACCGCCGCCGGTTCAACGACGTCGTCAACGACCTCTTCAAGCGCACCATCGCCGAGCGCGGACGGCTCGCGATCGTGTTCCTCGACGTCGACAAGTTCAAGCTCGTCAACGACACCCACGGCCACCCCGTCGGCGACGCGGTGCTCGTCGAGATCGCGGCCCGGCTGTGCCGGCACTTCGATCCGCGCGGCGGCGTCGTCTGTCGCTACGGCGGCGAGGAGTTCGCCGTCGTGCTCGACGGCCTGGGTCGCGCCGAAGCCGGCCGATACGCCGAGGAATTCCGCGCGCTGCAGGCGGGCGAAGCGATCGACGTGTCCGGCTGCGGCGTGGATGCGCAGGCGCTGAGCGTCACCGTCAGCATCGGCATCTCCGCGTACGAGCCCGAAACGGCGCACGCCTTCGCCAAGCCCGAGCAGCTCGTCCAGGCCGCGGACCAGGCGGTCTACGCGGCGAAGGGCTCCGGGCGCAACTGCGTGCGGGTGTTCAACCCGCGCCCGCTGCGGATCCCCGCCTGACAGACGCGTCCAGCGCGTCGCGCAACGCCGCGACCACCGCCCCGGGATCCGAGGCGCCGCACACGCACGACGACACCGCCACGCCCCGTGCGCCTGCGTCGATCAACGCACGGACATTTTCTGGCGTCACTCCGCCGATCGCCAGGTGCGCCGGCAGTGGGGGATCGGCGCTGAGGTACGCGCGCAGGTAGGCCGGACCGGCCAGGTCGGCGATGGTCTTCGTGCTCGTCGCGAACATCGGCCCGACGCCGCAGTAGTCGGCGCCGTCGAGGCGCGCCTCGCGCGCCTGATCGAGTTCGTGCGTCGACACGCCGACGAGCAGACGCCGCCCGGCGATCTGGCGCACCTGCGCAACGGTCAGATCGGTCTGCCCGACGTGCACGCCGTCCGCGCCGCTCAGCAGCGCCACGTCCGGGCGGTCGTTGACGATCACCGCAGGACGCCGCGCCGAGGCGCGGGCCAGCTCGACCAGCCGCGCCGCCCGACGAACCATCTCGGCGCCGTCGAGCGTCTTCTCCCGAAGCTGGAGGCAATCGGCGCCGGCGTCAATCGATGCGCGAGCCACATCCTCCCACGGACGGCGGCAGAGCGACTCGGTGATCAGCACGCACACGCGCCACTGCGCTGCCCGGGCGCCGACGAGCGCGAGACGCAGCGATCGCTCGACGTCGTACGCCTCGTAGCGCATCGCCTCGAATCGCGCGCCGGCGCCCGGGGCGACGGCCTTCGAGGCCTCCTCGATCGAGCGCAGCGCCTCGGTCAGGCGCATCGCCGCCGCGGCCACGATGTCCGCCAAGTCCGTGCGCCGCCCCTCCGCCTCCGTCGAGATGCGCACGCCCACATCGCCCGGCGTGTCGCGCGAGGCGAGCCGCTGCGCGTCATCGAGCGGCAGCGCCCCCAGCGCTTCGCGCAGGCCGTGCCGGAGCGATTTCAACCGAGCGGACAGGGTCGCGTCGTCGAGCGCGAACCGCGCGCCGTCCTCCAGCACGCGCAGCGCCTCGCGCGCCCGGTTGGCGTTGGCGTCGATGATGCGGGCCAGGGGGTCCATCGGCCGGATCGTAGCGCCCGGCGGCTAGGCGCCCGCGAGCGCGTGCTCGAGGTCGGCGATCAGGTCGTCGGGGTCCTCGATGCCCACGCTGAGGCGCACCAGAGCGTCCGAGATGCCGAGCGTCTTGCGCTGCTCCGGCGGCACGGAGGCGTGCGTCATGATCGCCGGGTGCTCGATGAGCGACTCAACGCCGCCGAGCGATTCGGCGAGCGCGAAGATGCGCACCTTCTCCAGCATCCGGCGCGACGCGTCGAGGCCGCCGTTCAGATAGATCGTGATCATCCCGCCGCCGCCGCACATCTGCTGCTTCGCGACGGCGTGCTGCGGATGGCTCGGAAGCTGAGGGTACACGACGCGCTCGACGGCGCGGTGCTTCTCCAGCCACTGCGCGATCCGGAGGCCCGACGCGTTGTGGCGCTCCATGCGGAGCGCGAGCGTCTTCACGCCGCGCAGGGTCAGGTACGCGTCGAACGGCCCCATCACCGAGCCGATCGCGTTCTGCAGGAACCGCAGGCGCTTCGCGAGTTCGAGATCGCCCGTCGCAAGCAGGCCGCCGACCACGTCCGAGTGCCCGCCCAGGTACTTCGTGGACGAGTGCATGACGAGATCGAAGCCGAACGACAGCGGCGTCTGATTCACCGGTGACGCGAACGTGTTGTCGCAGCAGAGCAGGGCCCTGGGGCTCTTCTTGCGCACCATGCCCGCGATCGCCTTGAGGTCGGCGACTTTGAGCGTCGGATTGGTCGGCGTCTCGACCCACACCATCTTCGTGTCGGCCTTGAGCGCCGCGTCGAGACGATTCAGGTCGGTCATGTCCACGTACGAGACCTTCAGGCCCTGCGAGCGCTCGCGCACGCGGCTGAAGAGCCGGTTGGTCCCGCCGTAGAGATCGTCCATCGCGACAAGGTGATCGCCGGAGTCGAGCAGTTCGAGCGCGGTGCCGATCGAGGCCATGCCGCTGGCGAAGGCGAATCCGCCGCAGGAAGGATCGTCGCTCTCGGCGATCGTCGAGCCTTCCAGCCGCGCCACCATGCGCTCGAGCGCGTAGCGGGTCGGGTTGTGCGAGCGGCTGTACTCGAATCCCTTGTGCTTGCCGGGAGATTCCTGAGCGTACGTGCTGGCCGTGAAGATCGGCGGCATGACGGCGCCGGTGACGGGCTCGGGGTGCTGGCCGGCGTGGACGACGCGCGTGCCGATGCGATGGCTGCTGTGGTCGTGGCTCATGGCGTGTGATCGCTCGCCGGCTCAGGCCGGCGCGTGGGTGCGGAGATAGTTGATGAGGTCGACGCGCGTGATCAGGCCGTAGTACCCGCCGTCGGTGTCGGACACGATGGCGACGCGATCGGCGCGGAAGATCGGCATGAGGTCGTTGACGCTGGCGGTGGGGGCGATGGTCTCGAGGCGACTGGTCATGAAGTCCGAGACAGGCCGGTCGAACGCCGCCTGATCGCGCAGGAGCGCGAGCAGGATGTCGCTCTCGTCGATGATGCCGACGACGCGCTCGGGCTGGCCGCGCATCGGCGCGTCCAGCACGGCGATCTGCGACACGTCGTGGAGCTGCATGACCTTGAAGGCCTGCTTCACCGGGTCCGTCGGGGAGACGGTGAAGTCCTCCTGGCGGAAGTGCCGGCGGGCGATGAGGTCGCGCAGGTCGCCGCTGCGCTCGCGCTCGAGGAAGCCCTGGTCCATCATCCAGAAGTCGTTGAACACCTTGGACAGGTACTTCGCGCCCGTGTCGCACGCGAACGTGACGACGTTCATCGGCTTGCTCTGCCGGCGGCACCAGGTCATCGCGGCGTGCATGAGGCATCCGGAGCTGGAGCCGGCGAGCACGCCCTCCTTCGCCAGCAGCTCGCGCGCCGCCATGAACGACTCGCGATCGCTCACCCAGATCGCCTCGTCCACGAGGTCCAGGTCGCACACGTCGGGCACGAAGTCCTCGCCCATGCCCTCGATCAGCCACGCGCCGGGTTCGATCGTCTTGTTCTCGTTGACCAGCGGCGTCAGCACCGAGCCGACCGGATCCGCGAGGATGATCTTGAGATCAGGATTCTTCTCGCGCAGGTACTTCCCGCAGCCGCTCAGCGTCCCGCCGGAGCCGACGCCGACGACGAACGCGTCCACCTTGCCCTCGAGCTGCTCCCAGATCTCCGGGCCGGTCGTGTCGTAGTGCGCCTTGGCGTTCGCCGCGTTGCAGAACTGATTGATGAACACCGAGTTCGGGATCTCGCGCGCGATCCGCGCCGCGACCTCGTGGAAGTACTCGGGATGACCCTTGGTCACGTCCGAGCGCGTCGTCCGCACCTCGGCGCCCATGGCGCGGAGGTGCTGGATCTTCTCCTCGCTCATCTTGTCCGGCACGACGACGATCGTCTTGTAGCCGCGCTGGCCCGCGACCAGCGCGAGCGCCAGACCCGTGTTGCCCGCCGTCGCCTCGACGATCGTCGGCCGGGGATCTCCCTTGGGGTCGATCTTCCCCTCGCGCTCCGCGGCGTCGATCATCGCCAGACCGATGCGGTCCTTGATCGACTGCGCCGGGTTCTGGCTCTCCATCTTCGCGAACAGGCGGCACGGTCCCGTGTCGAGCCGGCGCAGCTCCAGCATCGGCGTATTGCCGATCATCTCGAGCACGTTGGTGTACACGCCCGCGCGGGGCGCCCTGGTCTTCGCCGCGTTCGCGGGGGCCGTTCGCATCGTCGTCATCCTGCCTCCATGCCGAGCAAGGCCCGCCCATCGGGCCGGCATGGAGTGTACCGACGCCGGGGGAGCGCCCCGCGCGGACGATCACCACGGACGCCGCAGCCGCACCGGCCTCCCGCGAGATCGATCACTCCAGCGCCGCGGCGCCGGTCACGATCTCCGTCAGCTCCGTCGTGATCTGCGCCTGACGAGCCCGGTTGTACTTCCGGGTCAGGAGCTTGCCCATCTTTCCGGCGGCGTCCGTCGCGGCCTTCATCGCGATCATGCGGGCGATGTGCTCGCTCACGATCGCGTCGTTGAACGCCTGGAACAGCGTCGCCTTCACCGCCGCGGGCAGCAGCTCGTCGAGCAGCTCGTCCGCGCTGGGCGAAAACTCGTACACCACCTGCGGCCCGCCGGTCTCGGCCTGCTTCTTCGCGCCCTCGGGCGGACGCAGCGGCAGGAGCTGGAGCGAGTCCGGGACCTGCTTGCCGGCCGTGATGAACCGCATGAACACCACCCGCACCGAGGCGATCTCGCCGCGGATGAACATGTCCATGTACTTCTGCGCGAGCCGCTCGATCTCCTCGTAGCGGGGCGTGTCGCCGAAGGCGTAGCGCTCGTCCACGTTCACCTTGATGAACTTCAGGAACGCCGCGCCCTTCTTGCCGACCAGCTCGGTCCGCATGGGCCGGTTCGACGCGCGAAGCTGCTTGAAGAGCTCCTGCGCCCGGCGGAGCACCGTGCCGTTGTAGGCGCCGCAGAGACCACGATCCGACGTGATCACCAGCACCAGGTCCGGCGCCGAGGCCGCCTTCCCGCCGACGCCCGCGATGAGCGGGTGCGACAGGTTCCCCGCGCCGCCGCCCAACTCGGTCACGAGGTCGAACACGCCCTCCGTGAAGGGCTTGGTCGCCATCGCGCGCTGCTGGGCTTTGGCGAACTTGCTCGTCGCGATCATCTGCATCGTCTTGGTGATGCGGCGGATGTTCGCGACCGCCTTGATTCTCTTCTTGATTTCGCGGGTCTTGGCCATGGGGGGCGGGAGTATACCCACTCCCCAGCCCCGGAAGCCGCCTCTGAGGCCCTGCGAAGACGCGAAACGGCCTGTCCGCAGCGTCCGGCGGCCCTCAGGCCCCCAGCACCAGCCCGTCGTACGCCAGCCGCACACCCTCCGGCAGCGTCGGGTCCACCTCCGCGTGCCGCACCTCGTGGGACATGTGGACGAACCAAGTCCGCTCGGCCCCGATCCGCCCCGCGGCCCCCAGTGCCTGGTCGATCGTGAAGTGCGTCGGGTGATGCCGGAACCGCAGCGCCCCCAGCACCAGCGTCCGCACCCCCTCGAACAGCCTCCACGATTCCGGCGGGATCCCGGACACATCCGTGCAGTACGCCATCGGCAATGGCCCTGCGCCGGCGGACCGCTCCGTCGCCTCGATCCGCCATCCGAACATCTTCAGACGCCCGTGCAGGAGGGGGATGGGCGTGAAGCGCAGGCCGTAGAGGTCGATGGCGTTGCCGGGGGCGATCTCGTGGGCGATGAGGCGGGCGACGAATGAGGCGTTGTGGTTCTTCTCCGGCTCGAAGACGTGCCGGTAGACGCGCCGGAGGGAGTCAAGCGTGTGCGCATCGGCGAAGACGTCGATCGGCGCCTCCATGACGGCGTTGAACCGGCGGACCTCGTCGAGGCCGAAGGTGTGATCGACGTGGTTGTGCGTGAAAAGGATGGCGTCGCACCGGCGCAGGTTGTGGCGGAGGGCCTGGGTGCGCAGGTCGGGCGTGGCGTCGATCAGGGCGGCGCGGGGCTGGCCGCGCTCATCGGTCCACTCGATCAGCCCCCCGGTCCGCAGTCGCGCATCGCGCGGGTCGTCGCTGGTGCAGGTGGCGCAGTCGCAGGCGATGACCGGGATGCCGGAGGAAGTGCCGGTGCCGAGAAAAGTGAAGCGAGGCGAGGGCACGGGGGAGGGTAGGCGGCGCTACCCCACCCTCTCCGCCTTCGGCTCCCGGCTCATCAGACCCGCGATCGCGTGGATCGGGTCGAGGCCTTCGAACAGCACCGCGTGCACCGCGCCGGCGATCGGCATGTCGACGCCGTGGCGCTTGGCCAGCGCGACCACGCTGCGCGAGGTCTCCACGCCCTCGACCACCGACTTGGTCCTCGCGAGGTAGTCCTTTAGCGATTCGCCGCGCCCCAGCGCCTCGCCGCAGCTCCGGTTGCGCCCCTCCGGGCTGAAGCACGTCGTCGCCAGGTCGCCCACGCCCGCCACGCCAAAGAATGTCTCGGCCTTCGCGCCCATCGCGGCGCCCAGTCGCGCGATCTCCGCCAATCCCCGCGCCAGCAGCGCGCTCTTCGCGTTGTAGCCGGCCTGCAAACCGTCCAGCACGCCCGCGGCGATCGCGATCACGTTCTTCGCCGCGCCCGCCAGCTCCACGCCCACCAGGTCCGTGTTCGTGTACACGCGCAGCCAGCGCGTGTTGAAGAGCTGCTGCACGCGCTCCGCGAAGCGCTCGTCCTCGCTCGCGGCGACCATGGTCGCGGGCATGCAGCGCGCCAGCTCCGCCGCGATCGTCGGACCGGACAGGGCCGCGACCGGGCGGTCCGAGTTCTCGAGCGCCTCCAGCGCGACCTCGCTCGGGCGGAGGAGCGTGTCCTTCTCGATGCCCTTGGCGACGCTGACGACGGCCGCGTCGCCGGGGATGGCGTCGGCGAGGCGTTTGAAGACGGACCGTGCATGTTGGCTGGGAACGGCGGCGACGATCAATTCGGCGCCGCGGACGGCCTCGGCGTCGTCGGGGATGACGCGGACCGAGTCCGGCAGCATGAACGCGTTCAATCGCTCGGAGGTTCGCGTCCGGGCGAGCGAGCCGACCTCTCGCGCGTGGTGGCCCCAGAGCGTGACGATCGGCTTCACGCCGCCCGCCGCATCCGGGGGTTGCTCGGCGAGCAGTGCGGCACAGACCAGGCCCATCTGCCCGTCGCCCAGCACCGTGATCCGTTCGATCGGGCCCATCGGCATCGTGCGCCCCTGCTTGGCGGGGCGAAGCCGCCCGCGCGAGGAACCGTTCCGCCGCCCGGGGCGAACAGCCCGGGCCGTCCGGTCGTTGTTCTACTATAAGACCCGGAGTCCGCGGCCCCTGCCGCCCGCCAGCCCAAGGGACAACACACGGTGAAGACCTCCATCCGCCCGAAGCAGCCGCACGCCCACGACCACGATCACGGACCCGACCATGTCCACGTCCACGGGCACGAGGAGGCCATCGCCCATCCGGAGCTTCGCCTCGGCGGCGATTGCTGCTCGCATCACGAGATCGAGCTCGAGCGCTGGATCGTCGTCTACCTCGTCGGCGGCATGCTGGTCCTGACGACCACGATCGCCCACCTCTTCGGCGCCGCGTCCGAGATCGCCATGATCCCCGCCGGCATCGGCGCGCTCCTGCTGGGCTTCCCGCTCTTCCTCGCCTCGTTCCAGGAACTCAAGCGCGGCCGGCCGACGTCCTCGACCCTCGCCTCGCTCGCGATCATCGCCGCGCTCGCCACGGGGCGCTACGAGACCGCCGGCTTCCTCGCGTTCATCCTGCTCATCGCCGATCAGGTTGTCCGTCGCACCGCGTGGGGCGCCCAGCGCGCCATCGAGCAGCTCGTCGGCCTCACGCCCGACATCGCCCGCATCGTGGACGCCAGCGGCGGCGAGCGCGAGGCGCCGCTGTCCGATGTTCGCGTCGGCATGGTCATCCGCGTCCGTCCCGGCGAGAACCTGCCGGTGGACGGCGTCGTCGTCTCCGGTGAATCCACGATCAACCAGGCGTCGCTGACCGGCGAGGCCGTTCCGGCGGAAGTGCAGCGCGATGCGCAGGTCTTCGCCGGCACCACCAACCTCACCGGCGTCATCGATGTCCGCGCCACGCTCGTCGGCGCCGACACCACGATCGGCAAGGTCACCCAGCTCATCCGCGAAGCGGAATCCTCCCGCACGCCGCGCCAACTCCTCATCGAGCAGGTCGCGGCGTACTTCGTCCCCGTCGCCATCTCGACGGCCGGGCTCGTCTGGTACCTGATGAGCCAGTCCGACGATGCGCTGATCCGCGATCGCGCCACCGTCACGGCGATCACCATCCTCGTGGTGGTCTGCCCCTCCGCGCTTCTGCTCGCGAGCCCCACGGCCATGGTCGCGTCCTTCGCGGCCGCGGCGCGCCTGGGCATCATGATCAAGCAGACCAACTACCTCGAAGCGGCGGCCAACATCGACACCGTCGTCTTCGATAAGACCGGCACCATCACCACCGGCGTCTTCGCCGTTTCGCGCCTCGCCCCGGCGACGGGCGTCGAGGGCGTGGACCTCCTCCAGGCCGCGGCGGACGCCGAGCAGCAGTCCAACCACCCCCTCGCCCGCTCGATCCTTCACACCGCCCGCCAGGCGCGGGTGCAGCCGGGCGCGGTGCAGACCTACACCGAGGTCCACGGGCGAGGCGTGAAGGCGACCGTCTCCGGCGATGAAATCCTCGCCGGACGCGCCGGATGGCTCCTCGAACTGCGTCCGGAGATCCGCGCCGAGATGGAGACCGTGGAGGCCAAGCTCGAGGGCATGTCCGGCGTGCACGTCATGCGCCGCGGGCGCTACCTCGGCGCTGTGGGCCTCGAGGACCGCGTGCGTCCAAACGCCAAGACTGTCGTCGAGCGCATCCGCGAACTCGGCGCCCGCCAGGTCGCCCTGTTCACAGGAGACCGTCTGACCGTCGCCAAGCGCGTTGGCGTGGCGGTGGGGGTGGATCGCGTCGAGGCCGAGTGCCTGCCCGAGGAGAAGCACGACCTCATTCTGCGGCTCCGCGAGGGCGGTCGGCGCGTCATGATGGTCGGCGACGGCATCAACGACGGGCCCTCTCTGGCGGCGTCGGACGTCGGCGTCGCGATGGGCGCCGGCGGCAGCGACATCGCGATGAACTCCGCGGGCGTCGCCCTGATGCGTGATGATCTCAGCCGCATCCCCTTCCTGATCGAACTCGCTCGGCGCACCCGCGCCGTGGTGGCCCAGAACATCGTGGCGTCGATCGTGATTGCGATCATCGGCCTGATTCTCGCGGCGACGGGCTCGCTCGCGATCGGATTCGCGGTCGTCTACCACTTTGTGGGGGACGTCTTCGTGATCGGCAATTCGTTCCGGCTGGTGCGCTTCGGCGAGAACTTCGCCGACACCGCGCCGACGCCGGGCGCGCAGCGCCAGGAGATCGCGGGCGGCATGCGAAAATCCGTCAGTCTTGCCGGCGCGGGCGCCTGAATCGGTTGGTCGAGATGACTTAAGAGTGCGCCGGCGACGCAAACGCGTCGGCGGCGCATCATCGGCGCCGATGGCGCGCAGATGAAATCGTCAGATTTCGTTGCCTTTTCTGCGCTCCTGATGTATCTCCTACCGACCATTGTTCTCGGCGCGCGCGTCCACGGCGCCGCGAACTGATCGCCGCCAGCCAGCGCGATCTACACCCCGAATCGGCGTCTTCGTTGCCACGACGTCCCCACTTCGTCGCACCCTGTGAGCGTGCGCGCTGAGCGCCGCCGTCTCGCCAGCCGTCGGACCCTGAATGTCCGGCGAAGGAGCCAGCATCCAATGACGAACGAACGCTTTCCCCGCGTCCGCCGCGCGATCACCGCGCTCGCACTCTGCCTCGCCGCGCCCGTGGCGAGCGCCGCGCCGGCGGACATCAATGCCGACGGGCGCGTCGACACGCTCGACCTGATGGACTTCCTGGAGTCCTACCGGTCGGGCGCTCCGCTCTCGAACGCCGACCTGAATCGCGACGGCGCCGTCGACGCCGCAGACCTTGGGGTTCTGCTCGAGGGATTCGGCGAGTCGTTCCACCCCACGGACGGCGAGCACCAGCCGAACTTCATCGCCGCGCTCGTGGGCGACGGCACAAAGCTCGAGCTGACCGACAACGCGACCGGCTTCAAGCTCGTCGATCCCACCGCCACGAAGCTCTGGACCGAGGTCAGCGGCTCGACGAATCCCTGCCTGGTGACGCCGTCGATCGCGCTCGTGCCCCACACGGACGGTTGCGACCTGGTCTTCACCTACGTCAACAACACGCAGGAGTGGTCGGGCCTCGGCAAGATCACACTCGCCGGCGTGCGCCTGGACGAACAGATCACCGGCCACGACTTCCGCTTCGACGGCAAGCCGATCACGTTGAATGCGGACAATTCCGGCATCGGCGTGAGCGGCTGGTACTACCCGGGCGGCACGTACTCGCCGGTGAATGTGATCGAGGACGGCCCGTACAAGATGGGCGTCTCGCTGCTCTATCCCATCCTCAACTTCAAGCACCAGGTGCGGATCCGCTGCAAAGCGCAGTTCCCGAGCGGGGGCGGCGCCGCCTGGTTCCACGAGTTCGTGCTGAACCCCGAGCACGAGAACAAGTACAACCCGGGCGGCGATCTCGCGCCGGGCGAGACGCGCTCGTACATCCTCGCCGTCCGCGTCGTCAAGAACCATCGGCCCTGGCAGGAGTCGCTCGAACCCTACCGCGACTACTTCCAGTCCCGGCACGGCGCTGTGGATTACGCGCGCAACAACGCGCCTGCGCAGTTCACGACGCTCGCCGTGGACGGCAATCACGACATCGAGAACCCGTACTCGTTCGCCGGCGGCTACAACTTCCGCCCCGATCTCTTCGGCTTCGGGCCGTGGGTCGATCGCCTCGTGACCCGCGCGGATCGCGGCTACCAGCGCATCATGGTGTCCAAGCCCACCGGACACTTCTTCATCAACATCCAGAACAACATTCCGCCGCTGTTCACCAGCCACTGGCTCGAGGGCGCCGACTACGGGCACAACATGGCGGACGCGTTCACGCAGTTCCCGCGGATTCCCGCCGCCGGCGTCAACCTCGGCCTCTGGTGGGGGCGCAGCGCGCAGGTGATGCCCGACGGGTGGGACACCTTCGCGATCGAGGACCTCGACCCCAACAATCCCGAGCACGCCGCGCTCGGATTCCGAGAGATCGACGCCGCGTACGCCGCGGGCGCGCGGCTCATCGGCCTCGACGCGTTCCGGCGCATGCAGGCGTGGGATGCGCTGCGATGGATCCAGATGATGCGCGTGCGGGCGCCCGCCGTGCGCTTCATCACCGAGCCGGTCTGCGGCGACATCGTCCACAACCGATACCCGGCCTTCCAGGTCGCCACGCGCCCGCAGAACGAAGCCGAGCTGCGCGTCGAGACGCGCCACTACCTCGCGGACCTGCTCAACCCCGGGCACGAGACCTGGGGCTACGCCCGCATCGATCGTCTCACCGACTATCTCGGTCGTGAGCCCACGCTCGAAGACTGGATCGCCGAGGCCGAGCGCATCGCGTCCCTCGGCTACATCGTCTGCCTGAGCGAGCCCATCAACGTTCTGCCGTCGATGTACGCCGTCGAGTCCTGGCACGAGGACCAATAACCGGCGCCGACGGCGCGTCCGAGAACGCGCCGCCGACACCTGGTTCGATGCATCCGCGCCAACGCCCGAGTTCTCGGGCGTCGGCGCTTTGCTTGCCAAACGTCGCGGCGACCGTCAAGGGCGGCGCGCGAATCCGGGGCGCTCCGACGCTGCACGAACGGGACGAGCGGCCCGCCCGCGATATCTCCATCGTGCGGCGCGGCGTCGTTGCATCCGGGCATCGGTGACTCCACTTCGCGCTCGCCGTCGTCGATCTCCGTCACCAGCCGGGCCCGGACGCTCGGTGAAAGGAGTCGACACGATGTACGGCAAGCAGTTCACGAAGTCGAGCGGCGTCCTGCGAACGTCGCTCGCGATCGCGACGGGCGCGCTCACGGCGAGCGCCACGCTCGCGGGAGGTTCGCGCGTCGCCGGGTCGGGCGCCCAGGCCGCCCCGGCGCCGAAGGCGTCGAGCCACGTCCGCCTCGTCGGCGATCTGAATGGCGATCGGCGAATTGACACGCAGGACCTGCTGCGTCTGATGGACCACATGCGCCACCCGTCGGGGGCGCCGCGCGTCGCGGATCTCAACCGCGACGGTCAGGTCAACACCGCCGACCTCGGCATGTTCCTCGAGAATTTCGACGACATGAGCCCGCCACTTCCTCCGGGTGATCCGGTCTGGCGGATGACGTCGACGCTCGTCGGCGACGGCACGAAGCTCGAGATGATCGACAACGAGACGGAGTTCTACGTCATCAACCCCACCAACACGAAGCTCTGGTCGCCGATCAGCGGCGCCCCGAATCCCTGCCTCGTGACGCCGACCATCGATCTCGTTCCCCATCCCGACGGCTGCGACCTGATCTTCACCTTCGTCAACAACACGCAGGAGTGGTCGGGCCTCGGCAAGATCTCCGTCGCCGGTGTGCGCTTCGGCGAATCGATCACCGGGCACGACTTCCGCTTCGACGGCAAGCCGATCACGCTCAACGCCGACAACACGGGCATCGGCGTGTCCGGCTGGTACTACCCCGGCGGCACGTACGCGCCGGTGAACGTCGTGGAGGACGGCTCCTACAAGATGGGCGTCTCGCTCATCTACCCGATCCTCGACTACAAGCACCAGGTCAAGATCCGGTGCAAGGCCCAGAACACCACGGGTGGCCCCGCGTGGTTCCACGAGTTCACGCTCAACGCCAACCACGAGAACAAGTACAACCCCGGCGGCGACCTTGCGCCCGGAGAGTCGCGCGTCTACATCGCGTCCGTGCGCGTCGCCAAGGGCGCCGAGCGCTGGCAGGCCACGCTGCAGCCCTATCGCGAGTTCTTCCAGTCGCTCTACGGCTCGGTTCGGTATCACCGCGATCCGACGCCCGCGCAGTTCACCACCCTCGCGGTGGACGGCAATATGGGGCCCGACAATCCCTACGGCTTCACCGGCGGCGTCCATATGCGCGCCGACGTGCATGGCTTCGGTCCGTGGGTCGATCGCTTCGTCACCCGCGGCGATCTCGGCTTCACCCGCATCATGGTCTCGAAGACCACCGGCAACTTCTACGTCAATCAGCACAACAACATCCCGCCGATCTTCACCAGCCACTGGCTCGAGGGCTCCGAGTACGGCCATAACCTCGGCAACGCGATCGAGCAGTTCAACCGCGTTCCCGCCTCCGGCGTGAACCTCGGCCTCTGGTGGGGGCGCAGCGCGCAGGTCATGCCCGACGGCTGGGACACCTGGCTCATCGAGGATCTCAATCCCCACAATCCCGAGCACGTGCTGCTCGCGCTTCGTGAACTGGACCTCGCCTACGAGGCCGGCGCGCGGCTCATCGGACTGGACGCCTTCCGCAAGATGCAGGCCTGGGACGCCGTCGTGTGGCTCAACCTGATGCAGGCTCGAGCGCCCGACGCACGATTCATCACCGAGCCTCTCTGCGGCGACGTCATCCACAATCTCACGCCCGCATTCCAGGTCGCGACCCGACCCGCCAGCGAGGCCGATCTGCGCGTCGAGACGCGCCACTTCCTCGCCGACCTCCTCAACCCCGGCCACGAGACGTGGGGCTACGCGCGCATCGACCGGCTCACCGACTACCTCGGGCGCGAACCGACTCTCGAGGACTGGATCGCCGAGGGCGAACGCATCGCGTCGCTCGGCTACGTCCCGTGCCTCAGCGAGCCCATCCCGATCACGCCGGCGATGGTGGCCGCGGAAACCTGGCACCTCGACGACTGAGCCGACGACCGTGAATGCAGGAGCTTTCATTCTGCGCAAGGCCGATCGCATCCACGCGATCGGCCTTGTGCCGTTCGAGGAATCTGCCGATGAATCGTGCGGCGCCGAGGTTCGGCGCGCAATAATCCGGGAATGCATGCACGCAGCCCAATCCGCCGGAGTCTGAACATGCACGCGTTGATCGCCTTCGTTCTCGCCATCGCCTCGTGCTCGGCGCCGCCGTCGTGGACGCAGTCCGGACGCGAGCCGACCTCTCCCCGAGCGCGCACCGGATCCACCGCACGCGCCGGCGACGCCCTCATCAACGCCACCGTCGTGCGCGAGGGCGACGCCGTCCGCATGATCGACGCGTCCACCGGCGTCGTGCTGCTCGCGCCCGCGGGCAAGCCGATCTGGTCGCCCGACGATCCGCGCCAGATTCCCACCGGCGTGAATCCCGCGTCGGTCGAGATCAACCCCCAGCCCGGCGGCTTCGACGCCGTCGTGCGCCTGACCAATCCCACGCAGCGCCCGATGTCGCCCGGCGCGATTACGATCACCGGCTTCCGCTTCGGACGCGCCATCCACTCGCGCGACTTCCGCTTCGACGGCAAGGAAGTGACGATCGATCACCTCAACCGTCCGTACTCGCCCGGAGGCTGGTTCTACCCCGACGGCCTCTACTCACCCGTCGCCATGATGGGCGAGGGCGACTATCGCGTCGCGGCGTCGCTGCTGTACCCCATCCTCGACTACAAGCATCAGGTGCGCATCGGCGTCTTTGCGCGCCGTGTGCCCAAGGAACGATCCCTCGTCTGGGAGTTCTCCTTCAACCTCAACGCCCCCGGCGAGGACGCCCGCAAGCTCAGCGAGGACGGCTTCCTCGCGCCCGGCGAGCAGCGCACCTACACCGTCTGCATCCGCGCCGTGCACAATCCCGACGCGTGGCAGCAGACGCTCGAGCCCTACCGCCGGTTCTTCCGCGAGAACTACGGAGAAGTCCGCTACGACCGCGATCCGCGACCAGTGCGCGCGTTCTCGACCGCCGCGTCGGGACAGATCCGCGCCGGTAATCCCCTCGGATTCCGCCAGGATCGACTCCGCCCCGATCTGCACGGCTATGGGCCCGTCGCCGACGAACTCATCACCTACGTGAACCGCGGCTGGAAGCGCACCATGGTCTGGGCCGCCGCCGGCGCAACCGACCGCGGCGAGCACAAGAACGTCCCCTACAAGTTCTCCGCGCAGTGGCGCGCCGGCCCCGGCGTCAACGCGCGCATGCAGGACTTCTCCACCCAACTCCCGCGCGTCGAACGCAGCGGGGGAGACCTGGGCCTCTGGTGGAGCCGCTCCACGATGGTCGCGACCTCCTGGGATCCGCCGACGTTCATCGACATGGACCCGACCAACTCCGAGCACGTCTCGGCGGTGCTGGCGGACCTCGACGCGGCCGTCGCCGCGGGAGCGACCATGATCGGGCTCGACGCCTTCCGACGCATGGACATCTGGGAGGCGTACGACTGGATGCAGATCCTCCAGCAGCGCGCGCCCGACGTGAAGTTCGTCGTCGAGCCGCCGCTCGGCGATGTGATGCACACGCTCGCGCCCTGCTTCCTCCTCGCCACGCGCGCCGGCGAGGGCGACCTGCGCCTCGAGACGCGCCACTATCTCGCGGACTTCCTGAATCCCGGTCACGAGACCTGGGGCTTCACGCGCGTGGATCGACTCGAGTCGTTCCTGGGTCGACCCGCGACGGCGACCGACGTCGCGACGGAGATGCAGCGTGTCGCGACGCTCGGCTACGTGCCGATCGCGTCCACCGGCCTGCCGGTCGACCAGCGGCTCGTCGCCGCCGAGTCCTGGCGCACCCTTCCCCCGCCGTCGCGCGACCCGGCCGCCGACGCCCCGGTCGTGAAAAAGCGCACCAAGAAGAAGGGGGCGTCGTCGGACGAGGAATTCGAGTTCGGGGGCGATTAACGACGATCTTCTCCAAGGCCGAGCGCGGCGCGTCTGGACGCGCCGCGTCCGGCGCCTACAGTTCCCCGGATCGAGCAGTCATAAGGAGATCAGAAGACGATGCCGACGGAGCCGGGAATGACGGAAAACAGCGGCGGAGCCGCCACCGCCACCAAGACGCGTGTCGCGCCCCCGAAGGTCGACCGCCTCCCTCCGTTCCGCGTCCTTCTGCACAACGACGACGTCAATGACGTGATCTACGTCGTCCGCTCGATCACCGAGCTCACTCCCCTGTCCCGCCCCGAGGCCGTCCATCGCACCCGCGAGGCCCACGAGTCCGGCGCCGCGCTGCTCCTAGTCACCCACCGCGAGCGGGCCGAGCTCTACCGCGAGCAGTTCCGCTCCAAGGGCCTGACGGTCACCATCGAGCCCGGTAACTAAGGACAGATCCTCAGGTTTTTTCGGACCCCCTCGCCGCCCGGCAAGGGCGTCGCCGCGCGCCCGTCGCCGGCTGGTCCTGACGCCGTCATTACCGGCCGGAGGGCCCTTCGCCATCCAATTGGTTTCCCGCCGCGCCAAGGTCGGGCGCGGAAAATCGACCGGCTCGCGCCGTCGGAGTCGCGCTATCGCGCGTCCGCCTTGCATCGAGCACGCGCGGCGCCGAAACCGCTCCGAAACCGCTCCCGCCCCGCGCCCAACCGGTTTGTTCGTCGATGTCCTCCTCGCCGCGACGCTGCGGCATGCACGAGGAGGCAACGATCTATGACCCTTCGAATCGGCGAGTTGATGGTGCGACGGAACGTGCTCACGCAGGAGCAGGTGGACACGATCCTTCAGGTCCAGCAGGAGCAGGGCCGCCCGTTCGGCGACATCGCCGAGAACCTCTTCGGCGTGGACCCGATCGTCGTCGAGGGTCTGTGGGCCGAGCAGTACGCGTCCCAGACGGCGCGCATCGACCCGCGGCGTGAACGCGTGGACAACGAGGTTCTGCGGGCGCTCACGGCGCGTCAGGCGTGGCAGTTCAAGCTGCTGCCGATCCGGCGCGACGGCGAGGGCCTGATGATCTGCACCACGCTCGACAACCTCGCCCGCGCCGTCCGCTTCGTCTATCGAGCGCTGGGCCAGCCGGCCTACTTCGTGCTGACCGAGCCCGGCGCGCTGGGTGAAGCCCTGACCCGCCACTACCCCATGCCCGGCATGACCCCCGCGAGCGTCAACGGCTCGCCCTGGGCCGCCCTCGTCTCCGGCATGCCGCGCTGATCCCGAACGCCTTCCCCAAGACCACCGTTCAGGCGCCCGAGCGACCCTCGGGCGCCTGTTCATTTGGACTCGGATAAGGATTCGGTGCCGACCCCACGCCGTGGGCCCGGTCGCCGGTACGATGGGGGACAGGGGGCAACCGCAGGACGCCTCGCGGCGAACATTCAGGGCCCGGGCCGCCGCTCCCCGTTCGGGGGCTGACCGCCGGCCACCCGCCGCGCGCCTCGGTCCGCCCAGGGCGAACTCCATCCCGTAGACCCGCGATTCGACAGGGCGTCATGAGCAGCATCACCAACACACCGGACACCGCGCCGAAGCCGGCCCACACGGCCCTGGACCCCGACAAGAAGCACGACCCCCATGCCACGCGCCTGGGCAAGTTCCTCCAGGCGTGCATCAAGTTCGGCGGGTCCGACCTCATCGTGAAGACGGGCAAGCCGCCGGTCATCCGGCTGCGCGGCGCCCTCAAGACCCTCGACACCGAGCCGGTCACCCACGAGGAGTACCAGCAGATCGCGCGCAACATCCTCACCGACGAACAGTGGGAGGACCTGCGCCACTTCGGCTCCGTCGACTTCGCCTACGACTACGACGAGAAGAGCCGCTTCCGCGTCAACCTCTTCCAGTCGCGCGGCAAGCTCTCGATCGCCGCCCGACTCATCACCGGCAACATCAAGAAGTTCGAGGAGCTGCACCTGCCGCCGGTCATGGCGGAGATCGCCATGCAGCCCCAGGGCATCGTCCTCCTCGCGGGCGTGACGGGCTCGGGCAAGTCCACGACGATCGCCTCGATGCTGGACTACGTGAACGAGCGCAAGCCCGTGCACATCGTGACCATCGAGGACCCGATCGAGTTCATCTTCACCGACAAGAAGGCGACGATCCACCAGCGCGAGATCCACATCGACGTGCTGGACTTCAAGGTCGCGCTCCGCGCGCTGGTCCGCGAGAACCCGGACGTCGTGCTCGTCGGCGAGATGCGCGACGCCGAGACCTTCGAAGCCGCCCTCCACGCCGCCGAGACCGGCCACCTGGTGTTCGGCACCATCCACGCGTCCAGCGCGTCGGAGACCTTCACCCGCATCTACGACCTCTTCCCTCCCGAGGCGCGCGAGCAGGTCCGCAAGATCCTCGCGTACCAGATGCGGGCGATCGTCTACCAGAAACTGCTGCCGACCCTGCACGAGAACATCCACCGCATCCCGGCGCTCGAGATCCTGATCAACAACGCCGTGGTGCGCAAGTACATCCTCGAGGGCCGGGAGGGCGAGCTGACCGAGGTCATCACCTCCACCGAGTCGGAAAAGGCCGGGATGATCGACTTCAACGGGTCCCTTGTGAAGCTCGTGGAGCAGGAATACATTCACATGCGGACGGCCCTGGAATCCACCCCGAACGCGGACGAACTCCAGATGCGCCTGAAGGGCATCGGCTGATCCGCGCCTCCGACCGTCCCGCGTCCCTCTACCGACGGCGCCCCTCGCGCCGCTTCACCGTATTCGACCCTCGCGAGGCCCCATGACGATGCAGCCGCTCACGGCCTTCGACCCGACGCTCACGCTCGCCGCCGCGCTCGTGCTCGTCTCCTGGTGGAAGGCGATCATCGCCCTGATCTTCTTCGTGGGATGGGCGTGGATCGTCGCGACCATCTACGACAAGGACGCCCAGCGCTTCTACTTCAAGCGCCGCCAGTGGAACCTCGCGCACATCGCGGCGGGCGCCCTGGCCGTCGTCGCGTTCCTCGCCATCCCGATGTTCCTCGCGGCGCTGCCCGCCATGCTCGTGATCCTGGGCGCGGACCTGGGCGTTTACTTCTCCCTCCGCAACAAGGACCATCGCGTCGGCGAGGGTCAGAAGTGGTCGCTGAATCCGAGCGAGATGCTCGCCGGCGCCAAGGCCGACAAGGAAAAGGACCGCCGCGCCAAGGAAGTGTCGCTGGTCTTCCGCACCAAGCAGGGCGTGATCGAGCCGCCCGAGCGCGAGACGCCCGAGTTCTCGATCCGCGCCGGCGCCGAGGACATGATCATCAAGGCGATGGACGCCCGCGCCAATCGCTTCGACCTGATGCCCGTCTCCGAGCAGACCTACTCCTATTCCTACGTGGTGGACGGCGTCCGCCAGGCCGGCAGCACGATGAGCGCGCCCGAGGCCGTCGCCGCCATCGACTTCTTCAAGAAGGCCGCGAACCTCGACGTCAACGACCGGCGCAAGCGCCAGGTCGGCGACATCGCCATGGAGCGCCTGAACATCAAGCACAAGCTGCGGGTCACGACCATGGGCGCGCAGGGCGGTCTGCGGCTTGGCGTCGTCATCAACCCCGACCAGCAGGTGCAGCGCAAGGTCAACGAGCTCGGCCTCCTCACCGGCCAGGCCGAGGAGCTCAAGAAGATCATCGAGGACGCCGAGGGCCTGGTCATCGTCGGTGCGCCCCCCGGCCAGGGCCGCACGAGCACGCTCTACGCCATCCTCCGCGCCCACGACGCCTACACGACCAACGTGCAGACGATGGAGATCGAGCCGCAGGGTCAGATCGAGGGCGTGCGCCAGAACGTCTTCGATCCCTCGGTGGACGGCGCCGAGTACTCGACGACCGTCCGCTCGCTGCTCCGCCGCGATCCCGACGTGCTCTCCATCGCCGAAATGCCCGACGCCGCGACCGGCCTCGAAGTCTCGAAGACCGACTTCTCCCGCACGCGCGTCTACCTCGGCCTCCGCGCCGAGAACGCGCTGATGGCGATCCAGACGTGGGCCAAGGCCATCGGCGACGCAAACATCGCGTCTAAGGGCCTGCACGGCGTGGTCGCGCAAAAGCTACTGCGGCGCCTGTGCCCGAACTGCCGCGCCGCGTACCAGCCCAGCGCCGACATGCTCAAGAAGATGGGCCTGCCGCCGGACAAGGTGACGCAGCTCTACCGCAAGGGCGGGCAGGTGCTCATCAAGAACAAGCCCGAGACGTGCCCCATGTGCAACGGTGCGGGCTATCTCGGCCAGGACGGCGTCTTCGAGGTCCACGCGATCGGCGCCGAGGAGCGCGCCATGATCGCCAAGGGCGACTTCGCGTCGCTCAAGGCGGCGTTCAAGAAGAAGCGGCTCCCCGGCATCCAGGAGAGCGCGATCCGCAAGGCGGTCGAGGGCGTGACCAGCTTGGAAGAAGTCATCCGCATCAGCACGCCGCCCGCGGCGCCTGGGCAGCAACAGCAGCGAGCCGCGTCCTGACCCGCACTCCCTCGCACGACTCCTCCCGCGACTCCCACGAGGCAGACTCATGATCCTGAACCTTCTCGTCATCGCGATGATCGGACTCATCGCCTATCTCTGGTCGTCGCAGGGCATGTTCTCCGCGATGATGCACTTCGTCTGCGTCATCGTCGCCGGCGCGATCGCCTTCGCCTTCTGGGAGCCGGTCGCAGGCATGCTGATCGGCATGGGCGGCGTCGTCCAGGAACTGGCGTTCGGCCTGGGTCTGATGCTGCCATTCCTCGTCGCGCTCTTCGTGCTGCGCGTGGCGTGCGACAAGCTCGTGCCCAAGGGCATGGACTTTGACGATGCATCGAACTTCGTCGGCGGCCTTGTCTTCGGCGCCGCGTCCGGGTTCCTCACCGCCGGTGTGCTCGTCACCTCGATCTCCTACTTCCGTCTCCCGCCGAACTTCCTCGGCTATACGCCGGTCCAGGCGGATCCGAGCGGCACAATCGTGAAGGGCTCGAACCTCTGGGTCCCCGTGGACTCCATGACCGTCGGTCTCTACGAGTTCGTCAGCCGGGGCTCGCTCGCGACGAGCGCACCGCTCGCCGTTCGTGCGCCGGACGCCCACCTTCGCGGCGCCCTGGTGCGTCACACCTTCGACGGCAAGGGCCGCACGTCCATCGCGCCCGCCGACGTGGACATCGTCGGTCGCTACACCATCCCCGGCGTGAGCGCCGCCGACGTCGCGGTGGACTCGTTCAACGTGACCAGCACGGGCGAGCCGGTGCGTCAGGACGTCAAGCGCTTCGACGGCGAGGCCATCGGCGCCAACGCGCGCCTCGAGGGCTTCGTCTTCCGCTTCAAGGCCGGCGCCAAGGAGACCAAAGGCGCCAAGTTCAGCTTCGCGCGAGGCCAGATCCAGCTCATCGCCACCGATCCCAGCGGCGAGGGGCGGATCCTCGAGCCCATCGCCATCGTCTCGCAGGGCGACCCCACGCGCCTCGACCTCGGACGCTGGCGCTTCGACTCCGCGAGCAACATCGTCTACTCCTCCGTCGGCGGCGCCTCCGAAGCGCCCGTGGCGTTCGAGTTCGTCATCCCGCAGAACTGGACGCCCACCGACCTGCTGATCCGCAACGTCCGCTTCCCGATCTCCGCCGACGGCGGCGGGCGCGAGTTCGCCAGCGTCGCCGATCGCGACGAGGCCATCCGCTCCCGCTCGCTCTTCACCGAGCTCGCCATCGCCGACCCGGTCCTCGAAGAGGCCCGCGCCCAGACGCAGTCCTCCCAGCGCCCGCCGATCACCAACCCCGTCCGCGTCGAGGACCGCATCGGGCCTGCGTGGAGCATCAACACCACCAACCGCGGCGGCCTGCGCGTCGAGAACTTCGAGCGCACCAACTACATCGTCGACGGTCAGCACACCCTGCCCCGCAATCAGGTGCAGGAGCGCGGCCTCGACCAGAACCTTCGCCTCGAACGCTTCGGCGAAACGCTCGACACCAAGATCGTGCAGGTCGACGTGTCGGTGCGCAGCCCGCTGTCCCTGCTCGGCAAGGCCGCGGACACCGCCAAGCAGGTCCTCCCGCCCCAACTCGTCGACAACCTCGGCCAGGTGTACGACGCCATCGGCTACGTCTACGACGACGGACGCAACGTCACGATCCGTTTCACGCCGGGCGATCCAATCCGCGCGCTGACGCAGCTGCCGACGCTGAGCCCGAGCCGCGACAATGAACGCCTCACGCTCATCTTCCGTCCCAGCGCCGGCGTCCAGATCGTGAGCTTCAACATCGGTCCGGAAGTCATCGAGGAACTGAACCCGCCGATCCAGCTCCCCCGCCCGCGCCAGGCGCGCTGAGCCGGCGCCGAAGCACCCAATGCGCATGAGAAAGGCCCCGGCGTCGCGGACGCCGGGGCCTTGTTCTTGTCGCGCTGACGATCAGCGGCGGCTCTTGCCCTTGCGATTGGGCTTCTCGTCGAAGTCCACCTCGAGCGCGTCGGGCAGCTCCGGCTCGCGGCGCGGGCGGCGCTGCGGCGCCGGGGCGGCGCCCTCTTCGCCCTCCGCGCCGGGCGTCGCCTCGGAGGACTTGCCGTCAAGGTCCAGCTCGCGGTCGGCCACGACCCACAGCTTGATCTCGGCCTCGAGGTCGGTGTCGACCTTCACGTTGACGTGATAGGAGTCGATGCGCTTGATCGACTGCGAGAGACGGATCTCGCGCGGCTTGACGTTGAAGCCCTGCTCGGCGAGGGCGTCGGCGATGTCCTGCTGCGAGATCGAGCCGTAGAGCTGGCCCTGATCGTTGCAGGAGCGCTGGAGCGTGACCTCGAGGCCCTCGAGCTTCTCGATCATCTTCTCGCGCTGCTGACGCAGCTCGCGCTGGTGACGCTCGGCCTCGGCGCGCTTGGTGGCGAGGGCCTGGATGCGCTCCTCGGTCGGCTCGGTCGCGAGTTCGTTCGGCAGCAGGAAGTTACGGGCGTAGCCGGTGCGGACGTTCACGACGTCCCCGACGATGCCCAGGTTGTCGACGGACTCGGTGAGCAGCAGTTGCACGGTCTTCGGCATGGTGCGCTGTCCTTCTCGGTGAGAGTTAGGAGCCGCGTCTGCGGCCCCAGCGTGGGTGAAAACAGACGTTGAATCAGAACGGGATGTCGTCGTCGTTCATGGGCTCGTAGTGCGAGCCGGAGTCCTGGCCGCCCGAGGCGCCGCGCGACGCCGGCGCGGGACGACGCCCGCCGCCGCCGCCGCCCCCGCCCCCGCCCCCGGAGCCACCGCCGCCGCTGTCCTGGCGGCTGTCGAGGAACTGGAAGTTCTCGACGACGACCTTGAGCTTGCTGCGCTTGTCGCCGCTGGCCTTGTCGTTCCATTCATCGAGGCGCAGGCGACCCTCGATGAACACGGGCTTTCCCTTCTGGAGGTACTGGCACATGATCTCCGCGGTGCGCCCCCAGGCGTCGCAGTCGATGAAGGTCGTCTCCTCGCGGCTCTCGCCGTCCTGGCCCTTGAAGCGCCGGTTGACGGCGAGCCCGAGGTTGGCGACCGCCATGCCGCTGGGCAGATGACGCAGCTCCGGGTCGCGCGTCAGGTTGCCGATGAGCATGACCTTGTTGAAGTTCGCGGCCATCGTGGCGCCTCCTGTCGGAAATGGGTGACCAGCGTTCGGACTCGATCAGGCTTCTTCTTCGACGAACTCGGCCTCTTCGGACTCCTCGCCGGCGCCGCGCAGCGCCGCCTCGTCGGCCAGCTCCTGGCGCGAATCGGCGACCTGCATCTCCTCGATGGTGAGGTGATCCGCCTTCGTGACGAGCACGCGCAGGATCTTCTCGGAGAGGTTGCAGTCGCGGTCGAAGTCCTCGAGCTTCGTGGCGTTGCACTTGAAGTACGCGAGGATGAAGACGGCGCGCTTCTGCCCGCCGATCTCGTAGGCGAGGCGACGCTCGTCCCACTTCTTGAGGGCCACGACCTCCGCGCCGGCGCGGTCGAGGAGGCCCTTGATGTGCTCGATCGCGCCGTTCAGATCGGCGGCGACGGCCTGGCTGATGACGAACATCGCCTCGTAGTAGTTCACTCGTTCGTTGCGCATGGGTGCTTGAACCTTTCTCGTCTCGGGTTTGCCCCGCGACTCGGCGCGGGGCGACAAGTGTCAAATCGAACCTAATTCCGCGTCGCGTCCGGGCGACGATCGTCCGGGCCAGCGTCCTTCGCAGGCCCCTTGGTGTTGAACCGATTCATCGCGGAGGTCACGCCCTTCGCGACCCAAAGCTCCGCGGCGTCCGCGGCGCGGTCCAGCGCCTCGTCCACCAGCGGCCACTGCTCGGCGCTGAAACGCGACGTCACGTAGTCCGCCTGGGGCACGATGCCCGGAGCGTCGATGCCGATGCGACAGCGGGCGTACGCCTGCGTGCCGAGACGGCGCTCGAGGTCTCCCAGACCGTTGTGACCGCCCGCCGATCCGTCCGCGCGGACTCGGATGGCGCCGCAGGGCAGCGCCACGTCGTCCACCAGCACGAAGAGATCGTTCCCGGCGTCGAGCTTGAAGAAGCGGACAGCGTCGGCGACGGCGGCGCCGGAGAGATTCATGTAGGTCATGGGCTTGAGCAGCATCACCTTCTCGTCGCCGTCCTGTCCGGGGAGCGAACACTCGATCGTCACGGCCTGGAACCGGGCCCGGGGCATCGCGCCCTTCGCCCGACGAGCGGCGAGGCGGTCCACCGCCAAAAACCCGGCGTTGTGCCTCGTCTTCTCGTACTCCAACCCTGGATTGCCCAGGCCGACGATCAGCTTCACTCCTTCTCTTCCTCGTCCTTGTCCTTCTTCTCGCGGATGACCTCGGGCTCGGCCGCCTCGCCCTCGGTGGCGGTCGCCTCGGCCGTCGGCTCCTCGACCTTCACGTGGATGGTCGCGACCACCGCGTCCTCGTCCGTCATGAACTCCACGCCCTCGGGCGGCGTCAGGTCGCTCACGTGGATGGACTCGTTGATGTTCAGGGCCGACACGTCCACCTCGATGCGGTCGGGGATCGACGTGACGCGGCAGCGCACGTCGAGCTCGCTCGTCGGGTGCAGCATGACCGCGCCCGCCGTCTTCATGCCGACGGCCTCGCCGACCAGCTTCACCGGCACCGACACCTCGACCAGCTCGTCAAGATCGACGCGCGCCAGGTCGATGTGGATGATCGTGTCGCCGAGGTAGTCGAACTGGATGTCCTTGAGCAGGACGGTCTGCGACGAGCCGTCGCCCTCGAGATTGACGGTGAAGACCTTCTCGCCCGACTTCACGAATCGGACGGTCTCCTTGGCGTCGAGCGTGATCGGCAGCGGTTCGGCGCCGTGCCCGTACATGACCGCGGGCAGCCCGCCGGTCTGGCGGACGCGCTGCGAGTACCGGGAGCCGAGTCGCTCGCGCTTCTTGGCGTTCAGGGTGTGCGTGGCTTGCATGGCTTGCAAATCTCCGAAAGGGCGGCGCTCACGGCGCCGCGGGTTGTGCGCTTGGGTCTCTGCTCTCTATCGCTTGGTCCCGCCGCTGCGCCGGAAGAGGGCGCTGACGGAGAGGTTGTGGTGGATGCGGTGGATCGCCTCGCCGAGGAGGCCGCTGACGCACAGCTCGACGAGCTTGGGGCGCAGCGGCTCGAGCCGCTCGTTGGCGGGGATCGAGTTGGTGATGACGATGCGATCGATGGGGCTGTCGGCGAGGCGCTGGGGCGCGAGGCCGACCAGGACGCCGTGCGTCGCCGCGGAGTAGACGCCCACGGCGCCGTGCTCGCGCAGCAGGCGGGCGGCCTCGCAGACGGTGCCGCCGGTGGCGATCATGTCGTCCATCATCAGCACGGTGCGCCCCTTCACCGAGCCGATCAGGTTCACGACGGCCACTTCCGATCCGCTCTTGCGCCGCTTGTCGATGATCGCGAGGTCCCCCCCGAGCAGGCCCGCGAACATGTTGGCGACCTTCACGTTGCCCACGTCCGGGCTGACGAGCACCAGGTCGCCCAGCTCCTGCTTCATCTGCTCGAAGTACTCGACGAACACCGGCGACGCCGAGAGGTGATCGACCGGGA